>DASPPM010000138.1:0-40243 GCA_035625535.1 Alphaproteobacteria bacterium
CCGATGACCAGGAGCGATTTCGGCAGCGCCCGCGGCACCATCGCCTCTTTGTAGGTCCACACCAGCTTGCCGTCGGGCTCGAGGCCGGGCAACGCGCGCGCGCGCGCGCCCGTCGCGAGCACGATGTGCTTGGCCGCAAGCTCGGCCATCGCCTTGCCGTCCTTGGTTACCGCTAGCTTGCCCGCACCCGCGAGCTTGCCGTGGCCGTCGAAGACGCAGACCTTGTTCTTGTTAAGCAGAAACTTGACCCCGTTCGAGAGGCGGGCCGCCACCTTGCGCGAGCGCTCGACGACCTTCTTGGCGTCATAGGCGACGTTCTCTGCGCGCAGGCCGAACTCGTCGGCGTGCTGCATGAGATGGTAGACCTCGGCCGAGCGCAAAAGGGCCTTGGTCGGGATGCAGCCCCAATTGAGGCAGATGCCGCCCAAATGCTCGCGCTCGATCACGGCTGCCTTCATGCCGAGCTGGGCCGCGCGGATGGCGGCGACATAGCCCCCCGGCCCGCCGCCCACGACGATGATGTCGAACGTTGTATCCGCCATGCCCAGCCCTCACTCCCAGAACGTCATTGCGTGCCGACCTGCCTGCGCAATGACGAAAAATTACAACAGCATCGTGAGCGGATCTTCGATGAGCTTCTTGTAGGCGGCGAGAAATTCGGCGGCGATGACGCCGTCCACCACCCGGTGGTCGACGGAGAGCGTCGAGGTCATCACCGTGGCGATGGCAAGCGCACCCTCCTTCACGACGGCGCGCTGCTCGCCGGCTCCCACCGCAAGGATCACCCCTTGCGGCGGGTTGAGCACGGCGGCGAACTCGCGGATGCCGTACATGCCCAGGTTCGAGATCGAGAAGGTGCCGCCCTGAAACTCCTCGGGCTTGAGCTTGCCCTCGCGCGCGCGCGCGGCGAGCTCCTTCATCTCGTTCGAGATCTCGGCCAGGCCCTTTTGATCGGCGCCCCGGATCACGGGCGTGATCAGGCCGTTCGGAATCGCGACGGCGACCGAGATGTCGGCGCGGGTGTAAAGCCGCACCGCCTCCTCCGTCCAGGACGCATTCGCCGCCGGCACCTTGCGCAACGCCAACGCCGCCGCCCGGATCACGAAGTCGTTGACCGAGAGCTTGTACCCGCCCTTTCCTTCCGGCGCCCTGGCATTGAGCTCCTGGCGCGCCTTTAGAAGGGCGTCGATCTCGCAATCGATCGAGATATAAAAATGCGGCTGCTGCTGCTTCGCCTCGGTGAGCCGGCGCGCGATGATCTTGCGTATCGTGCTGTGCGGCACCTCTCGGTAGGGTGCTGCGCCCGGGAGCTCGACCACGGGTGCCGGTCGCGCCGCAGGTGGGGGTGCTGCTGCCGCGGCGCGAGGCGGTGCCGGAGCGCCCTTGGCGAGGGCCGCCTCGATGTCGGCGCGCACGATGCGGCCGTGCGGGCCGCTCCCGCGCAGGCTTGCGAGATCGAGGCCGGCCTGCTGTGCCATGCGGCGCGCGAGCGGGCTGGCAACGACCCGGTCCTGGCCATTGCCGCGCTCGGCCGCTGGCGCCGGTGCCGGTACTGCCGCAGCACTTGGCGCCGGCTTGGCCGCGGGCGCTGCGGCAGCCGGTGCCGCCGCTTGCGGAGCGCTGGGCGCAGGCTTAGGCGGTGATGCCGCCGCCGCCGCGAGCGCCTTCGCGTCCTCGCCCTCGGCGAGCAGAAGTGCGATCGGCGTGTTGACCTTGACCCCGTCCGTACCCTCGGCGACGAGCAGCTTGCCGATGGTGCCCTCATCCACCGCCTCGACCTCCATGGTAGCCTTGTCCGTCTCGATCTCGGCAAGCGCGTCGCCGGCGTGCACCTCCTCGCCCTCCTTCTTGAGCCACTTCGCGAGCTTGCCCTCGGTCATGGTGGGCGAGAGGGCTGGCATCAGGATTTGCGTGGGCATGACCTTTCCCTCGGATGGTGAGCGGGCGCGCGTGCGCTCAGCTGCGGTAGCACACTTGCTTCGCGGCCTCGACGATGGCGGCGGCGTGCGGGAGCGCCAGCTGCTCGAGGCTCGCGGCATAGGGCATGGGGACGTCCGCGCCCGAGATCCGCACCACCGGCGCGTCGAGCCAATCGAAGGCCTCTTCCATCATCACCGCGGCGAGCTCGGCGCCGATGCCGGCGAAGGGCCAGCCCTCCTCGACCGTGACAAGGCGGTTCGTCTTTTTGATCGATTCGACGATGGCGGCCGCGTCGAGCGGTCGGATCGTGCGCAGGTTGATCACCTCGGCGCTGATCCCCTCCTTGGCCAGGAGCTCCGCCGCCTCGAGCGCGCGCTGGACCATGAGGGAGAAGGCGGCGATGGTGACGTCGTTGCCGGCACGCTCGACCTTCGCCTTGCCGATGGGCACCACCCAATCGGGGTGCTCCGGGACCTCGAAGCTGTGGCCGTAAAGGATCTCGTTCTCCAGCACGATGACCGGGTTCGGGTCGCGGATCGCCGCCTTGAGCAGGCCCTTGGCGTCGGCCGCCGAGTAGGGTGCCACCACCTTGAGCCCCGGCACATGGGCGAGCCAGCTCGCGTAGCATTGCGAGTGCTGCGCCGCCACGCGCGCGGCAGCACCATTGGGGCCGCGGAAGACGATCGGGCAACTCATCTGGCCGCCCGACATGTAGCGCGTCTTGGCCGCCGAATTGACGATCTGGTCGATCGCCTGCATGGCGAAATTGAAGGTCATGAACTCGACGATCGGGCGCAAGCCGTTGAAGGCGGCACCCACGCCGAGGCCGGTGAAACCCTGCTCGGTGATGGGCGTGTCGATCACGCGGCGCTCGCCGAACTCCTCGAGCAGGCCCTGGCTCACCTTGTAGGCGCCTTGGTACTGCGCCACCTCCTCTCCCATGAGGAAGACGCTTGCATCGCGGCGCATCTCCTCGGCCATCGCGTCGCGCAACGCCTCGCGCACCGTCTGCGTCTTGGTGGGGCCGGCGTATTCCGGCTCGGCGGCGGGGACGGCCGGGCGTGGTGCCGTGCCGGCCGCGGCTGCGGCAAGGGGTGCCTTGGCCGCAGGTTGAGCGGGTGCTGGTGCCCGAGCCGCGGTCGCAGGCGATGGAGGTACTGCGGCCGCGCGTTGCGCGCCCGCGAGCGCGGATGCGCTTTCGCCATCGCCCAGGAGAAGGGCGATGGGCGTATTGACCGCGACACCCTCGCTGCCCGCGGCCACGAGAATCTTGCCGAGCTTGCCCTCGTCGACCGCCTCGATCTCCATCGTCGCCTTGTCGGTCTCGATCTCGGCGAGGACGTCGCCCGCCTTCACCTCATCGCCTTCCTGCTTGAGCCATTTCGCGAGCTTGCCTTCGGTCATGGTCGGCGAGAGCGCCGGCATCAACACCTCGATCGGCATGTCGGTCCTCCCTCCGTCCGCTCAAGCCGGCGCCAGCACGTCGGTATAGAGCTCGCCGGGATCTGGCTCCGGGCTCTGCTGGGCGAAGTCCGCGGCGGCCTGGATGATGTCCTTGACCTCCCGATCGATCTTCTTGAGGCCCTCCTCGTCGGTCACCCCTTCGGCCTCGAGGCGCTGGCGCAGGCGATCGATCGGATCGCGCTCCTGGCGCATGCGCTGCACCTCCTCCTTGGAGCGGTACTTCGCGGGATCGGACATCGAGTGCCCGCGGTAGCGGTAGGTGATCATCTCGAGGATGTAAGGGCCCTTGCCGGCGCGGGCCTGCTCGACCGCCTTCTCACCCGCTGCCTTGACCGCGACGACGTCCATGCCGTCGACCACCTCGCCCGGGATGCCGTAGGGCGCGCCGCGGTGGTAGAAATCCGTGCGGGCGGAGGCGCGCTCGATCGAGGTGCCCATGCCGTATTTGTTGTTCTCGATCACAAAGACGACCGGCAACTTCCACAGCCCCGCCATATTGAAGGCCTCGCCGACCTGGCCTTGATTGACGGCGCCGTCGCCGAGATAGGTGAATGAGACCTTGGGCTCGTTGCGATATTTGAAGGCGAAGGCGAGCCCGGCACCGATGGGCACTTGGGCACCGACGATGCCGTGTCCGCCGAAGAAGTTGGCCTCCCGGCTGAACATGTGCATCGAGCCGCCCTTGCCTTTGGAATAGCCGGTGCGCCGGCCGGTCAGCTCCGCCATCACCCCTTTCGGGTCCATCCCGCACGCCAGCATGTGGCCGTGATCGCGGTAGCTCGTAATCACCGCATCGCCCGGCCGGCTCGCGGCCTGCAAGCCCACCACCACGGCTTCCTGCCCGATATAGAGGTGGCAGAAGCCGCCGATGAGGCCCATGCCGTACATCTGACCCGCCTTCTCCTCGAAGCGTCGGATCAACAGCATCTCGCGATAGAGGGTCAAGAGCTCCTCGGCCCGAGCGCTCTTCGCCCGCGGCTTGGCGCGCGTGGTCTTGGCGTTGGCCATCACGTCATCCTTCGGCTGATCCTCGGAAAAACGAGTCGCGGCCGGCTCTGCGGCCGCCTCCCTAGCTCCTTTGACTAGTAGCCCGGAGAGATGACGTTTTCAAGGAACCCGGTGCCGAAAAATGCTTCTATCGCAATGCACAATGACGTTTTAACCAAATTTCGGTTAACAAGCGCTGCGATCAGCCCGGCAGGCGAGGCTGTCCTCGCCGAGCGTACGCCCCGCCCGCCGCGATGCGCCATTGCCGCGAGAAGGCGGCTGCTGTGGTTTGGAGAGCGCGGCCTAGGGCTTGGTGTCCGCCTTGGGCAAGAGGATGACGACCTCGTCCGGCCGGCCGAAATTGAGCAGCACGCGCGCACGCTCCTCGAGCATGTCGGGATCAAGGCTTTCGGGGCGCAGGTGTGCGACGCGCTCCTCGAGGCCGGCGCGCTGGCTGTTGAGTGCCGCGAGCGTCGCCTCGGCGAGCGCGATCTTCTCGCGCAGTCCCCACCAGGCATTGACCCCGCGATCTCCCTCGACCGCGTGATAGGCGAAGTAGACGGTGAGGCACGCCAACAAGAGCTGGGCCGAGATGCCGGGAAGCCGCTTGGTGATCTCGCGCGTGAGGCTCATGACCAGAAGCGAATCACAGGAGATTCACGCTGGTCAATAGGCAAATCAAAAGCCTGCCCGATTTTCCGGCCTCAGCTGCCGATTTCCATCAATCTTCGCCGCTGCGACGGCAAATCTTCGGCGAAAGACTCAGGCGGATCGAGCCAGCGCGGCGAAACTGCGCCCGAGTCGCGATCGCGACGTCGCCGCCGCGTCTCAGCGCCGCACGCTTCGACCGGCGTAGCGGGCCGCCGGGCCCAACTCCTCCTCGATGCGGATGAGCTGGTTGTATTTGGCGAGACGTTCGGAGCGCGTGAGCGATCCCGTCTTGATCTGGCCGCAGTTGGTGGCGACCGCCAAGTCGGCGATGGTGGTGTCCTCGGTTTCGCCCGAGCGGTGCGAGATGACCACGCGGTAGCCCGCGTGCTGGGCGATCTCAACGGTTTCGAGCGTCTCGGAAAGGGTGCCGATCTGGTTCAGCTTGACGAGGATGGCGTTGGCCAGGCCCTTCTCGATGCCAGCGCTGAGGCGCGCCGGGTTGGTCACGAAGATATCGTCTCCGACGATTTGAATCTTCTTGCCGAGTGCCGTGGTGAGCTCGGCCCAGCCGGCGTAATCGCCCTCGGCCATGCCGTCCTCGAGCGAGATGATCGGATAGCGGCGCACGAGCGCCTCGTAGTACTTGACCATGCCGGCAGCATCGAGCTTCTTGCCCTCGCCTTCCAGCACGTATTTGCCCTTGCGGTGAAACTCGTTCGCCGCCGCATCGAGGGCCAAGGCGATCTCCTCGCCCGGGCGATAGCCGGCCGCCTCGATCGCCCTCACGATGAAGCCGAGCGCCTCGTCGGCACTCTTGAGGTTGGGTGCCATGCCGCCCTCGTCGCCGACGTTGGTATTGTGGCCCGCCTCCTTGAGCCGCTTCTTGAGCGCTTGGAAGACCTCCGAGCCCATGCGCACCGCCTCGGCCACGCTCGCGGCCGAGAGCGGCATGATCATGAACTCCTGGATGTCGATCGCATTGTCCGCGTGCGCGCCGCCGTTGACGATGTTCATTTGCGGCACGGGAAGGGTACGCGCCGAGACCCCGCCGATGTAGCGGTAGAGCGGCAAGCCGCGCTCCTCGGCGGCGGCGCGCGCGGCGGCGAGGCTCACGCCCAAGATGGCATTGGCGCCGAGCCGGCTCTTGTTGGGCGTTCCGTCGAGCTTGATCATGAGGTGGTCGAGATGCTCCTGCTCCTCGGCCTCGAGGCCCGAGAGCGCGTCGAAGATCTCGCCCTCGACCGCGACGATCGCCTGGAGCACGCCCTTGCCGCCGTAGCGCGCCTTGTCGCCGTCGCGCAGCTCGACCGCCTCGTGCTGGCCGGTCGAGGCCCCGGACGGCACCGCGGCGCGGCCGATCGTCCCGGTCTCGAGCTCTACGTCGACCTCGACGGTCGGATTGCCGCGGCTGTCGAGAATCTCGCGGGCACGGATGTCGGTGATGGCGGTCATGACACGCTCCTCGTGAGTGAGCGCGAGAGCAATAGCGGGCGCTGGCGCCTGGCGCAAGGCTCGGCGCCTCAAATCTCGATCGGCCTCGCCTTGGCGATGCGGTCGAGCTCGAGCAGGGTCTCGAGCAGCGCCGGCAGGTCCTTGAGCTTGACCATGTTGGGGCCGTCGGACGGCGCATGATCGGGATCCTGATGCGTCTCCATGAAGAGGGCGGCGACGCCGACCGCCACGGCGGCACGCGCCAGTACGGGCACGTGCTGCCGCTCGCCGCCGCTCTTGCTCCCCTGCCCGCCCGGCTGCTGCACCGAATGGGTGGCGTCGAAAACCACGGGAAAGCCCGTCTTCGCCATGATCGGCAGCGCGCGCATGTCGGAGACGAGCGTGTTGTAGCCGAAGGACACCCCGCGCTCGGTCAGAAGCACCTCGTGATTGCCTTCGTGGGTGATCTTGGCGACGACGTTCGCCATGTCCCAGGGAGCGAGGAACTGCCCCTTCTTGACGTTGATGGCGCGTCCCGTGCGCGCGGCGGCGACGAGGAGGTCGGTCTGCCGGCAGAGGTAGGCGGGTATCTGCAGCACGTCCGCGGCCTGGGCTACGATCGCGCATTGGGGCGGCTCGTGCACGTCGGTCAAGACCGGGATGCCGCGGCTCTCGCGCACCTCGGCGAGGATGGGCAGGCTCTCGGAAAGCCCGAGCCCGCGCGGGCTGGTGAGCGAGGTGCGGTTCGCCTTGTCGAAAGAGGTCTTGTAGATGAGGCCGATGCCGAGCTTCGCGGTAATCTCCTTGAGGGCGAGAGACATCTCGAGCGCGTGCGCGCGCGACTCGAGCGCGCACGGGCCCGCAATGAGGGTGAGCGGCCGGTCGTTGCCGACCTCGAGATCGCCGATGCGGACGTGGCGCGGGGTGGTCATGGGGCTGCTCGCGCGGAAACCGACAAGCCGTAGACTTATACGAAGCCCGGCTGCGCAACCAGCGTAAAACGCGCCTACACCAGCCGGCTCTGGTCCACTGCCGCCTTGATGAAGGAGGTGAAGAGCGGGTGCGGCTCGAGCGGTTTCGACTTGAGCTCCGGGTGGAACTGCACGCCGATGAACCAGCGGTGGTCGGGGATCTCGACGATCTCGGGCAGCTCGCCGTCGGGCGACATGCCTGAGAAGCGCAGGCCCGCGCCCTCGAGTTGGACCTTGTAGTTGATGTTCACCTCGTAGCGGTGACGGTGGCGCTCGCTGATCTGGTCGAGGCCGTAGGCCTCGTGCACATGGCTCCCCTTCGCGAGCACGCAATCGTACGCGCCGAGCCGCATGGTGCCGCCGAGATTGTCGCCGATGGCGCGGTGCTCGAGCACGTTGCCGCGCATCCATTCGGTCAACAGGCCGACGACCGGATGCTTGGCAGGGCCGAACTCGGTCGAGCCGGCGCCCTCGAGCCCGGCCACGTGCCGCGCCACCTCGATGACGGCCATCTGCATGCCGAAGCAGATGCCGAAGTAGGGCACCTGGCGCTCGCGCGCGAAGCGCGCCGCCTGGATCTTGCCCTCCGAGCCGCGCTCGCCGAAGCCACCCGGCACCAGGATGCCGTGCACGCCCTCGAGGTGGTGGATGGTGTCGTCCCGCTCGAAGATCTCGGAATCGATCCAGTTCATATTGACGCGCACGTGGTTGGCGACGCCGCCGTGCGCAAGCGCCTCGGAGAGCGACTTGTAGGCGTCGAGCAGGTGCGTGTATTTGCCGACCACCGCGATCGTCACCTCGCCTTCGGGCTTGCGGATGCGCTCGACGATGCTTTGCCAGCGCGCGAGGTCGGGCTCGCCCTCTTGTCGGATGCCGAAATGCTTGACGACCTGGGTATCGAAGCCCTCGGCGTGGTAGCGCAGCGGCACCTCGTAGATGGTGGGGACGTCGAGCGCCTGGATCACGCACTCCTCGCGCACGTTGCAGAAGAGGGCGATCTTGCGCCGCTCGCTCGTGGGGATCGGCCGCTCGCTGCGGCACAGGATGACGTCGGGTTTGATGCCGACGCTCTGCAGCTCCTTGACCGAGTGCTGGGTCGGCTTGGTCTTGAGCTCGTGGGAGCTCGCGATGTAGGGCACCAGCGTCAGGTGCACGAACATGCTTCGCTCGGGCCCGAGCTCGTTGCCGAGCTGGCGGATCGCCTCGAGGAAGGGCAGCCCCTCGATGTCGCCCACCGTGCCGCCGATCTCGCACAGCACGAAGTCGGCACCGCCGGCGTCCGCCAGGATGAAGTCCTTGATCGCGTCCGTGATGTGGGGGATGACCTGGACCGTGGCGCCGAGATAGTCGCCCCGGCGCTCGCGCGCGATCACGTCCGAATAGATGCGCCCCGTCGTGATGTTGTCGCTGCGCCGCGAGGCGACGCCGGTGAAGCGCTCGTAATGGCCGAGGTCGAGATCGGTCTCCGCCCCGTCATCGGTGACGTAGACCTCGCCGTGCTGATACGGGCTCATCGTCCCTGGATCGACGTTGATGTAGGGATCGAGCTTGCGCAGGCGCACGGTGAAGCCGCGGGCCTGGAGAAGCGCTCCGAGTGCCGCCGACGCTATGCCCTTGCCGAGAGAGGAGACCACGCCGCCGGTAATGAAGATGTACCGCTGCATGGGCCACCATTATAGCATCCCGGCGCGGCAAGCCAACGCGAAAGAAGCGGCGGCGCGGCTGGCTCGCGAAAAATCCTGCTTGACAGCGCTGCTATTGCCCGATCGGCGGTGCCGGCGTCTTGGGTGCCGCGGGTGCCGCAGGCGCGGCGGGAGCGGCAGGGGCCGGCGCCGGCGCGGGAGCCGCCGGAGCCTGCTCGATCGGTGCGGCATGCCTAGACGGTTGGTCGAGAATCGAGCGCTGCTCCGGCGTGCGGCCGGCGAGCCAGGCGAGCCCCAGGCTCGTCAACATGAAGCAGAGGGCGAGAACCGCGGTCGCGCGCGTCAGGAGGTTGGCGGCACCGCGCCCGGTCATGAAGCCGCTCATGCCGCCGCCGCCGCCAATGCCGAGCGCGCCCCCCTCGCTCCGTTGCAGCAGCACGACGGCGATGAGCGCTACCGCCAAGATGACATGGATGACGACGAGGACTGCCTGCATTGCCGCGACTCGCGAGAATTTGCCGCCCCAAAAGGCCCGGTGGCCGAGTGGCTATGTAGTGCCTTCCCGCGCTTCGCGCTAGGGAATTGATTGGGCAATCGCCCAGAACGCTTCGGCGTCCAGGCTGGCCCCCCCGACGAGGGCGCCGTCCACATCGGGCGCGCGCAGAATCTCGCGCGCGTTTTGCGCCTTGACCGAGCCGCCGTAGAGGATGCGCATCTCTTCCCCATCCGCCGTGCGGCCGGCAAGCGCGCTGCGGATGAGGCCGTGCATCGCGGCGATTTCGGAGCCGGTCGGCGTCCGCCCGCTGCCGATCGCCCATACGGGCTCATAGGCCACGACCGTGTTGGCCGCGCTCGCTGACTGAGGCAGCGATTGGGCGAGCTGCCGGCCGACCACGGCTGCGGCCGTGCCGGAAAGGCGCGCCGCCTCGCGCTCGCCCACGCAGACGATGGCGATGAGGCCGGCGCGGTGCGCGGCGGCCGCCTTGGCGCGCACGATTGCGCTGCCCTCGCCGTGGTCGGCGCGCCGCTCGGAATGGCCGACGATGACGTAGCGGCAACCCGCCTCCTTCAGCATCTCGGCGCTGAGGTCGCCGGTATGCGCCCCGCTCGGCTCGGCGTGGCAGTCCTGGCCGCCGACTGCGATGGCGCTGCCTGCCAGGATCTGGGCCACGCGCGCGATCAAGGTCGCGGGCGGCGCCACCACGAGATCGGCGCGCGGTCTTGGCCCTTGCCGCAGCCGCGCCAGAAGCTCGCGTGCCAGCGCCAGCCCGTCGAGCCCGGCAGCGCCCGGCCCGAGCCCGTTCATCTTCCAGTTTCCCGCAATCAATCCGCGACGTGCCATGAAAGAGTGCCGCAGCCAGGAATGGGATGCCTCGCCCCCGGGGCCTTGGGTGGCGCCTCTCTAGCATGCCCCATAAGCGCCGCGCCAGGGCGAGCGCGTCGCGGCGAGCCGGTTTGCGCTGCCGCTCGCCGCATAATAGTCTCGCTCATCGCAAGCGGAGGGAGAAGCGGTCATGACAGCCGAGAGCGTGCCGGTACGTTGGCCCAACGGCGCCCAATGCGCGGTTTGCCTGACCTTCGATTTCGATGCCGAATCCCTCTGGCTCGGCAAGGAGCCGGAGAACGCAGAGCTGCTCGCGACCCTCTCGCTCGGAGGCTACGGCGCCAAGGTCGGCGTCGTCAAAATCCTCGAGCTGCTCAAGGCGGAGGGTCTCAAGGCGACCTTTTTCACGCCCGGCTGGACGGTCGACAACCACACCGGCCGCGTCGAGACGATCCTCCGCGACGGGCACGAGCTCGCGCATCACGGCTACCTGCATTATCGCCCCGACCCCGCCCGGCCAGAGCAGATCATCGAGGAGCTCGAGCGCGGGCTCGACGCCATGAGGCGCCACTTCGGCGTGCGCCCGAAAGGTTATCGGCCGCCCAGCAGCGAATCATGCCATTTCCTGCTGGAAGCGCTCGTCGAGCGCGGCTTCCTGTACAACAGCTGCTTCAAGGACGACATCCACCCCTATCGGCATCGGCTGCGCGACGGGCGCGCCGGCCCCATCGAGCTGCCGGAGCATCCCTCGCTCGACGACTGGAACTTCGGCGCCACGCATTTGCGCGCGCCGCGACCGCTCTTCACGCGCGAGCACGTGCTGTCGATCTGGCAGGACGAGTTTCGCGCGATCTACGAGATGGGTGGCGTCTTCGTGCTGGTCATGCACCCGCAGGTGACCGGCCGGCCGATGCGCCTGGGCATTCTGCGGGAGTTCCTGGCCTTCACGCGGCGCTTTCCGAGGCTCTGGTACACAACGGGCAGCGAGGTCGCGGGTGCCTTCGCGCTCCAGGAGAAGGAGCGCAAGAGCCAGGCCGCGGAATGAGACGTCGGCACCCAGAGCAATATCCGACGAAGTGGAATCGCCCCCTCACCCAGCTTTGCCTAAGCTCGCCACGCTCGCTAAGGCTGCGCAACCCTCTCCCCCTTCAGGGGGAGAGGGTAGGGTGAGGGGGCTGCTTCCACCGAAATGGATTCCGTTCTGCGCGGAGCCGCCCCCGGCCGGCGGAGAGCGGCTTCCGCCGAGTACGGTCTCGCCGCCCTCAGGACGACACCATTTCCAGATACTGGTTGAGCGCCGTCGCACTGTTGGCCGCGTACCACTCCGGATCGGCCAAGACCTCTTTGGCGTAATTTTCCGGCGAGCCGGGGTCGAGGGGCTTGAGCTCGGCCGGAACGAGCGCCGCCGCCGCCGGATTGACCGGCCCGTTGCCGATCAGCTTGAAAAGCTCGACTTGCTCCGCGGGGTCCTGCGTGGAGGCGATGAACTTCATGGCGTCGCTGCCGCCTTTGCTGCCCTTCGGCACCAACCAGGCCCCGATCCAGACGCTCGCCTGGTTGAAGGTGAAGTCGATGCGACCCTTGCTCTCGTCCTTGAGAACCGTGCAGCGCGTGTTCCACATATTACCCATGACCACTTCGCCGTTGCGGAAGGCCTGTTGGCTCTCGGCACCGTTGGCCCAGAAGATGACCTGGTCCTTGATCGAGCGGATCTTGTCGAGGGCACGCTTGACGTCGAGGGGATAGAGCTTCTTGGGATCGACGCCATCGCCGATGAGCGCCGCCTCGAGCTGCCCGTCGATGTACTTGCGCAGCATGCGCTTGCCGGGAAAATCCTTGAGGTTGAAGAAATCCTTCCAGCCCGTCGGCACCCGACCGCCCCATGCCTTGCTGTCGTAGACCAGCGGATAGGAGTAGATATAGCTGCCGACCGCCCATTTGCCGGCATGCTCCGGGCGCACCTTTCCTCGGTCGACGATGCCGTAGTCGATCTCGTCGAGCAGGTTCTGCTGCCCCAGCTCGACAGCGGCCGCCAGGTTGCGGTCGACCACGTCCCACCCGACCTTGCCGCTCTCCACCATGGCCTTGATCTTCCCGGACGTCGGACCCGTGCCGTCGATCACCACCTTGATGCCGGGGTTCTTGGCCATGAACGGCTCGACCCAGGCCTTGTTGAAGGCCGCGATGGCGTCGCCGCCGAAATTGCACAGCACCAGCTCCTTGCCCTCTGCCGAAGCCGGCGTGATTTTGAACAGCGTCGGCGAAAGCCCGAGCAGCGCGCAAGCCGCGAGAAAGCCGCGTCGGCTGACGGGCTTGCCGGCAAGCCGCTCCCGCAAGAGCTCGATGCTGTCGCGTGCGAACCCGGAATCCTGTTCCATCGTTCTCCCCTTTCGCGTTTTTCCCCAGCGGAATTGTCTTCGCGCTCGTCTTGTCCTTGCGCGCTTTCGGCGCCACTGGCCGAGCTTGCCTCGGTGCCCTGGCGTATAGCAGAATTTTCGCTAGACTGAAATCGCCGGCCCGCCGCGCGACACGGGCGCGGCAGCTGTGAGGGGGGAGGGCTTGGGCAGGAATTTTGGCAGCGCCGCCTATTGGCCCCTCATCCTCGTGCCCCTGGCCCTGCTCGCGGTCTTTTATCTCTACCCCCTGAGCCAAGTGCTGTGGATCAGCGTCTCGGAGCCGAGACTCGGGCTCGAGAATTACGCGCTGCTTTTCACCAACGGCGCGGTACAGCACATCCTGTGGATCACCGCGCGGGTCTGCCTGATCACCACCGCGCTCACCATGGTCCTCGGCTACCTCGTTGCCTACGCGGTGCTCCACGTGTCGCGTACCCACGAGGCCTGGATGCTCTTCTTCGTGCTGTTGTCCTTCTGGATCTCGGTCCTGGTACGGGCGTTCGCCTGGGTCGCCGTCCTGCATCCCGGCGGGCTGCTCAACTCGATGCTGCTCGGGGCCGGGATCATCGACCGCCCGCTTCCGCTCGTGCGCAACGAGTTCGGCGTCATCGTCGGCATGACCCATTACATGATTCCCTACGCCGTGCTGCCGCTTTACGTGAACATGAAGGGCATCGACCGGCGTCTCGTGCCGGCGGCGCGCGGGCTCGGAGCGTCGGCGCTGCAGGCCTTCGCCAGGGTCCATCTGCCCTTGAGCCTGCCCGGGATCGTCGGCGCCGGCGTCCTCGTCTTCATCTTCTCGCTTGGCTTCTTCGTGACGCCCGCGATCCTAGGCGGCGGCCGCGTGGTGATGATCGCCGAGTACATAGCGCTGCAAATCGTCGAGACGCTGCAATGGGGCCTGGGCACGATGCTCGCCACGAGCCTGCTCATCACGGTTTTCCTCATGCTGGCGCTGATGAGCCGCTTCGTCAGCCCGCGCAAGCTGTTCGGTGCGGCATGAGCGAGAGGCGCATCAGCCTCGAGCTTGCGCTTGTGATCTGCCTCGCCTGGATCGTGCTGCTCTTTCTCGTGCTCCCGATGATCGTGGTCTTTCCCGTGTCGCTCACGCCCGAGCGCTATTTGTCGCTGCCGCATGGGACGATCTCGTTGCGGCATTATCAAGCGCTCCTCAGCGATCCGAGCTGGATCAACAGCATCCTCCATAGCATCATCGTCGCGAGCTCGGCCTCCGCCTTGGCCATTCTCTTCGGAACGCTCGCCGCGATCGGCTGCTGGCGCGTCGCCAGCCGCTGGTCGGAGCTGCTGCGCTTCATCATGCTCGCCCCCATGATCGTGCCCGCGATCGTGCACGCGCTCGGCTTCTACCGCGTCTGGGCGAGCTGGGGACTGCTCGATACTTTCCCCGGACTGATCATCGCCCACGGGGTCAAGGGCCTGCCTTACGTGCTGATCACGGTCTCGGCGTCGCTCGCCAACTTCGATCTCCGTCTCGAGCAGGCGGCGCGCAACCTGGGGGCCTCGATCGCGCAGGCCATCCGTTACGTGATCGTCCCGAGCATTCTCCCCGGCATGCTGGCGGGCGGCTTCTTCGCCTTCATCCTGTCGTGGGACGAGATCGTGGTGACCCTCTTCCTCACCAGTCGCCACGTCTACACCTTGCCGCGCCGCATTTGGGACGGCATCCAGGACAACATCGACCCGGCCGTCGGCGCGGTCGCTACGATCCTCGTTCTTCTGACCTTTGCCGGGCTCATGGGGCACTTTGTGCTGCGCCGCCGCCGGGCGGTCCGGGTTGCGGCAGCCGCGGCTAGGCAATCCGAGCCCCTCGGCACGCTCTGAGCGCCGTCCGCGCGCGCCGGAGGAGCGCCCGGCCCACGCCGCGCGCGGCCAATTCCCGAGTTGCCGCTGCCATTTCGCACTTCTATGATGCCGCCCCTCGACCCTTGGGCGAGGCCCGGGGGCGAGGCCAAGGACGCTTTTTTCTCAATCTCTTAGCGGAGAAGCCTTCAAGCGATGCCGGAGAAGAGGAGATTCACCCTCAAGGAGATCGTGGCGCGCATCATCGTGATCGTGATGTTCGGCATGCTGATCCTCAGTTTCGCCGTCTGGGGCATCGGCGACATCTTCCGCCGCGGCATGCGCGCGCAATACGTCGCCGAAGTGGGCTCTCAGCGCATCTTGCCGCAAGAGTTCCAGGATCAGTACCGCCGCGAGTTGCACCGGCTGCAGACGATGCTGCAGACCGAGGTGACCGCCGAGCGCGCCCGCGAGCTCGGCCTGCCTCAGCGGGTGTTGCGGGAGATGATCAGCCGCGTCCTCTTCGACCTCGCGGCGCGCGACGCCGGGGTCGCGGTGAGCGACGAGGTGGTGCGCCAGGCGATCTTCGACAACGTCTCCTTCCACAACTCCGAGGGCAAGTTCGACCGCGGCGTCTTCCAGACCCTGCTCAATAACGCCGGCTATAGCGAGGAGCGCTTCGTGGCGCTGACGCGGCAGGACATCGTGCGCAACCAGGTGACCGAGGCGATCACGGCAGGCGGCGCCGTGCTCCAAGTGATGCTCGACGACCTCTACCGCTACCGCAACGAGCGGCGCACGGCCGAGACCGTGCTGGTGAGCGCGGCCGCGATGACGGACATCCCCACCCCGAGCGAAGCGGACCTCGAGGCCTATCACAAAGACCATGCCGAAGCCTTCACGGCACCCGAGTATCGCGCGCTCACGGCGGTGATCATGACGCCCGCCGACCTCGCTCCACGGATGACGGTCTCGGAGGACAGGCTGAAGGACGAATACGAGGCGCGCTTGGCCGATTTCAAGATTCCCGAAGAGCGCACGCTGCGCCAGATCATCCTCAAGGACGAGGCCGCCGCCAAGGATGCGGCCGCGCGCATCGCCAAGGGCGAAAGCTTCGACAAGGTCGCGAAGGAGCTCACCGGCAAGCCGCCGCTCGATCTTGGTACGGTCAAGCAAGCGGACGTGCCGATGCCCGAGCTCGCGGCGGCCGCCTTCCGGGCACCCGAGGGTGGCATCACCGACCCGGTCGAGACCCCGCTCGGCTGGCACATCGCCGAGGTCGTCAAGATCATCACAGGCCACACGGAGAGCTTCGAGGAAGCCAAGGGCAAGCTCACCCAAGAGCTGCAGCTGCGCGAGGCGAGCGATGCCATTTACGATCTCGGCAACAAAGTTCAGGACGCGCTCGGCGGCGGGGCGCCCCTCGAGGAGGCGGCCAAAAAGCTCGATCTCAAGGTCGTCAAGATCGCGGCCGTCGACGGCAAGGGCCTCTCGCCCGAGGGCAAGCCCGTGGCGGGATTGCCGCAAGGCCCCAAGTTCCTCTCGACCGCCTTCTCGACCGAGCCCGGCCGCGACAGCGATTTCAGGGAAGACGACCAGGGCGGGTTTTTCCTTCTCCACGTCGACAACGTGGTGCCGAGCCAACTGCGGCCGCTTGCAGACGTGCGCGACAAGGTGCTCGCCGGCTGGCAGGCCGACGCGCGCCGCAAGGCGGCGACCAAGGCGGCGCAGGCCATGGTCGAGAAAGCTGCGAGCGGTGCCGACCTCGCAGCGCTTGCCAAGGAGAGCGGCGCGAGCGTCACGACCACGGCGCCCTTCACCCGCACCGGCCAGGGTGCCGGCCCGGCGCTGCCGCCCGAGCTCGTCGCGTCCCTTTTCGCCGCAAAGATCGGCGACGTGATGAGCTCGCCCTCGCCTCAGGGTGCCGTCGTCGCCAAGCTCGCAAGCGTTACCCCAGCCGATGCGAAGGCCGATGCGGCAGGAGTCCACCAGCTCGAGAATCAGCTGCGCGGCACGATCGATGCCGACCTGCTCAATGCCTTTACCGAGGCGTTGCGCGAGCGCTACGGCGTCGAGATCAACGAGCGCGTGGTCTCGAGCCTCGTCGGCTCATGAGCATAGCTCCCGCCTTCGACACCTTCGCCGAGACCTACCGGCGCGGTGCCGCCCAGGTCGTGTGGACGACACTCACCGCCGATCTCGATACGCCCGTCAGCGCCATGCTCAAGCTCGCCGACGGTCGCGCCGACGCATTCCTCTTCGAATCCGTCGAGCGCGGCGTGCGCAACCGCTACTCCTTCGTCGGCCTCAAGCCCGATCTCATCTGGCGCTGTCGCGGCGCCGAGGCCGAGATCAACCGGCGCGCGCGCATCGACCGCAACGAGTTCGAGCCCTGTGCCGGCCACCCGCTCGATTCCCTCCGCGCCCTCGTGCGCGAGTGCCAGTTCGCGCTGCCGCCCGACCTGCCGCCCATGGCGGCCGGCCTCTTCGGCTACATGGGCTACGACATGGTGCGGCAGATGGAGCGCCTCCCGGACAAGAACCCGGACGTGCTCGGCATCCCCGATGCCATCTTCCTCCGTCCGACCGCGGTCGCCGTCTTCGACAGCCTGGATGACACGGTCACCCTCATCACGCCGGCATGGCCGGCCGCGGGCGTGTCGGCGGAGCGCGCTTACGACCTCGCGGGGGAGCGCCTAGCCGATCTCGTCGCCGAGTTCGAGCGCAGCGTCACCTATCGGCGCGAGACCGGCCAGGGCCCGGCCGCGCACGGCGAGCCCCGCTCGAACATGACGCGCGAGGAATTCCAGGCCCTCGTCGAGCGCGCCAAGGAATACATCCGCGCGGGCGACGTCTTCCAGGTGGTGCCCTCGCAGCGCTTCGCCGTGCCCTTTCGCCTGCCCCCCTTCGCCCTCTATCGCGCGCTGCGCCGCCTCAACCCCTCGCCTTTCCTTTTCTTCCTCGACTTCGGCGGCTTCGCGGTGGTGGGCTCGAGCCCGGAGATCCTGGTGCGCTTGCGCGACGGCATCGTCACCATCCGCCCCATCGCGGGCACGCGCCCGCGCGGGCGAGACGCGGCCGAGGACAAGGCGCTCGGCGAGGACCTTCTCGCCGATCCCAAGGAGCTTGCCGAGCACCTCATGCTGCTCGACCTTGCGCGCAACGACGTGGGGCGCGTGGCCGAGATCGGCACGGTCAAGGTCACCGAGAAGATGGCGATCGAGCACTACTCGCACGTCATGCACATCGTCTCGAACGTCGAGGGCAGGCTGAAAGCGGAGCACGACGCGATCGACACCCTCGTCGCAGGCTTCCCCGCCGGCACCGTGTCGGGTGCGCCCAAGATCCGCGCCATGGAAATCATCGACGAGCTCGAATCCGAGCGTCGCGGCATCTACGCGGGTGCCGTCGGCTATTTCGCGGCGAACGGGGCCATGGATACCTGCATCGCGCTCAGGACCGCCCTCTTGAAGGGCGGCACCATGTACGTGCAGGCAGGCGGGGGCATCGTCGCCGACAGCGATCCCGCGGCCGAGTACCAGGAGACGGTCAACAAGGCCCGCGCCCTCGTCCGTGCCGCCGAGGAGGCGGTCCGCTTCGCGAGGGGCGGGTGAAGGGGCGCGTTAAAGCGAGCCTGCGAGAAGCGGAAGGAAGCGCTCACCCGCCCGTTTGAGAGAGTTTTGCCTGCTCCGGCTCGGCTGCGATCAGCGCGCGCATCACGGCGCTGAGCGGTACGAGTGCCAGGCCATGGGCGCTTGCCTCGCCCGTCCAGCGCTCGAGCACGTCGAGCGTCGCGTCGCGGGGATGGCCGATCGCGATCGCGTAGCCGTCCCGGCGCGCGATGCGCCCGACCTCGTCGAGGCGGGCCGCGATCGCCTCGCGGCTGTCGACGTTGTCGAGAAAGACGTCGCGCTCGAGCGTGGGCAAGCCGAGCTCGCGCGCGAGCTTCGCAGCGACGCTCGCCGGCGTCGTGCGCGAATCGAGAAAAAGGAGGCCGCGCGCCTTGAGCGCCTCGAGCACGACGCGCATGCCCTGAGCGTCTTGCGTGAACTTGCTGCCCATGTGGTTGTTGATGCCGACGTAGTCGGCGAAGCGCGAGAGATCCCACTCGAGCCGGCGCTCGATCTCCTCGCCGCTGTCCTTGACGCGCAGCACGTTGGGTCCCGGATCGACGCTTGAGTTCTCGGGCTCCATGGGCACGTGGACGATGATCTCGTGACCCAAGGCCTTCGCGTCCTGCACCTGCTTCGCCACCTCTTGAGCATAAGGAAGGAAGGACATCGTCACCCGCGGCGGCAGATGCATCGCCCGCTCGGTGCGTTTGCGGTCGACGCCCGCGTCGTCGATGACGAGCGCCACCATGGGCCGGCCGCGAATGTCGGGCATGGCGAGCGCATGCTGCAGCCATGCCGGCTGCGGGCCCTCGCTCGGCCTGATCGTCAAATGCGCGAGTGCTGACAAGAGCGTGGGCTTGCGCTCGCCGGCCACGCGGGGCGGTTCCGCACCCGGTGGTACCTGGACGACGCGGCGCGGGCCGGGCTCCTCGACCGCTTCCTCATAAACAAGGCTCGGATCCTTCTGCGCGGTGATGAGGCGGGGACCATTCCCCGGCCGCGGCACCGCGGGCGCTGCGGCCGGCTCACGCTCGGGCTCCGGCGCCAACAGCTCGAGCGGTCCGGCAAGGCGGCCCCTGGTGATAGGAGGCGCGCTTTTCGGCGGGCCGGAAGGCGGCGCCACAACGGCGGGTTTCTCGGCGATGACGGGAGCCCGCGCCACGTCCGGCGCGTGCCTCGCGGGCTGTCGCGTTCCGAGCACGATGCCGAGGATGGTCCCGAGGGCGAGTGCTGCCATGATAGTGACCGGGAGCCGCGGCGGCAGGCGATTTCGCAAGGCTAGCGTCCAGGCGACAAGGGGAGCCAATGCGCGGCGCCCCCGCGCGCGCGGCCCTCGCTTGCCTGCCCCAACATGCTGGTGTCTCTGCCGGCTCACACCGCGAAATATAGAACGACGGACGTTGAAAAGCACGCGCCCCAGAGCCGCCAAGGGAGTCAGTGCGGCGTGCCTGCGAGGCCCTCGAGGATCGGGCACTCGGCCCGAGCGTCGCCGTGGCAGGCATCGACGAGGCGGCTGAGCGTGCCGCGGATCGCCTGCAATTGAGCGAGCTTCTCGTCGAGGGCCGCGATATGGCGAACCGCGCGGTCCGACCTTCCTAGCAACTATAACCCGGCCTCGCCTTTCGCAAGCCGAGGTGACCTGTTATAACCCCTGAGCGCGGCCACCACGTTGCACGTGAAACGCTCCAGAACGCCTTGAAATGCCATGTATTTGCTCATCGATAATTACGACAGCTTCACCTACAACCTGGTGCATCGCCTGGGCGAGCTCGGGGCCCAGGTCACGGTGGTGCGCAACGACGCGACCACCGTCCAGGATGCGCTCGCGAGCGGCGCCGAGGGGATCATTCTCTCCCCCGGCCCCTGCGACCCCGACCGCGCCGGCATTTGCCTGCCCCTCGTCAAGGCCGCCGCCGGACGGTTGCCGCTCTTGGGCGTCTGCCTCGGCCACCAGGCGCTCGGCCAGGCCATGGGCGGCCGCGTCGTGCGCGGCCCAGCACCCATGCACGGCAAGGTGAGCTGGATCCACCACCACGGCACGGGCCTCTTCCACGGCTTGGCCAATCCATTCCCCGCCACGCGCTACCACTCGCTCATCGTTGCGAAAGAGGGCTTGCCCGCCTGCCTCCAGATCACCGCCGAGAGCGACGACGGCCTCATCATGGGCATACGCCACCGGGATTTCGCCCTCTACGGGGTGCAGTTCCATCCTGAAAGCATCGAGACGGCCGAAGGGCACAAGCTCTTGGCCAATTTCCTGGCACTTGCCAAGGCCGGCGCGCTCGCGGCATGAGCGGCGATATCACCGATCTCAAGCAGCTCATCGCTCACGTCGCCTCAGGGCGCACCCTCGACCGCCGCCAGGCCGAGCTCGCCTTCGATATCATCATGTCGGGCAACGCCACGCTCTCGCAGATGGGCGGATTCCTCATGGCGCTGCGCGTGCGCGGCGAGACGGTCGAGGAGGTGACCGGGGCCGCCAGCATCATGCGCGCCAAGGCCCATCCGGTGAAGGCCCCGCAAGGGGCGATCGACGTGGTCGGCACCGGCGGCGACGGCTCCGGCACCTTCAACGTCTCAACCGCGAGTGCCATCGTGGTCGCAGGCTGCGGCGTGCCGGTCGCCAAGCACGGCAATCGCGCGCTCTCCTCCAAGTCCGGGGCCGCGGACGTGCTCGGCGCCCTGGGCGTCAATCTCGATGCGAGTTACGAGGTGGTCGAGCGCGCCATCCGCGAGGTCGGCATCGGCTTCATGCTGGCACCGCGCTATCACAGCGCCATGCGCAACGTGGGGCCGACGCGGGTGGAGCTCGGCACGCGCACGATTTTCAACCTCCTGGGCCCGCTTTCGAATCCTGCGGGGGTCAAGCGCTATCTTGTCGGCACCTTCGCGCGCGAGTGGGCCGAGCCCATGGCGCGCGTCCTCGGCAACCTCGGCGCCGAGCAAGCCTGGGTCGTGCACGGTCTCGATGGCATCGACGAGCTGACGCTGACCGGGCCGAGCCATGTAAGCGAGCTCAAGGGCGGCAAGGTGCAGAGCTTCACCATTTCGCCCGCTGACGCCGGGCTCGAGACCGCACCCCCCGAGGCGCTCAAGGGCGGCGATGCGGAGCACAATGCGCGGGCGATGGCGGCCCTGCTGGCCGGCGCCCCGGGCGCCTACCGGGATTTCGTGCTGCTCAATGCCGCGGCCGCCTTGATCATCGCGGGCAAGGTCGGCACTTTGCCGGAAGGTGTCACCCTGGCCGCCAAGGCGATCGATGAGGGCCGCGCCAAGCGCGTGCTCGAGCGGCTTGTAGCCATCACCAACGACAAGCTCTAAGTGATCGCCATGGCGGACGTGCTCGAGCGAATCTGTGCCGACAAGCGCCGTGAGACCGCGCGGCGCAAGAGCCTGCGTCCATTAGCCGAAGTCGAGGCCGCGGCACGCGCGGCCCCGCCCCCGCGCGGCTTCGCCCGGCGCTTGAGCGCAGCACTCGCCGCCGGCGGCTACGGGCTGATTGCCGAGATTAAGCGCGCCTCGCCCAGCAAGGGGCTTATCCGGGCCGATTTCTCGCCCGCGACCTTGGCCCGCGCTTACGCCCGGGGAGGTGCCGCCTGCCTCTCGGTCCTGACCGACGAGCCATATTTCCAAGGCCGCGACTCGGATCTGGCCGCCGCGCGCGCGGCGGTCGAGCTCCCGGTGCTGCGCAAGGATTTCATGCTCGATCCTTACCAGATCGCCGAGGCGCGGGCGCTCTGCGCCGATTGCGTCCTTCTTATTCTCGCCGCCCTCGACGACAACGGTGCTATGAGTCTGGCCGAGACCGCGCGCGGCTGGGGGATGGACGTGCTGGTCGAGGTCCACGATTCCAGCGAGCTTGCTCGCGCACTTCTGTTGCCGTGTCAATTGATCGGAATTAACAACCGCAATCTCAAGACCTTGGCCGTTGATGTTGCAACTACCGAAGAGCTTGCTCCGCGCGTTCCCAAGGACCGACTGGTGGTCTCCGAAAGTGGGCTCAAGGGCCCGGCCGATCTCGCGCGCATGGCCCGGGCCGGGGTGCGCTGCTTCCTCGTCGGCGAGTCGCTGTTGGCGCAGGCGGACGTCGAGGCGGCGACGCGGGCACTCCTCGTAGCCCCGGCTGATGTGGCCGCCGCACGGGCAAGGGCTTAAGCCATGGCGACGCTCACTCATTTCGACGACAAGGGCCAAGCGGTGATGGTCGACGTCTCGGACAAGCCCGAGAGCGAACGGGTCGCCATCGCCGCAGGCGCTGTCCTGATGCGGCCGGCAACGCTCGCGCGCATCATGGAGGGCGGGGTCAAGAAAGGCGATGTGCTCGCCACAGCCCGGCTGGCCGGCATCATGGCAGCCAAGCGAACGCCCGACCTCATCCCGCTTTGCCATCCCCTTCCTCTCACCGCGGTCGAAGTGGCGCTCAGCTGCGACCCAGCCCGCCATGCCGTCGATATCGTCGCAACCTGCAAGTCGAAAGGACGGACGGGGGTCGAGATGGAAGCCCTGACCGCGGTCGCCGTGGCGGCCCTCACGATCTACGACATGTGCAAGGCGATCGATCGGGCCATGACGCTTAGCGAGATCAGGTTGCTCGAGAAAAGTGGCGGCAAGTCAGGCCACTACAAGGCGAAATAATGATCTCGGTCGAAGAAGCGCTGGGCCGCGTCCTGAAGGCCTTCTCGCCCCTTGCCGCCGAGCGGGTGAGCCTGGCCTCCGCCCTTGGCCGGGTGCTCGCCGAGGATGTGACGGCGCGTCTCACCCAGCCGCCCGCAGCCGTGTCGGCGATGGACGGCTATGCGGTGCGCGCCAAAGATGCCGCGCAGGTGCCGGCGACCCTTCATGTCGTCGGCTCCGCCCCGGCCGGAGGTGCTTATGCCGGGACGCTTGGCAGCGGCGAGGCCGTGCGCATCTTCACGGGCGCTCCCCTCCCTTCAGGCGCCGACGCCGTCGTCATTCAAGAGGATACGACCGCCGAGGGCGACCGGGTCACCATTCGCGAGGCGGCCCGGGTCGGCCGCCACGTCCGCCCCGAGGGCCTCGACTTCAAGGCAGGCGAGGTAGGCATCAGCGGCGGCCGTCGCCTTACGCCACGCGACATCGGCCTGGCGGCGGCCATGAACGTGCCCTGGCTCAGCGTGCGCCGCCGTCCCCGCGTCGCCGTGCTCGCGACCGGCGACGAGATCGTCATGCCGGGCGATCCGCTCGGGCCTAACCAGATCGTGAGCTCGAATGCCTTGGCGCTTGCCGCGGCAGTCGCGGCCTGGGGCGGCGAGCCGGTCAACCTCGGCATCGCCCTCGACACCAAGGAATCGTTGCAAGAGCTCGCCGCCGGTGCCGCCGGCGCCGATCTCCTGATCACCACCGGCGGCGCCTCGGTCGGTGAGCACGACCTCGTGCAAAGCGCCCTTGCCGAGCGCGGCCTTGCGGTCGATTTCTGGCAGATCGCGATGCGGCCGGGAAAGCCGCTCATTTTTGGCCGGCTCGGCACCACTCCCCTCCTCGGCCTCCCCGGCAACCCGGTCTCCGCGCTCGTCTGCGCCATCATCTTCTTGAGGCCCGCGATGGCGCGCATGCTCGGCCTCGGCACCTCCGAGGAGGGCTTTCTGAAGGCCCGGCTCGGCTGCGATCTTGCCGCCAACGATCACCGTCAGGATTACCTGCGCTCGCGCCTCGCGCGGGGCCCCGACGGCGAGATGGTGGCAACGCCCTTCGAGGTGCAGGACAGCTCCAATCTTTCCCGCTTGGCCCATGCCGACTGTCTGGTCGTGCGCCCGCCTTTGGCCCCCGCGGCCAAGGCAGGCGACGGAGTGACGATCATTCCCCTCTATGGGCTCGCAGCCGGCATCTGAGTCGGCGCGCAAAGCCACTTTGAAGCGAAAAAAGGCAAAAAGCCTCTTGACCTCTTTCGGGAACTAAACTAGAACATGCGGTGACGTTTTGCTTTTGTTCTAGATTTAGTAGCTCTCCAGCCCGGGGGACGTAGATGCTGACCAAGAAACAACGCGAGCTCCTGATGTACATCGAGCGTCGGCTGCGCGAGAGCGGCATTTCGCCCTCCTTCGACGAGATGAAGGAGGCGCTCGATCTGCGCTCGAAATCCGGCATCCACCGCCTCATTACGGGGCTCGAGGAGCGCGGCTTCATTCGCCGTTTGCCGCATCGCGCGCGCGCGCTCGAGGTGCTTCGCCTGCCCGAGACCGCGGCGGTGGCCGGGCGCAGCAATGGAGCTGCCGCGGGCGCCAACGACTTCTCGCCCAAGGTGATCCCTGGCGGCTTCCGCAACCGCGGTCTCGGCGGGGCCGCGAGTCATGGCGACGAGCTGGCGATCGAGCTGCCGCTCTACGGCAAGATCGCCGCGGGCACGCCCATCGAAGCGCTGCGCGACCATTCGAGCACGATCAGCATGCCGGCCAGCATCCTCGGCCGCGGCGAATATTATGCGCTACAGGTCGAGGGCGATTCTATGGTCGACGCCGGCATCCTCGATCAGGACGTGGTCGTCATCAAGCGCGGCGAGGTGGCCGATAGCGGCGAGATCGTGGTCGCCCTCATCGACGACAACGAGGTGACCCTCAAGCGCTTACGGCGCAAGGGAGACTCGATCGCGCTCGAGCCCGCCAACAAGAAATACGAGACGCGCATCTTCGGCCCCGACCGCGTCCGCATTCAAGGCAAGCTCGTCAGCCTGTTCCGACGGTATTAGGGCCATTCCCGATTTGATGGATACATCCCCCTCACCCTACCCTCTCCCCCGACGCGGGGGAGAGGGTTGCGTAGGCTTAGCGAGGCAAAGCCGAGCTTAGCCGAAGCTGGGTGAGGGGGCGATTCCATGCTGTTGGGGTTTGCCATAGGCGCGCCTCGTCGTTCATCGTGCGCATTTGAGAGGCGGCCGTTTCGGTTGCCGAAGCAGTCGCGCTCGATCACTACAGCGCGCGAGCCATGCGGTGCTTACTCCTCGTCTTCCTCGGCCAGTGGCTCATCCGGCGTCTCTGGCTCGGTCGGTACTCCCGGCCGAGCTCTCTCGGAAACCGCCTTGGACTTCGCCGCCGGCCGTACCGATGCCACGCTCTCGGGCCGCTCCGGCACCCAGGGGCGCGCGCCACGCCAGTCGCGTACGCTCTCGCTCGTCACTGCCGCGGGAGAAAGCCAGATCGCGTGCCCGCCATCGCGCCAGAGCGCCAAGCGATCGATGACCGTGCGCGGAGCGGGACAGGCCGACTTGATGGGCGCCACGCTCACCAGCACGCTGGCATGAAGACAGTCCTCCAAGAGCGCCTCGCGCTCGCGCACCAGCGCCACGAGCTGGCCCTTGGCCCGATAGAGGCAGCCGAGGGCGTCGCAGACGAGGCGGCCATCGGCGCTTGAGCCCCCCTCCGGCCAGGGATCGCGGGTGGTTTGCCCGGCACGCTTGACGATCGTCTCCACGTCGAAGTCGTCGCCACGCACGGGCGAGATCATCATGCGCCCGTCCGCCGCGCGCACCGCGAAGAGGCGCGCATCCTCGGAGACGATCACGTCCGGATGACGCTCGAGGGCGACACTCGCGAGCCCGAGCGCGATCGCGCCCAGGCCGAGCACGCGCCAGGGCCGCTGCCACAAGCAAAGCCAAAGCATGCCGAGGCTGACGACGATCAGACCCCACAGCGGCATCGCGGGCAGAATGGCGACCGAGCCCGGCCAGCTCACCACCGTCTTGGCGGACCAGATCACCACGTGCAGGCCCCAGCCCATGGGCGGCAACGCCGCTCCCTCGAGACCAAAGGGCATCAGCACGAAGGCGACGATCGCCCACGGCATCACCCAGAGCGCCGTCACCGGCACGGCGATGAGGTTGGTGACGAAGCCGAAGGCCGCCAGGCGATCGAAGTGATAAACCGAGTAAGGAATGGTCGCCATGCTGGTGATCAGGCTGGTAAAGGCGACGCCCGTCAGGTAGAGCAGCGGGACGCGCCACCATCCCTCGCCTGCGACCCAGCGCAGCACAGGCTGGCGCAAGCTTTCGTACGCAGCGAGCAAGGCGAGCACGGCCGAGAAGGAGAGCTGGAAGCTCGGCCCGGTGAGACTCTCGGGCTCGATCGCGAGGATGGCGACCGCGGCCCAGCACAGCATGCGCATCGAGATCGAGGTGCGGTCGAGCAGCACGCCAAGCAGCACCACGCCGGTCATGATGAAGGCGCGCTGGGTCGGCACCGTGGCACCCGTGATGAGCAGATAGAAGGCGGCCCCGGCGAGTGCCGCCAAGGCCGCCCACTTCTTGATCGGATAACGCAGCGCGAGGCGCGGAACGAGCGCCAAGAGCGCGCGCACGCCGAAGAAAAGCGCGCCCGTCACCATGCCGAGGTGAAGGCCGGCAATGGCAAGGAGATGGGCCAACCCCGAGTTCCGCATCGCCTCGATCACGTCGGGCGGAATCGCGCCGCGCTCGCCGGTCATGAGAGCGGCGGCGATGCCGCCTTCCGCACCCGGCAGCCCGGCGGTCACGCGCTGGGCGATGCGGTCGCGCAGTGCCGCGAGCGAGAGCGCAAAGCCGCTCGAGCGCTTCGGCTCGACGAGGGTGCGGCCATAGGCGTAGCCCACGGCGCCGAGGCGGAGGTAATAAGCATGCCGTTGAAAATCAAAGGCGCCCGGTGCTACCGGCGCCGGCGGCGGAAGCAGCACGGCGCGCAAGCGCACCTCATCGCCGGGACTGAGCGCCGTGGCCTCATCCCTCAGGCGCACGCGGATGCGGGCCGGCGTGCGCTCGGGCGCCAAGCGCTCCACCAGCGGGCGGTCGAGAGTGACGCGCCGGCCGCGCGCAAGCTGCTCGACCTCGACGACGCGGCCGCTCAGCATTACCGGGCCGAGCCGCCTTTCCAGTCGAGGTGCGCTCACCTGGTCCGTGCGCCAGCCCACGATGGCGAAGCCGAGTGCGATCGTGGCGAGTGCGAGCAAGAGCGAGAGCGGGTAAGGACGCCCGCGGCAGAGGCAGGCTGCGGCGAACAGCGCCAACGCCGCCGCGGGTGCCGGCCAGTGGCTCGGCTCGAAGGGCAAGGCAAAATAAAGGGCAATGCCCGCGCCGAAGAAAGCCGGCAGCCAGAACGGCCAGCGCTCGCGCTCCGCCTCGAGCTCGCGCCAGGCGACTTGCGCCGCGCGCCAAACAACCCCTCCGTGCATCTCGGGGCGCACGGCTTCCGCACGCTCGCTGAGATCCGCGCCGCTCACGGCTCGACCGCCCCTTAGAGGCTCCCCACACGCGATATGCTACAGGACGGCCGCTCTCCTGACGAGAGGCGTCGCGTCTCGACGTTCCTTAGCACGCCTTCACATTCTTGTCGCACGCCTGGAGCTTGAAGCGCGCGGCCCCGGTGGTCCGGCTCGCATCGAAGGCGCGTTGATCCGCACAATGCGCCCGCACGAAAACGATCGTTTGGCCCTCGACGACACGCTCTTCGAGATCCGAGAGAAACAGGACTTCGCAATTCTGCTCCTGCAGGAGCTGCTCACGAAGATCGCTCTGCCAGTCGGCTCTCGTCGGAGTGGCAAGCGGAAGTGCGGCTAAGCCAACAAGAGCGAGAAGCGTGCCCGCGATGATCGAGCGGCGGAACGCGGAAGGCAAACCGCAGAGGCTTCGAAGACGCATCGGCAAACCAGCCTCATCTCCATTGGCGGCGTGGCGGACCGGGTCACACCCGGTGCCGAATGAACCCGCATCTCACTCCGTTTTGCAGGCAGCCTGCATTGATCTCGATCAAAGCGCCGGCGCGAGCGCCTGGCCGGTACAGATAGCGCTCTCTAATTCGCTCTTGGCACGTGTTGCGGTCGCCGGCGCTCCTCGCTTAGCCCCGCTTTGCAGGCTCGCTATCCAGCCTCGTCGCCTTTCAGGGAAAAGCAGGCTTGCTGGAGGATTTCGACCTGAACGGCCATTCCCTGCTCGATCCCGGATGCGCCCTCCTCGCCGGTATTGGACTGCGTTGCCTGGAGAAGTGTTCCGTCCGCAAGAGCCACTTTGTAGGTAAGCGACGAGCCCAAGTAGAAGACGGAGTCGACTACACCGCCGCACCGGCCAATGCCCTCAACAGCCGGGCCACGCCGCAGGCGGACGCGCTCCGGGCGGATAAGCAAGGTGACGCTCTCGCCTGTGCGAGCTTTCTCGAGAGGAATTTCCAAGGTCAATGTGCCGGCCTCTACCTGCGCAAATCCGTTCTCGATAGCGGTGACCTTGCCGTGCAGCAGATTGGAGCGTCCCATGAACTCCGCGACGAAGCGGCTGCGCGGCTGCTCGTAGATATCTTTTGGCCAGCCGATCTGTTCCAACTTGCCCCGGTTCATGATTGCGATGCGATCGGACAGCAGCATTGCCTCGGCTTGGTCATGGGTCACGAAAAGGGTGGTCAGCTTAAGCTTTTTCTGCAGCGTCTTGAGCTCCTGCTGAAGATGCTCGCGAAGCTGCGGATCGAGCGCGCCGAACGGCTCGTCGAGCAGAAGCAGCTGCGGTCGGATCACCAGGGCCCGGGCAAGCGCAACTCTCTGCTGCTGCCCGCCGGACAGCTGACGTGGATAGCTCTCGGCGAGACCGACGAGCCGAACCAGATCCAGCGCATCGCCGACGCGGCGGCGGCGCTCCTCCCCGGCAACGCCTCGCATTCTCAAGCCGAAAGCGACATTGTCCGCTACGGTCATATGGGGGAAGAGCGCGAAGCTCTGAAAGACGAGACCAATCTCTCGCCGGTGTGGCGGAAGGCTCTCGATGTGCCTTCCATTCATCGCGATCCGCCCCTCGGACGGCCGAAGAAAGCCGGCTATGAGACGCAAGGTCGTCGTCTTGCCGCAACCACTCGGACCCAGGAGAGTTACAAATTCGCCTTTCGCAATCGCTAAGCTTATGCCATCCACCGCAAGAACGGGACCGAACCGCTTTGCGACCCCCTCCAGAGAAACGGCGGTCATCGCAACACCCGGCCGCCGCTCGCGACTTGGCCTCTGAACACGAGCACCGTGGTCAACAGCGCCGTGATCATGATGGTGAGGCCGGATACCGCGGCTATCGACGGGTCGAGCTGGTAGGAGAGCGAGTTGAAGATCTGGATCGGCAAGGTCAGGTGATACGTAGCGAGAAAGTAGGTGATGATGAATTCGTCGAAAGAGGTAATGAAGGCAAAGATGCCGCCGCCGACAAGACCCGGACGGATCATCGGCAATGTCACGTGCCAGACCGCTCGCCATGGTGAGGCGCCGAGGCTGCGGGCCGCCTCCTCGGCCGAACGATCGAAGCTCGCGAGACTCGCCCCCACGGTGATCACGGCATAGGGTATCGTGATCGTCAGATGCGCGAGCGCGAAGCCGAGGAACCGGTCGGTGAGATCGAGCCAAAGAAAGACGCGGAGGATGCCCAAGCCCAGCACCACGCCGGGAAGGATCATGGGCGAGATTAGAACGGTGTAGAACGCACGGCGCCCCCTGAGCGGGCCTCGGTCGAGCGCCAGAGCCGCAGCGGTTCCAAACCCGAGCGAGAGCGGGGTCACGGTCGCGGCGATCCCCAGGCTCAACAGAATGGCCCGCTGCCACTCGTCGTCGCTGAAGATATGCCGATACCAGCGTATGCCGTAACTCGCCGGCGGAAACGCCAAATAGGATTCGGCCGTAAACGATTGCATAAGGAGGACGACCAACGGCGCAACGAGAAAGATCAGCGTCAGCGCCGTCAGAAACGACACCAGCCGCCCGCGGCGGTACTCAGCACGCTCCATCATGACGGGACGCGCCCTCGCCGGCCGAGTGCATTAAGAGCGGATGCCGCTGCTCCTATGACGAAGAGCAGCACGACGGCAAGTGCCGACGCGTTCGCCCAATTGAACTGGTTGTGCACCAGGTCGGTGATTACCATCGGCACCGTCACGACGAAGTTGCCGCCCATGATCACCGGCGTGAGGTAAATCCCCATGGCAAGTATAAAGACGATGGTCGAGCCAGCGATGATCCCGGGCAGGCTGAGCGGCAACGTGACTTGGAGGAACGTGCGCCAAGCCGTGGCACCGAGACTCATGGCGCTCTCCTCGATGCTCGGCTCTATTGCGCTTAGCGAAGCGAAAATCGGCAAGATCATGAAGGAAAGGTAGACATGGACGACGGCAACCACCACGCCAAGATCGTTGTACATGAGCCGGAGCGGTGCGGAGATGAGCCCCAGATCGAGTAGCGCCCGGTTGAGCAGACCCGTGCGCCCGAGGATCAGCAGCCAAGCGACATTCCGCACGATCACGCTGGTGAGGAGCGGCGACACGATCAAGACCAGCAGCACGAGTCTCCCGCGGGGCCGCGCGCGGCGCATAGCGATGGCGACCGGATAGCCCACGACCAGGCACGCAGCGGTGATCACGATCGCAAGCCGGATCGTATGCGCGAAGATCCCGAACGTCACGCCATCGTGGAATATCGCCCGATAATTGTCCAGCGACAGGCCAAGCGTCGTGACGCCTGCGCGGTAGGATGCGAAGCTGAAGACGATCACGATGGCGAGCGGTATCACGAAGGTGACGACGTACAGCGTGGCACTCGGCAGCAGCAGCCACAGCACCGACCGCGAGCCTTCGCCACGATCGATCGCGTCGTCGCGTCGTTCAGCTTTGCTTCCAGGCATCCCAGCGCTGCCGCCACTCGGCGAGATGGTCGACGATCGCGGCGAAGTCCTCGGTCACCGCCTTTTTCAGAACCTCCGGGCTCGACACGACAACCCTCTTCGCGAGCTCGGGCGGATACCTCACCAGCTTGTTTGGCGAAGCGTAGTAGAGCTTTTCGGCGAGCTCACGCTGCGGCGCCTCGTTGCAGATGAAATTGACCCATTCTTTGGCGAGGCCTGGATTGCGCGCGCCCTTCGGAATGCAATAGGGGTCGTAGCGCACGAAGAAGCCCTCCTTCGGTACCACGAAGTCGAGGGGTACGCCCTGATCCTTCAGGGTGAAGACGCGGCCGTTCCACAGCGGCGTCATCCAGACTTCCCCGGTGCGCAGAAGCTGCTCCGCTTGGGCGCCGGTCGTCCACAACGTGAGCAGGTTCGGCTTGAGATCGCCAAGGTGCTTGAAGGTCGCGTCATCAACGGGTGTGGGCTTGCCGGTGAAGGTCAGATTGACCATCTGCAAGGCCTGCTCGAACAGGGCCTCATTCAGGGCGACCTTGCTTTTATAGGCCGGATTCCACAGATCACGCCAGCTCGTCGGCGGCGTCTTGATCTTCTCCGTGTTGTAAGCGAGCCCATAGCACCAAATAATCAGGCCCGGTCCGTTGTCCGTGATGAACTGCGGATAGAGATTCGCATATTCCGGCATTCCACCGCGGTCGATCGTCTGCAGCATGTTGTTGCGCGTCGCGAACACGTGGTCGGTCAGTTGCATCGGGATGACGTCGGCGTCGGGCCTGCCCGCGTCTATTTCCGCCTTGATCTTGGCCATAGGCGGAGAGCTGCCCGTCATGGTGATGGTATCGATGGTGACGCCATTCTTCTTGGCGAATGGCGCGATCCAGAGGTCCTTGACGGCCTGGCCGAGCACGCCATCGAAATTGTAGACGACGAGCCGCTTGTCCTCGGCGGCGCCTGCGCGTTTGATGAAAGGCAGCGCCAAGGCGGCCGTTGCAGCGCTCGCTGATATGAGGACCCTGCGGCGAGTGACACCTGCTCGATCCATGTTTTCCTCCCTTGCTGTGTCTTGCTTTCCGCTCGTCGTATCAGCTAACGCTCCCCCAGCCGCCGCCACCCGGCGTTTCAACCACGACAACCTCCTGGTCGTTAAGCGTCAGTGTCACCTTACCCGGCTGTGGATGACGGGTTCCGCGCTTGTCGAGCACGTAGTTTCTGCCTGGAAGTCCGTCGCCACCACCCCTCAGACCATAGGGTGCCAAACGCCTGCGATCAGATTGGAGCGAGACCCGCGCCTCATGTCCGAGTATTCGGATGGCCCGGACGATACCATGGCCGCCGCGATGACGCCCGGCTCCGCCGGAGCCTTCACGAAGCTCGTAGCGTTCAATCCTGAGGGGGTATGTGACCTCGAGCGCCTCGATCGGCGTGTTCATCGTATTCGTCATGTTGCACTGAATACCGTCTTGACCGGGCCCCATAGGGCGGCCGCCTTGCCCGCCGCCGATCGTCTCGATGTAGGTATAGGGATTGCCGCTGCGCGGATCTCGCCCGCCGATGCCGATGAGGTTCATCGTCCCTTGGCACGCGGCCGGCACCCGCTCGGGCGCAAGCGAAGCGAATGCCCGAAGCACCACGTCAACGACGCGTTGGGTCGTCTCGGTATTGCCCGCACAGACCGCCGCAGGCGGCCGAGCGTTCAGCACGCTGCCCTCGGGAATACGGATATCGAGCGCCCGGAAGGTGCCCGCATTCACCGGGATGCTCGGGTCAGTGAGTATCTTGACCGCAAAGAACACCGCGGAGTGGGTCATCGGCGCCACCGCGTTGATGTTGCCGGCGCACTGCGGTGCCGAGCCGGCAAAGTCGAGCACCATGCCGTCTGAGTCGAGCGTGACGGTCACCTTGATCGGCACGGGCTCCTCCGAGGTGCCGTCGTCATCGAGTGCATCTTCGGCGCGATAGGTACCCCTGGGAAGCTCGGCGAGTCGCTTGCGCATGCGGCGCTCGGCGTAGTCAAGGATCTCGGCAAAACCCCGGGTCAGCGACGCCGCTCCGTAGACTTGCGCGAGCTCTTTGAGGCGACGCTCGCCCACGCGTAAGGCCGCGACTTGGGCGTTGAGGTCCCCGCGTCGCTCCTCGGCCGTCCGAACATTTGCGAGGATGAGCCGCAACACATCTTCGACGAGCACGCCTCGGCGGTAAAGCTTGATCGCGGGAATAACAAGGCCTTCCTGATACACCTCGCGGGAATTCCCCGGCATCGAGCCGGGTTCCATGCCACCCACATCAGCGTGATGGGCACGGGTGGCCACATAGCCTATTAAGCGCTCGCCAAGATGGACGGGTGCTATCAGCGTCACGTCGGGAAGGTGCGCGCCGCCGATGAAGGGGTCGTTGACGATGATGATGTCCGCCGGCTCGAGGACATCGACGGTTTTCATCGTGACTCCGATGGCACTGAGCATCGAGCCGAGATGCACAGGCACATGTTCGGCCTGGGCCACGAGGCGAGCATCGGCGTCGAACAGGGCGCAGGACGCGTCCATCCGCTCCTTGATGTTGGGTGAGAACGCCGTGAGCCGCAACACCGCCCCCATCTCGTCGGCAGTAGCTTCGAGCGCATTGCGCAATACCTCGAGCGTGACGGCGTCGATCTCGTCGTTGTGTATGAGAGGCGCTGCACGGGGCGAGCTCTCATTCATGGCCGACCTCGACGATAATGCTGCCAACCGCATCAATGCGCGCTCGATCGCCCGGATACAGCACCGTCGTGGCCGAGATTTCCTCGATCACCGTGGGCCCGGCGAGCTCATTGCCCGCCAAAAGCGCCTCGCGCCGCCAGACCGGGCAGGCGAACCAGCTGCCGGCTTCCGTCGCCGCCCCTTCGAAGAAGATGCGGCGCTCGCCGATGCGCGCCGCATCGGGCGGCGAGGCGGAGCCGGATTCGGGGCGCGGCAACTGCGGGGCAGTGATGAGACCGATCGCCACCACACGGAAATTGACTACTTCGATCGGCGCCCGCTCATCCGCGTGGCCGAAGCGACGGCGATGCTCCGCGTGGAAGGCCGCCGGCATGCGCGCCCAAGACCCTGCGTCAGGCGACAAGAGCGGCACGGCCAATTCGTAGCTCTGGCCAACATAGCGCATCTCTACCGAGACCTCGACGCGCTGCCGTTGAGGCGGGATGTCGTCGGCCTCGAGCAAGTTCCGCGCACGGGCTTGCATGTGCGACACGATGTCTTGGAGCCGCGCCGCATCGAAATCCTCGTGCCGCCCCAGGTGCGTCTCGATGAGGTCGTGCCGCAGATCCGAGACCAACATACCGAGCGCACAGAGAATTCCAGGCGTAGGCGGAACCAGCAGACGCGGAATACCAAGGCTCCGCGCCAGAGGAGAGCCATGCATCGGTCCCGCGCCGCCGAAGGGTACGAGCGTAAGCTCGCGCGGATCATGGCCGCGCTCGACCGAGACGACTCGGATCCCCCTGCTCATATTCGCGTGAGCTACTTTGAGGATCCCGGCCGCTGCCGAAACCACGTCGAAGCGGAGAGGATCCGCAACGCATTTGGCGACCGCCCGCCGCGCCGCCTCGACGTCGAGCGTGAGATCGCCGCCGAGCCTGGTTTCCGCTCCCAACCTGCCCAGCACCAGATTGGCATCGGTCACGGTCGGCCGCCTTCCGCCGCGTCGGTAGCACGCCGGTCCGGGCATCGCCTCGGCGCTCATCGGGCCAACGCGCAGCGCCCCACCCTCGTCGATCCAGGCGATGGAGCCGCCGCCCGCGCCGATCGCATTTATGTCGATGACGGGCACGCGCACGGGAATGCCCGCAATGCTCGCCTGACTCGTCACCTCCGGCTTGCCGCTCAGCACCAAGCTGATGTCTGTGCTGGTGCCGCCCATATCCATGGTAATGATGTCGTGGGCGCCGCAGAGTGCGGATACATACGCACTAGCGACGACCCCGCCCGCGGGTCCGGAAAGCACCGTATGGACGGGCTTTTCCCGCGCCGAGTCGAGGCTCATCAACCCGCCCGAGGCCTCCATCACCATGATCGGTCGGCCTTTCGGAAGGGCCAAGCCCTCGGGCGCCGAGAGCAACTCGGTAAGCGATCCGAGATACCGCTCCATGATCGGCACCAGATACGCGTTGAGGACGGCTGTGCTCGCGCGCTCGTACTCGCGGTATTCGGCGAGGATATCGGTCGAGGCGCAGATCACGGATCCCGGCAAGGCGCGTGCGAGAATCTCCTTCGCCCGGCGCTCATGGCTCGGATTGCCATAAGCATGCAAGAAACATATGGCGGCGGCGCGTGCGCCACTTGCGCCGATTGCCGCAGCGATCCTGCCGAGCTCCGACTCGTCGAGCGGGACAACCTCGCGCCCATCGGCATCGATGCGACCGCCGACCGCATAGCAGTCTTCCCGAGAGACGAGCGGCGCCACCCGCGTTTTCTCGATATCGTACAGGCTCGGCCGGTTCTGCCGGCCGATCAGGAGAATGTCGCGAAAGCCCGCATTCGTGACAAAGGCGATGCGGCCTCCCGTGCGCTGGATGACCGCATTCGTCGCGGTCGTCATGCCGTGGCCCACATACGCCACATCCGCGCCGCTGCGGGACTGGAGTGCGAGGGCGCGCTTGAGACCCTCGACGGTGCCATGCGCCCGATTGTCGGGCGTGGTCAACACCTTCGCGACGGTCAACCGACCGGTCGCCCCATCATAGGCAATATTATCCGTGAAGGTACCGCCTACGTCGGAGGCAACCCGCAGTTCCCGCACTTCAGGAGCAATCACATCCGCTTCCTCGTTCCCGCAAGCGGTCTGGAAACCAGAGGCATATCGCCCCGGCTGAGCTGACGCCCCCCTTATCTCGCCGCTTCCGTCGCCCCGTTTGCGATTTTATTTTTATACTTGTTGTATATAATAGCGTCAAGCGCATCCCCACGTCGTGTAGCGTTCGCGAAGGACGACCGTAATGGCAAGGACAAGCCGAAGCGCGCGCATCAAGGGCCTTGAGCCATCGCCGCGGCCCAGCGCAGCTGCCTTTGCTCACCGCGTCCAACGGGAGGCTGCCCGTCCCCGGCCCGAAAAACCCGGAAAAGGACGGCCGCGAGGAACGGGGGCGCAGCGAGTCTACGAACGCTTACGCGAGAAGATTCTCAAGCTCGAGCTGCTCCCGGGCACGCTTCTCAACGAGGCTGCCCTCGAACAGGAGTTCGGGATCTCCCGCACACCCGTCCGCGAGGCGCTCATCAAGTTGGCCTCCGAAGGCCTCATCTCGATTCTGCCGAACCGCGGCGCACAGGTCGCCTCGATCGATATCGGCGATATCCCGCAGATTTTTGAGGCCTTGAGCCTCTGTCAGAGGGCGACCATGCGCTGGTGTTCGCTCCGCCGACGCGACGAGGATCTCCAGGGCATGCGCGAGATCAGCGAGGAATTCAGCCAGGCGGCCCGGCGGAACGATTTCGATCATATGAGCGAGGCAAACAAACGGCTGCATACCGCAATCGCCCGCGCCTGCGGCAACAAGTACATCGCCCAGACCTATGAAGCTCTTCTCGGCGCGACGTTCCGGCTGGCGCGCACGGCATTCGCGGCAGGTCCGCTCGATCCGGACGACCACAGCCGTTACTATTCGGAGGTCATCCGCGACCATCAAGAAATGCTGGCGGCGATCGAGCGGCAAGATGCGGAAGCCGCGGACCGGCTCGGACGGCAGCACGCCGAGCTGTTTCGCAGTCGAATTGCAAAATTCCTCGAGGCAAACCCGAGATTCGAGCTCGCGCTTAGGGAAACTCGAAAAGCCCTCGACGAGCCAATGCGGCGATGATTCATAGGCCGGAGCGGATCCGAACCTGAGAGGTTGGCTCGATGAACAGGGAGCGCGCATCGATCTCGATCGAAGCGCCAGCGCGACCGCCCAGCCGGCCTGGCAAGCGATAAGCGTAGAGCGCTGCCACGCCGATCGCCTCCTGCAGACTCCCCACGCGGGATATGCTACAGCACGACACTTGCTCCGACGCGTGAGGACTTGCTCATCCGATGTCCGTCGTCGTGCGCTTCGCCCCTTCGCCCACCGGCTTTCTCCATATCGGCGGGGCCCGTACCGCGCTCTTCAATTGGCTTTATGCGCGCCACTGTCGCGGACTCTTCCGTTTGCGCATCGAGGACACGGATCGCGCCCGCTCGACCGAGGCGGCCACGCGCGCCATCCTCGATGGGCTGAGCTGGCTCGGTCTCGACTGGGACGGCGAGGTCGTTCACCAGTTCGTTCGCGCGCCCCGTCATGCCGAGGTGGCGCGCGAGCTCCTCGCGCGCGGCCGCGCCTATCTTTGCTATTGCACCCCCGCCGAGCTCGCCGAGAGGCGCGAGAAGGCCCGCGCCGAAGGCCGGGCCTCGGGCTACGACCGCCGCTGCCGCGAGCGCGATCCGCGCACAGCACCGACCGGGGTTCCCCCGGTGATCCGGCTCAAGGCCCCGGAGAGTGGCGAAACGGTCATCGAGGATCTGGTCCAGGGCACGGTACGGGTCGGCAACGAGCAGCTCGACGACATGGTGCTGCTACGCGCCGACGGCACCCCCGTCTACATGCTCTCGGTCGTTGTCGACGATCACGACATGGGCATCAGCCATATCATCCGCGGCGACGATCATCTCACCAACGCCTTTCGCCAGACCCAGCTTTACCGCGCTATGGATTGGGCGACACCGCAATTCGCGCACATTCCGCTCATCCACGGACCCGACGGCGCCAAGCTCTCGAAGCGCCACGGCGCCCTCGGGCTCGAGGCCTACCGCGAGATGGGCTACCTCCCCGAGGCGCTTGACAACTATCTCCTCCGCCTCGGCTGGGCGCACGGCGACGACGAGATCATCCCGCGGGCACAGGCAATCGCATGGTTCGACATCAAGGACGTCGGGCGCTCGCCGGCCCGTTTCGACTTCGCCAAGCTCGACAGCCTCAACGCCCACTACCTGCGCCAGTGCGATAACCGCCACCTCGTCGAGCTGCTGCGCCCCATCCTCGAGAAGCTGCTCGGCCGGGCGCCCGATGCGGCGGGCGAGGCGCGTCTCGCGCGCGGCATGGACGGGCTCAAGCAGCGCGCCAAGACGCTCAAGGAGCTGGCCGCCTCGGCCGCGCTTTACGTGCGCCCGCGCCCGATCGCGATCGAGGCGAAGGCAAGAGCGCTGCTCGACCGCGATGCGCGGCTGCGGCTCGCGCGCCTCGCAGAGCGCCTCGAGCGAGCACCCGCCTGGTCGCAAGCGGCACTCGAGGGCGAGGTGCGCGCGCTCGCAGAGGTGGAAGGCGTCAAGCTCGGCCAGCTCGCTCAGCCCTTGCGCGCGGCGCTTACGGGCTCGACCGTCTCGCCGGGCATCTTCGAGGTCATGGAAGTGCTGGGGCGTGCCGAAGTTTTAGGCAGAATCAAGGACCTCGCCTGATGCGACAAAACGCGCGACCTAATTGCTAATTCCGCCCGATCGGCTTATTTTGCAGTGCACGATAAGCTGCACGCGCGGCGCGCGACCGCACCGCCATAGAGCAAAAGAGGTCGCCCATGAACAATCTCAAAACCGCCACTCCTCCGGCCGAGACCGTCACCTTGGCGGACCCGCGGAGCAATCGCTCGCTTTCCCTCCCCCTCATGAACGGAACGGTCGGCCCCAAAGTCATAGACATCCGCAAGCTCTACGGCGAGACGGACATGTTCACCTATGATCCGGGCTTCACCTCGACGGCGAGCTGCGAGTCGAAGATCACTTACATCGACGGCGACCAGGGCGTGCTCCTCTACCGCGGCTACCCCATCGAGGAGCTTGCCGAACACAGCGATTTCATGGAGGTTGCCTACCTCCTGCTCAAGGGCGAGCTGCCGAACGCCGAGGAAAAGGCGCGCTTCGTTCACGACATCACGCACCATACGATGGTGCACGAGCAGATCATCAGCTTCTTCCGCGGCTTCCGGCGGGATGCCCATCCGATGGCCGTTATGTGCGGGGTGGTGGGGGCGCTCTCCGCTTTCTACCACGATTCGACCGACATCACCGATCCGCATCACCGGACGGTGGCGTCCTACCGGCTGATCGCCAAGATGCCGACCATGGCGGCGATGGCCTACAAGTACTCGATGGGCCAGCCCTTCATCTATCCGCACAACGAGCTAAGCTATGCCGAGAATTTCCTGCACATGACCTTCGCCGTGCCGGCGGAGGAATATAAGGTGAGCAAGGTGCTTGCGCGCGCGATGGACCGCATCTTCATCCTGCACGCGGACCACGAGCAGAACGCCTCGACCTCGACGGTCCGGCTCGCCGGCTCGAGCGGCGCCAACCCGTTTGCCTGCGTCGCGGCCGGCATCGCCTCGCTGTGGGGACCGGCGCACGGAGGGGCCAACGAGGCGGTGCTCAACATGCTGCGCCAGATCGGCAGCAAGGACAAGATTCCCGAGTACATCAAGCGCGCCAAGGACAAGAACGATTCGTTCCGCCTCATGGGCTTCGGGCACCGGGTCTACAAGCATTACGACCCGCGTGCGGCCATCATCCGCCGCACCTGCTACGAGGTGCTGGACGAGCTCGGCGTCAAGAACGACCCGCTCCTCGAGCTCGCCATGGCGCTCGAGAAGATAGCACTCGAGGACGAGTACTTCGTCTCGCACAAGCTCTACCCGAATGTCGACTTCTACTCGGGCATCATCCTCAAGGCGATGAACTTCCCCTCAAGCATGTTCACGGCCCTGTTCGCCGTCGGGCGCACCGTCGGCTGGGTCGCGCAGTGGAACGAGATGATCGAGGATCCGCTGCAGAAGATCGGCCGGCCGCGTCAGCTCTATACGGGTTACGCTAAGCGCGCCTATGTGCCCGTGGAGAAGCGCAAATAGCGCAAGTGCCAGCGTTCGGGAATTCGAGCTTCACCCCCACCCCATCGGCCGCTCCTCAACGGGCGGCCGATCCCCCTTCGAGGGGGAGGTTGAGGGTGGGGGCTGGAGCACGCAGCCATGATTCCGAGCGCTACGCCCGCTCGATCAGCTCGATTTTGTAGCCGTCGGGATCCTCGATGAAGGCGATGACCGAGCCGCCGTGCTTCATCGGCCCGGGCGGGCGCGGGATCTTGACCCCTTCCCTGGCCAGGCGCTCGCAGGCGCCATAAATGTCGGCGACCGAGATGGCGAGATGGCCGAAGGCCTCGCCGAGCGCGTAGGCATCCTTGCGCGGCCAGTTGTGGGTGAGCTCGACCACCGTTGCATCCGTCTCGTCGCCGTAGCCCACGAAGGCAAGGGTGAACTCTCCCGTGGGATAGTCCTTCTTGCGCAGGAGCTTCATGCCGAGAAGGCGGGTGTAGAAGTCGAGCGACTTGTCGAGGTCGCGCACCCGGATCATGGTGTGGAGAAAACGCGAGCCTTCGAACCCGGACTTGCCGGTCTT
>DASPPM010000139.1:0-3383 GCA_035625535.1 Alphaproteobacteria bacterium
ACGCTTGAGTCACTTCCCCCAGGATCGGCACGGGACGGACGGGTTAAGCCAGACGGTGAGCGGGCCTGCACGGCCGACCAGGCGAAGGCGATCGCGGTTGGCCGCGAGAAAGGGCGTGAGCGGGTCGCGCTCAAGCGCCACGGCGGAAAGCGACGCGGGATCAATTGTGACTAAATAGCGCGCCACTTGGGGAAGATCGGTGCGGAGCCAATAGGGCAGCTTGTAGAAGCGGTCGAGGATCGCATCATGAGGGCACACGCCGCAGTTCAGATCGACCATGTTCCACGCCGCCTCCTTGTCGGCGGCGGGAACATGCACGGCCGCGACCATCGATTTATGCCAGTCGTGGACGAACTGCCAACCCGTCCACGGAATCGCGATCGCCAGCTGGGCCGCGATGGCCACCTTGAATAAGCGCCGAGCGAGACCCGCGAACCCGCTTTCCCCGGCAGCGTGCAGGCGCAACAGTGCCGCAAGCGTGCCGAAGCTCAACATCACGATGCAAGTGAAGTCGTAGTAAACGCTGCTCGACCGCTCGAGCAAGCTGTACATGCCCACGTCCGGCAGGGTCGCCAGGTAAAACGGCAAGCTGCCGATCGCATAGATGAAGTAGAGGTAGAACTCATACCACTTCTGTCTGAAGAAGCCGTCCGCAGCCCCGGCGAGCATGCCGCGGCCGATATGCGATACCCCCCAGTGGACATAGAGGTTGGGCACGCCGGCCCATCGGGGGATGAAGAAAACGGCGAGAACGAAATATGCCGCCGACAAGAGGAGAACGGCCAAGCCGAGCCGGCGGTACGATCCGAAGGGAATGCCGAGCGTGGTCACGAGGGCGCCGAACGCCATTCCGTAGAAGGCCGCGTTTTCCTTGATCCCCAAAAAAAGCAGGAGAAAGACCATTGTCGCGACGGGCCGTCGCAAGAGGAAGCAGGTGATAAAGGCGGGGAAGTAGAGAAGGAACTGGGCATCGAGGCGGAAGCCGCCCACGGGGTCGAGCACGGAATTGGTGAAAGTGGGGTTGAAGAGGGTCAAAAGCGCGACGGCCAAGCCGGGCAGGCTGTCCCCGCCGAGGCGCCGGGCCACGATGACGAGGCCCAGCACCAGCCCCGCGGGCGCAAGCGCCTGGAGGACGATGAGGAAGAGCGGGCTGTCGAACAATTTGTAAAAAGGGACGAGCAGAAGCGAGGTCAGGACGTTATGGTCCCACAAGAGCGAGTGGATTCCCCGCCAGTAATCATAGGTCGCGGTATAGAGCAACTTGTCCGGAAAATGCGTGTTGGCGAAGGCATTGGCGAATAAAAATATGTCGTTGACGGAAACGCCCGCCCGGTAAAAGGCGATCTTCGATACGACCGTGACGGCAAACCACGAAGCGACGAGCAACCAGCCCAAAATCGCTATAAGGCGCCGCCGCCGCGTACAGAAATCCGCGCACCGGCCGTAAACCGACATCCCCCAGATGAGCAGGACTCGGGGTGAACGTCGGCATACTGCCGGGGTATTTGTCGTCCCCATCATCGGTGATTTTCCGGCCCGGCAAGCGCCGAGTCCAGCGCCCTCCCGTTCTTGGGCAATGCGCGCCGAGGCAACCTACGAAAGCGCCCCCCATCCGGCGACGTCCGCTTTTCGTTGCCGCCGTCTTGGCCGCTAGAGCCGACATTGCCATCTCTAGAGCATGATCCAATCAAGTTGAAACACCCTGGTCGTCACCCCCGCGCAAGCGGGGGTCCAGACGCTGCCCGGATTCCCGCTTTCGCGGGAATGACGATGCGAATGGACGGTATTGCGCTTGACTTCGAGGTCGAGGGCGAGTTGGAGATCCGAAAGCCCTTCTGGCCGTTGCGAAGGATGGAGACGGCCCGGAGCGACTTTGGGAGGGGCAAGCGGGTACGGCTCAAAATCGTGCCCACCGTCGCGCTGAACGTGGTATTGCAAGCGTTGCAATGATGCCGATTTTCCTTGGGCAGCCGGGACGATTGGCACGACCTTACGATAAGGCGCCATGATAATCGCATAGTTTCCAGAAACTATATCAACGGCAAGCCCGCACGGCGGGCGTTTTAGCGGCGAAGGGACAAGATGGCGGACAAGAGCTTTCTCGCCTGGCCCTTTTTCGATGAGGCGCATCGCCGTCTCAAGGCCCGTCTCGACGAATGGGTTGCGGCCGAGCTTGCGCCTGGCGAGCATGACGAGGGCGAGGCGGAGACCCTCGTGCGCCGGCTGGTCGCGCGTCTCGGCGAGGCGGGCTGGCTGCGCCATACCGTACCCGCCTCCCACGGCGGCATCGCCAAGGAGCTCGACGTCCGCGCGCTCTGCCTCTTGCGCGAGACCTTGGCCTATCGCTCGGGCCTCGCGGACTTCGCCTTTGCCATGCAGGGCCTCGGCAGCGCTTCCATCTCGCTTTTCGGCAGCGAGATGCTGAAAGCGCGCTACCTGCCGCGCGTCGCCTCGGGCGAGACGATCGCCGCCTTTGCCCTCTCCGAGCCCGAGGCCGGCTCGGACGTGGCCGCGCTCAAATGCGCAGCACGCCGCGACGGCGACGGCTACGTGATCGACGGCCGCAAGACCTGGATCTCGAACGCCGGCATCGCCGGCCACTACGTCGTCTTCGCGCGCACCGGCGAGGCGCCGGGTGCCAAGGGCCTTTCCGCCTTCGTGGTCGAGGCGGACAACCCCGGCCTCAAGCTCGTCGCGCGCATTCCGCTCATCGCACCCCATCCGCTCGGCACCTTGGCCTTCGAGGCCTGCCGCGTCCCCGGGAGCCATCTTCTGGGCCGTGCGGGCGAGGGCTTCAAGATCGCGCTCGCCACGCTCGACATCTTCCGCGCCACGGTGGGGGCCGCCGCCCTCGGCTTCGCGCGGCGCGCCCTCGATGAGGCGCTCGCGCGCGCCGAGAGCCGCGTCGCCTTCGGCAAACCCATCGCCGAGCATCAGCTCATCCAGGCGAAGCTCGCGGAGATGGCGCTCGCCGTCGATGCCTCGGCCCTCCTCGTCTACCGCGCCGCCTGGACCAAGGATGCGCTCGGCCAGCGCGTGAGCCGCGAGGCCGCGATGGCGAAGCTCCACGCGACCGAATCCGCGCAGAAGGTGATCGACGAGGCGGTGCAGATCTGGGGCGGGCTCGGCGTGGTCTCCGGCAGTGCGGTCGAGCGGCTCTATCGCGAGATCCGCGCGCTCCGCATCTATGAGGGCACGAGCGAGATCCAGAAGCTCGTCATCGCGGCGCAAGTGCGCAGCGCCGCGGCGGCGGCAGGCAAGGAGTCCGCGGCATGAAGCTCCCCACGGCGCCCGCGATCCCGCCTTTCGCCGGTGCCGCGCGAGTAAACGAGAGCGAGGACCGCCATGGCTGAGGGTCGCCCCTTCCTTCCGGGTGGGGTGCC
>DASPPM010000140.1:0-5906 GCA_035625535.1 Alphaproteobacteria bacterium
GTCTTACTGCCACACACAAATCTCCTCATCCTGAGGAGCGACCCGAAGGGTCGCGTCACGAAGGACCTCCGATGGTTTTGCAAGCATCGGAAGATGTGCATCCGCTAACGCCTCGGCAGCAAGCGGTAAAATGAGACGCGAGGGTAAGGCAGCCCGCATGCTTGGCCTATCCTAGCCCCGGGCTTTTGCTAGACTGGCGCCTTAACCGCCGGCCCGGACCGGCGGCCGTGCAGAACGAGGGAGCGGACGCTTCGGCATGATCTCGGCAGCTTGCCCGAACCGTTGCGAGAAGCGCGAGATGCGCGATGTGCAAGGCCACGACCCGAGCCGGCAGCACTCCATCATTTTCGCGCGCCTGAGCGCGCGCAATTTCGGCGCGGCGGGCTGAGCGCATGGACGACGCACCTTGGATCGGGCGCTCGCTCCCACGCGTGGAGGATGCAGCGCTTTTGAGCGGGCGCGGCCGCTTCATCGACGATCTCGGCGTCCCGCCGGGCACGCTCCATGCCGCGATCCTGCGCTCGCCCCATGCCCATGCCGAGATCGCTGGCATCGAGACGGCGCGCGCGCGGGCCTTGCCTGGCGTCGCCGCCGTGCTCACGGGCACGGAAGTGCAGGCGAGAAGTGCCAGCCTCGTCGTCGGCGTGAAGGTCCCGATCGAATGCTGGCCCATCGCCACCGACCGGGTGCGCTACGTCGGCGAGCCTGTCGCGGTGGTGGTGGCGCGCGACCGCTACGTGGCGGAGGACGCGCTCGATCTCGTCGAGCCGCACTACCGGCCGCTCGCCGCCGTCGTCGATCCGCGCGCGGCCCTGGCGCCCGATGCGCCGGTGCTGCATCCTCGCCTCGGCGGCAACCTCGCGAGCGAGCGCTTCTTCCGCTACGGCGATCCGGAAGGCGCCTTCAGGTCGGCCCCACGCCGGCTCGCGATCGAGGTGAATTATCCGCGCAACGCCTGCACGCCGATCGAGACCTACGGCGTGATCGCGGAATACGACCCCGAGCTCGACGCCTATGACGTGACGGCCAACTTCCAGGGCCCCTTCAGCATTCATGCGGTGATCGCCCGCGCGCTCAAGGTGCCGGGCAATCGCCTGCGGCTGCGCACGCCGCCCGATTCCGGCGGCAGCTTCGGGGTCAAGCAGGGGGTCTTCCCCTACATCGTGCTGATCGCACTCGCCGCGCGCGTGGCCGGCCGGCCGGTCAAATGGATCGAGGATCGGCTCGAGCATCTCGCGGCTTCGACCTCTGCCACCAACCGCTTCACGCGGCTCGAGGCCGCCTTCGCCGACGACGGCCGCATCCTGGCGCTCGACTGGGACCAGATCGAGGATTGCGGCGCGCATTTGCGGGCACCCGAGCCCGCGACGCTCTACCGCATGCACGGCAACATGACCGGCGCCTACGACATCCGCCATGTCTCGATCAGGAACCGCGTCGTGCTCACCAACAAGATGCCGAGCGGGCTCAACCGCGGCTTCGGCGGGCCGCAGGTCTATTTCCCGCTGGAGCGGCTGGTAGAGCGCATCGCGGCCGAGCTCCATCTCGACCCCCTCGCGGTGATCCGCCGCAATCTCGTGCGCCCCGAGGATTTTCCCTACCGCACCGCGACAGGGGCGCTCCTCGATTCGGGCGATTATCCCGCGGCGATGGCGAAGGCGCTCGCCGAGGGCGGCATCGAGGAGCTCCTTCGGCGCCGCGATGAGGCGCGGGCCGAAGGTCGGCTCTACGGCATCGGCTACGCCGCGGTGGTGGAGCCGAGCGTATCCAACATGGGCTATATCACCACGGTCCTGAGTGCGGCCGAACGCCGCCGCGCCGGCCCAAAGAACGGCGCGCAAGCGACCGCCACCGTGAGCCTCGACCCCCTTGGCTCGGTAAGCGTCCACGTCGCCTCGGTGCCGCAAGGCCAGGGCCACCGCACCGTGCTGTCGCAGGTCGCAGCCGACGTGCTCGGCCTGCGGCCCGACGACATCCGCGTCGTGACCGATATCGACACTGGCAAGGATGCCTGGTCGATCGCGTCGGGCAATTACTCGAGCCGCTTCGCCCCCGCTGTCGCCGGCGCCACACACCTTGCCGCGACGCGGCTGCGCGAGCGCTTGGCGCGCATCGCCGCGGCCCAGCTCAACGTGCCGGCGGCCGACGTCGTCTTCAGGGAGGGGCGCGTGCGCGCGCGCGCCAATCCCGACAATGCCGTCTCCTTCACCCGGCTCGCCGCCGCCGGTCATTGGGCGCCGGGCACGCTCCCGCCCGAGAGCGATGCCGCGATCCGCGAGACCGTGTTCTGGACGCCGCCCGAGCTGACGGCGCCGAGTGAGGCCGATGAGATCAATAGCTCGCTTTGTCACGGTTTCATCTTTGACATATGCGCCGTCGAGATCGACCGGGTCACCGCCGAGGTCAGGATCGAGCGCTACGTCAGCCTGCATGATTGCGGCCGCGTCCTGCATCCGGCCATGGTCGCGGGCCAGGTCAATGGCGGCTTCGCCCAAGCCTTGGGCGCAGCGCTCCTGGAAGAGCACGCCTACGGCTCGGACGGCAGCTTCCTCTCGGGCACGCTCGCCGATTACCTGATCCCGACCGCGATGGAGGTGCCGGCGCCCGTCGTTCTCCATTACGAGACGCCCTCGCCCTTAACGCCGCTCGGCGCCAAGGGCGTGGGCGAGGGCAATTGCATGTCGACCCCCGTCTGCATCGCCAATGCCGTAGCCGATGCGCTCGGCGTGGCCGATGTGGCACTGCCGCTCCTGCCGGCGCGCCTGGCGGAGCATCTTTACGGTCCGGAGCGCGAGCCGCGGCGGAAAGCCACGGCCATCCCGCGGCGAGAGCCCGCCGCCGGCGAGCGCCGGCTCTTCGGCGAGGGCGAGGCGAGCGTCGCGGCCCCCGCAGCCAAGATCTGGGCCATGCTGCTCGACCCCAACGCACTTCTCGCCCTCGTCCCCGGCGCCCATGCGGTCGAGAAGGTCTCGGGCACGGAGTATAAGGCCGAGGTCACCCTCGGCATCGGCCCGGTCAAGGGCCGCTATCGCGCCCTAATCTCGCTTTCCGAGCTCGAGCCGCCGCGCTCCGTGACCTTGAGCGGTATTGTCGAGGGGGCGCTCGGCTTCGGCCGCGGCTTGGGCCAGGTGAAGCTGAGCGAGGAGGTGCCGGGCCGCACGCTCATTGCCTATCGCTACGAGGCGGCGATCGGCGGCAAGGCCGCCTCCATCGGCGGCCGTCTCCTCGATGGCGCTGCGCGCGTCATCATCGGACAATTCTTCGCCGCCTTGGCCCGCCATGCGAGCGGCGGCCGGCCACGCGCGGGCCTCTGGGCCCGCCTCTGCCGTTGGTGGAGGGGCGCATGAAGCCCGTGCGCTTCGATTATGTCGCCGCCGCGAGCCGCGAGGAGGCGCTCGAGACGCTCCACCAGGAGGGGGCCGCTGCACGGGTGCTCGCCGGCGGCCAGTCCCTGCTGCCGATGCTGAACATGCGCTTGGCGCGGCCAGGCGTGCTGGTCGACATCATGGGCGTCGCCGAATGGCGGCAGATCAAGGAGGAGAACGGCAGCTTGCGCATCGGCGCCGCCGTACGGCAATGGCAGGTCGAGGCGCTGCCGCGCCTCGCACTGCTCCAGCCGCTCCTCGCCGCCGCCCTCCCCTGGGTCGGCCATCCGCAGACGCGGAGCCGCGGCACCGTCTGCGGCTCGATCGCGCATGCCGATCCCAGTGCCGAGCTGCCTTTGGTGCTGGTGGCCCTCGGCGGCTCCGTGCACCTGCGCTCGCGCCGCCGCAGCCGCACCGTGCCGGCCGCGGAATTCATCACCGGGATGATGGCGACGGCGCTGAAGGACGACGAGCTCATCGAGGCCGTCTCGCTGCCCAAGGTGCGGCCCGGGACCGGCTACGCCTTCCGCGAGGTCGCCCGGCGCCATGGCGATTTCGCCATCATCGGCTGCGCCGCGGTGGTCTCCAGCGAGGGCGCGCGGCTCGCCGTCGGCGGCGTCGCCGATCGCCCCGTGGCGCGCGCGCTTCCCCAACCGCAAGCCAAGGAGCTCGACGAGGCACTCGACGCCTTCGCCTGGGACATGGAGGCCCGCGACGATCTCCACGCCACCGCGCGCTATCGCCGGGAGCTCGTGCGTCGCCTCGGCCGCGCCACGCTCGAGGAGGCCGCGCGATGCCGCGACTGAGCGCCCTTGAGCGCCACCTCGTGAGCTTCACGCTCAACGGAGTTGCCGTCTCGGGCGAGGCCGAGCCGCGTCTCTTGCTGAGTGATTTCCTGCGCCACGTGCTCGGCTCGACCGGCACCCATGTCGGCTGCGAGCACGGCTTGTGCGGCGCCTGCACGATCGAGATCGACGGCAGGCCGAGCCGTGCCTGCCTGACGCTCGCCGTGCAGGTCGAGGGTGCGGATATCCGCACGGTCGAAGGCCTCGCACCCGCGCCCGACCGGCTCTCATTGCTGCAGGAGTGCTTCCGCGAGCATTTCGCCCTGCAATGCGGCTTCTGCACGGCCGGCATCCTCGTCTCGCTGAACGCCTTGCTGCGCGACCGGCCGGAGGCGACGGAAGAGGAGATCCGCACGACGCTCTCCGGTCATCTCTGCCGCTGCACCGGCTACGTCTCCATCATGGCGGCAGCGCTCGCCGCGCGGGCGCGTCTAGGGAAGAAGCCAGGGAAGAAGACAAATGCTTGATCTTGGCACCAGCTTTCTCGCGAGCGTGGCGCGTGACCCCGACGCCATCGCGATCGTCGACGGCGAGCTGCGGCTCAGCTACGCGGCATGGCTGAGGAAAATCTCCGCGCTCGTCGCCGCCCTCGATGCGTTGGGCCTCAAGGTCGGCGATCATCTCGTCAGCATCCTTCAGAACCGCTGGGAGGCCGCGACCCTCCATTGGGCCTGCCAATTCGCCGGCATCATCCTGACGCCGCTCAATTGGCGCGTGAAAGCCGACGAGGTCGATTATTGCCTCGAGAACGCGGAGGCGCGCGCGCTCGCCTATGAGGAGGTCTCGGCCGCGGCGGTCGCGCAATCGCAAAGGGCCGAGGCACTCCCGCGTATCAGCCTCGGCACCGCCGGCGCGGGCGAGACCGCCTTTGCCGCCATGCTGGCGAGCGAGGCGCCGGAGGCGAGCCCGCGCGTCGGCGCCGATGGGTGGTCGCTCATGCTCTATACCTCGGGCACCACCTCGCGGCCCAAGGGCGTGCCGCGCCGCCACCGCGCCGAGCGCGCCGCGGCCTTGGCGCACGTGGCGCAGAATCTCTATGCCCACGGCGAGCGCACCTTGGGCGTCATGCCGCTCTACCACACCATGGGCGTGCGCTCGCTGCTCGCCATGTCGCTCGTCGGCGGCACATTCGTCTGCCTGCCGCGCTTCGAGGTGAAGGCGGCGCTTGCGCTCATCGCGCGGGAGCGCATCACCAACCTCTATCTGGTGCCGACCCTCTACCACGACCTCATCCATCATGCGGATTTCGCCGCCGCAGAGATCGGCTCGGTGCGGAAGCTCGGCTTTGCCGGCGCGCCGATGACGGCGGCGCTGTTGCAGAAGCTCGACGCCGCCTTCAAGCCCGATCTCTTCGTCAACCACTACGGCAGCTCCGAGGTCTATACCTGCACGATCGACCAGGATGCGGTGGCGAAGCCGGGCTCGGCCGGCCGCGCCGGCTTGAACCAGCTGATCCGCGTGGTGAAACTGGGGACCAGGGCGCCGGATGATTCGGCTGCCCCGGGCGAGGAGGGCGAGATCGTAGCACTTTTGGCCGGCGACGAGGCCTTCGAGGGCTATTGGCGCCGCCCCGACGCCGATGCCAAGGCGCTCTGCGGTGGCTGGTACTTCACCGGCGATACCGGCTATTTCGACGCCGCCGGCGACCTCTTCGTCACCGGCCGCGTCGACGACATGATCATCACCGGCGGCGAGA
>DASPPM010000141.1:0-7757 GCA_035625535.1 Alphaproteobacteria bacterium
GCGGCTGAGCTGCGCCGCGCTCGGCACCGTCGCGGCGATCGCTTGGTTGAAGGCAGAAGCGCGCACCGGACATTCGCCCAGGAGCGCAGCGGGAGCGCGGGTGACAGGGGTCCGTTGTGCGGCGCTAAGCGAGTGATTGCAGATGCCGGGTCTTGAGATTTTGTCTATTTTGTCTATAATAGACAAATGCGATATGTCTCCGCCACTGATGCCAAGCAGCGCCTCGCCGCGCTCCTCGACGCGGCCCAGCGCGAGCCGATCACAATTCGCCGCCAGAAACGCGACGTCGCCGTGATCTTGTCGGCGGAGGAGTACGAGCGTCTCTCCGCCTTGAACCGGGACGAGTTCGAGCGCTTCTGCGACCGCATCGCGGAACGCGCGGCCGCGCGCGGCATGACCGAGGAGAAGCTCGCCAAGATGCTTGCCGATGACGGCTAGGGAGCGTCTCGTCATCGACACGAGCGCACTCGTCAGTAGGCTTCTTCTTCCCGCTTCGCTTCCCGCCCGAGCGGTCCGCAAGGCAGTCGCGGAGGGCCAGCTCCTTGTCTCGGATGCGACGCTTTTGGAGCTGGCCGACGTACTCGCGCGCGCCAGATTCGATCCCTATGTCACGCTCGCAGAGCGCCAGCAGTTTCTCCGCCTCCTCGGACGCATCGCCGAAAGAATTCCGATCGTTCACTCGATACGCGCGTGTCGCGATCCCAAGGATGACAAATTCCTCGAGCTCGCCGTCAATGGCGAGGCGCGGCTGATCATCACGGGCGACGCCGATCTCCTCGTGCTTCATCCCTTCCGCGGCGTCGATATTCTTACGCCCGCGCGTTATCTCGTGCGCTGACGGCGCGGCATTCGCCGATCGCAAAGCCGTCTGTTGACATTCCCTGCCATGCGGCTAGGCTAGCGCCGCCGTAGACTCTCGCGGGAGAGATCGACGCGGCACTTGGCCTTGAATCGGGCTTGGTGCCGCGCCGGCGCCGAAGGAGCAACCGCCCCGGAAACTCTCAGGCAAAAGGGACCGCGAGGGTAGGCAGCTCTGGAAAGCAGCCGCGCGCCTTAAGGACGGCCGAGCGGCTCACCGAAGGGGTAACCCCGGCAGCTTAGGCCGGGCGAATCTTTCAGGTCCGAGGACAGAGGGGGCTTGTCCGGCAAGGCGATCCCGAGGGCGGGATCGGCACGCGCGTCGGGCAGGCGGCAACGCCTCTGGAGGACCTCTTGAGCGCCCCTTCGCCCCAACCCTTAGAGCGCACGCCGCTTTACGATCTGCACCTCTCGCTCGGCGCCAAGATGGTGCCCTTCGCGGGCTACGAGATGCCGGTCAACTATCCGAGCGGCATCCTCGCCGAGCACATGCATACGCGCAAGGCGGCGGGCCTCTTCGACGTCTCCCACATGGGCCAGGTGCGCCTACGGGGCAAGGACGCCCCGGCCGCCTTCGAGCGCCTGGTGCCGGGCGACATCCTGGGCCTCGCCCCCTGGCGCCAGCGCTACACCCAATTCACCAACGAGGCGGGCGGCATCCTCGACGACCTCATGGCCACGCGCCTCGAGGACGGGCTCTTCGTGGTGGTGAACGCGGCCTGCAAGGCCGACGACATCGCCCACATGGAGAAGGGCCTCGACGGCCGGGTGCGCCTCGAGCCGCTCGCGGACCGCGCCCTCCTGGCGCTCCAAGGCCCCGCTGCGGCCGCGGTACTGGGGCGCCTGGCACCAGCCTGCGTGAGCCAGAAATTCATGAGCCTCGCGCGCTATACGCTCGGCGGCACGGAAGCGCTCGTCACGCGCTCGGGCTACACGGGCGAGGACGGCTTCGAGATCTCGTTGCCGGTGGCTGCCGCGGCGGGCTTCGCGCGCCGGCTCTTGGCCGAGCCCGAGGTCAAGCCGATCGGACTGGGTGCGCGCGATTCGCTTCGCCTCGAGGCGGGCCTCTGCCTTTACGGCCACGACATCGATACCACGACGACGCCGGTCGAGGCGGGGCTCGTGTGGTCGATCGGCAAGCGCCGGCGCTTAGAAGGCGGCTTCCCGGGGGCCGAGGTGATCCGCGCGCAGCTCGCGAAGGGGGTCGAGCGCAAGCGCGTCGGCATCCTGCCCGACGGCAAGGCGCCCGCGCGCGACGGCACCGCGATCATGGATGCGGCCGGCCGCAGGATCGGCACCGTCACCTCGGGCGGCTTCGGCCCGAGCGTGGGCGGCCCCATCGCCATGGGCTACGTCGAGAGCGCCTCTGCCGCGGTGGGAACGCCCGTCCAGCTCATCGTGCGCGGCGTGCCGCGCCCGGCCAAGGTGGCGGCACTCCCCTTCGTGCCGCAGCGCTATTACCGGGGATGAACGCCAGGGAGGAGAGGCCGTGCTGAAATTTACCCAGGACCACGAATGGATCCGCCTCGAGGCCGACGGCAGCGCCACCGTCGGCATCACGCAATACGCGCAAGAGCAGTTGGGCGATGTCGTCTTCGTCGAGCTCCCGGCCTTGGGCAAGGAGGTCGCGAAGGGAGGCGATGCCGCGGTCGTCGAATCCGTGAAGGCGGCGAGCGAGGTCTATGCCCCCGCGAGCGGCAAGGTGGTCGCGGTCAACGACAAGCTCACGGGGGAGCCGGCGCTCGTCAACTCCTCGCCCATGGCCGAGGGCTGGTTCTTCAAGCTCGACCTCAAGGACAAGGGCGAGCTCGCCTCGCTCATGGACGAGGCCGCCTACGGCAAATTCTGCGAGGGGCTGCACTGATGCGCTACCTGCCGCTCACGGACGCGGATCGCCGCGCGATGCTGCAGGCGATCGGCGTCGGCTCGCTCGACAGCCTCTATCGCGACGTGCCCGAGGGCGTGCGCTTGAAGGCGCCCGTGGAGCTCCCGCGCCACATGGGTGAGCTCGAGGTCGAGCGCGAGTTCCAGGCCTTCGCGAGCGGGAACCTCGGCACCGCATCGATGCCCTCGTTCCTGGGCGCGGGCGCTTACCGCCATCACATTCCGGCAAGCGTCGATCATCTCATCCAGCGCGGCGAGTTCCTCACCTCCTACACGCCCTACCAGCCGGAGGTGTCGCAAGGCACCTTGCAGTATCTCTTCGAGTTCCAGACGCAGGTGGCACTCATCACCGGCATGGAGGTAGCGAACGCCTCCATGTACGACGGAGCGTCCGCCTCAGCTGAAGCCGTCGCCATGGCGAACCGTTTGACGCAGCGCAAGAAGGCGATCCTCTCGGGCGGGCTCCACCCGCATTATCGCGAGATCTGCGCGACGCGCGGGCGCTGGGCCAATTTCGAGACGGTGCTCGCCCCACCCGATCCGCGCGGGGGCGAGGAGCTCGCCGGCATGATCGACGACAAGACGAGCTGCGTGGTGGTGGCGAGCCCGAGCTTCTTCGGCCATCTCCGCGACTATTCGGCGCTCGCCAATGCGTGCCATGCCAAGGGCGCCCTCCTCGTCGTCGCGGTCGCCGAGGTCGTCTCGCTCGGCCTCGTCAAGCCGCCGGGCGAGATGGGGGCCGACATCGTCGCGGCCGAGGGCCAGTCGATCGGCATCCCGCTCTCCTTCGGCGGCCCCTACCTCGGCCTCTTCGCGGCGCGCGAGAAGTTCGTGCGCCAGATGCCGGGCCGGCTCTGCGGCGAGACCGTCGATGCCGAAGGCAGGCGCGGCTGGGTGCTGACGCTCTCGACGCGCGAGCAGCATATCCGGCGCGAGAAGGCGACGAGCAACATCTGCACCAACTCGAGCCTGTGCGCGCTCGCCTTCACCATCCATCTCTCCCTGCTCGGCGAGGCTGGCCTCACCCGGCTCGCGGCCCTCAATCACGCCAACGCCGTGGAGCTCGCCGAGCGGCTTGCCGCCGTCAAAGGGGTCGAGGTCCTCAACAAGGCCTTCTTCAACGAGCTGACGCTCAAGCTGCCCAAGCCCGCGGCGGAGGTGGTGGAAGCGCTCGCCGAGCGGCGCATCTTGGGCGGCGTTCCGCTCTCGCGCTTCTATCCGGAGTCTCCCGCCCTCTCCCATCTCATGCTGGTCGCGGCCACGGAGATGAACACGCAAGGCGAGATCGAGGCCTTGGCCGAAGCGCTCGAGGAGGTGCTGTGATGGATCTCTCGCAGGATCGCAAGAGCCGTTCGGCGGGCGCGCCAGCGCCTGCGGCGGCGCCCAGCATCAGCGGCAACCGGGGCCTCGAGATCGAGGAGCCGCTCATCTTCGAGCAGGGCCAGGAAGGGCGCACGGGCGTCGACTTGCCCGAGCCGCGCCGTTCGGCCGAGCGTCTCGGCGCCATGAGGCGCGCGGGCAAGATCGGACTGCCCGGCCTCTCCGAGCCCCAGGTGGTGCGTCACTACACGCGCCTCAGCCAGAAAAACTACGGCATCGACAGCGGGCTCTACCCGCTCGGCTCGTGCACCATGAAGCACAATCCGCGCCTCAACGAGAAAGTGGCGCGCCTCGCGGGCCTCGTCGACCTCCATCCGCTGCAGCCCGTGAGCACGGTCCAGGGGGCGCTTGCCCTCATCGATCGGCTTGCGCACTGGCTCAAGACGCTCACGGGCATGCCCGCGGTGGCGCTTTCGCCCGGTGCCGGCGCCCATGGTGAGCTTTGCGGCATGATCGCGATCCGGGCTGCACTTGAGGCGCGCGGCGAGCGGGGGCGGCGGCGCGTGCTCGTGCCGGAATCGGCGCACGGCACCAATCCGGCGACGGGGGCGGAGTGCGGCTTCACCATCGACCCGATCCCGGCGAATGCGCAGGGACGGGTCGACCTCGCGGCGTTCAAGCAGAAGCTCGGGTCCGACGTGGCGGCGCTCATGGTGACCAATCCCAACACGTGCGGCCTCTTCGAGCCCGACATGGTCGAGCTTGCCGCGCGCCTGCACGAGAGCGGCGCCTACTTCTACTGCGACGGCGCCAATTTCAATGCCATCGTCGGGCGCGTGCGGCCGGGCGATCTCGGCATCGACTGCATGCACATCAACCTGCACAAGACCTTCTCCACCCCGCACGGCGGCGGCGGGCCGGGGAGCGGGCCCGTGGTCTTCTCGGCGGCCCTAGCCCCCTTCGCGCCCTTGCCCTGGATCGTGCACGGGGCGGACGGGCTTTGCCTCGTCGAGCACGCCCAAGCGGCGGGGGCCGGCAGCAAGCCCTTCGGCCGGCTCAAGGGCTTCCATGGCCAGATGGGCATGTTCATCAGGGCGCTCGCCTACATGATGAGCCACGGCGCCGACGGCCTCGCCCAGGTCGCGGCCGATGCGGTCTTGAACGCCAACTATCTCTTGGCGCGTCTCGGCGACGTCTTGACACCTGCCTTCGCGGGGCCCTGCATGCACGAGGCGCTTTTCGACGACCGTTTTCTCAAGGACAGCGGGGTCAGCACCCTCGACTTCGCCAAGGCCATGATCGACGAGGGCTTCCATCCCATGACGATGTACTTCCCCCTTGTGGTGCATGGCGCGCTCCTCATGGAGCCGACCGAGACCGAGAGCAAGGAATCGCTCGATCAGTTCATCGCGGTGGTCCGCGGGCTGGCCGAGCGCGCCAAAGAGGCGGGGGCGGCCGAGGCTTTCCATGGCGCTCCCTATTTCACGCCGCGTCGCAGGCTCGACGAGACGGCGGCCGCGCGCAAGCCGGTGTTGCGCTGGCGCCCGCCACAGCCTGCCTCCCAAGCGGCGGAATAGCGGCGACCGGCGATGCCCAGGCCTCGCCGAGTCCGGCCCCCGAGCCCGCCGGCGAGCGCAGGGTCGCCCTCCCTTTCCCGTATATCAGCCATGGCTCGCTTGGACCGGAGGACGCCCGGACGAGCGCCTGATCCGGCCCCTCCCGAAAGGCTGAGAGCTGCGCATGCGGAAGATGGAGCGATTTCACCGTGCGGCAGCGCTCGCGGCCTTTACGGAAGGCTTGAAACCGCCTTACGATCCGGCATGCGATGATCAGTGCAAGTCTGCCGATGCCCTATGCCGACCCTGTCCTCGACAGGGCTGAGCGCGTCACGGGGGTGGGGTGCGGAGGAGTGGATGCACCCCGCCCGCGGCCACGGCCGGTGCTCATCGTCGCGCGGGTGAAGGCGGGCATGGACGAGGATTCGGACGAGGATTTGGTCGCGCGCACGGCCGAGGGCGATCAAGCGGCCTTCCAGCTCTTGGTCGAGCGCCACACGCAACGCAGCCTGCGCCTGGCACAGCGCATCTCCGGCAATGCCAGCGATGCCGAGGAGCTGGTGCAGGAGGCTTTTCTGCGGCTGTGGACCAAGGCGGACACCTGGCAGCCGGGGCGCGGGCGCTTCTCGACCTGGTTCTTCCGCATTCTGGTCAACCTCTGCCTCGATCGCAAAAGGCGGCCCGACATGCTATCGCTTGAGACTGCCGCGGAGCCGGCCGACCCGGCCCGGGGTGCCGTCGACAAGATTTACCAGGACGAGCTCAGCCGGGCGGTCGCGGCCGAGATCGGCGCGTTGCCGGAGCGCCAGCGGGCAGCGCTGGCACTCTGCTATTTCGAGGAGATGAGCAATCTCGAGGCCGCCGAGGCGCTCGCAGTCTCGGTTTCCGCACTCGAGGCGCTGCTCGTTCGGGCACGGCGCACGCTGCGCACGAAGCTCGCCGAGCTCGGGGCGCTTGGCCCCAAGGAGGGGGAATGACCTTCGAAGAGTTCATGTATTATCTCGATGCCTATGGGGCGTCGTTCGAGCGCTGGCCGCGCGAGCTGCGCGCGCCGGCGAAGGCCTTTCTCTTGACCTCGCCGGCCGCCGTCGCGGCGCGGGCCGAGACCGCGCGGCTGGATGCGCTGCTCGACCGCTACAAGCTGGTACCAGATGCGGGCCGCGAAATGCGCGTCAAGGCGCGCGCGCGGTCGCTCGCGACGGCCCCCTCGCGGCGCACGCTCGCCCGCTTTACCCTCAGCGCCGGTGCGGCATCGCTGTGGTCGCGCGCCGCCGTGCTCGCCTTCGTCGCCGTGCTCGGCGTCGTGACGGGGACCCTCACCTTCGAGAGCCCGCAGCTCGAGAGCGCGACAATCGATGTATCGCAGCTGCACGCCGATGATTCGCCCTTCGAGGTCGCCGGTCTATGAGCAACGGCCGCACGAAGGCGTGGGCGCTGCAAATCGTCCTCTTCGCCTCGCTTGCGGTCAATTTGTTCGTCGCCGGCTTTTTCGCCGCGCATCTCTTGCATCGACGCGAGCCGCCGGGCCCCTCGCCCATGGCCGTGCTCGAGCGGATATCGGCGCCGCTCCCTGAGAAGGACAAGGAAATTCTCGCCGCCGCGTGGAAGGCCGATCAGGCCAAGCTCGCGGGCCTCTCCGCGGAGCTTCAAGCCGCACGCCGCGAGGTGCGCGCCAAGCTCATCGCCGAGCCTTTCGACAGCGCCGCCCTCGCCGCCGCAATGACGGACGCGCGCATGAAGCACGAAGCCCTCGACGCGGAATTCCAGGCCATCATCGTCGATGCCGCGACGAAATTCTCGCCCGAGGGCCGCAAGCTCCTGTGGAGCCGCCCGCCGCCCCGTTGAGCGGGTTTCCGATCAAGTGAAAACCTTCGTCTCGTCACCCCGGCGAAAGCCGGGGTCTATATTTGAAGGTCGAGACTGAAGCAACTATGGATTCCCGCTCCCCGCCTTCGCGGGGACAAGCCTCGCGGGAATGACGATCGATAACGCACGAATCCTGTCAGGTTGGAAGACGCTCTAATCGATCCGCGCGCTCAGTGCAGCCGCTGCGGCAGCTCGGCGATCGCCTGGTCGACGAGCCCCGCCGCGCGCTTGGCGTCGAGATTGTCGCGCACCAGGCGGCGGGTGGCGGCGAGG
>DASPPM010000142.1:0-12948 GCA_035625535.1 Alphaproteobacteria bacterium
AGCACCAACACGACGGAGGCCTACGAGGGTCTCGCGGAGCGCGGCTGCCTCGAGAGCCAGGCGGCGCGCGAGCTCGTCGCGGCGACGCGGCTCTGGCGCCGCGTGCAGGGCATCCTGCGTTTGGCCGAGGAGCGCGACTTCGCGGAGGAAAGGGCGCCCGAGGGCCTGCGCCGCGTGATCGCGCGCGCGGCGGGCGCCGCCGACTTCCTCGGGCTCAAGGACCGGCTCACGGCGACCGCCGAGCGCGTGCGCCGGCACTTTGCGGCACTCATCGAGACGCCGGCGGCCGAGCGCGCGGCTGCTTCGCGCGCGGAGAGCGAGGCTCAACACCCCGCGCGGAGCGACGAGACATCGGAAGCAACGAAGGAGGCCTTGCCATGAGCGTCGGGATCGGAGATCCGGCACCCAACTTCAGCGCACCCATCGACGGCGGCGGCAGGATAGCGCTCGCCAAGCTCAAGGGGCAGAACGTCATCCTCTATTTCTATCCCAAGGACGACACCTCCGGGTGCACGAAAGAGGCCTGCGGCTTCCGCGACGCGCTTCCCAAGTTCGGCAAGGCGAACGCCGTCGTGCTCGGCGTCTCGCGCGACAGCGTCGCCTCCCACGACAAGTTCAAGGCCAAATACAAGCTCCCCTTCGCCCTCGTCTCAGACGAGGACGGCAAGATCTGCGAGGCCTACGGCAGCTGGGTCGAGAAAAGCATGTACGGGCGCAAATACATGGGCATCGAGCGCTCGACCTTCCTCATCGACAAGGCCGGCAAGATCCGCGCCGCCTGGCGCAAGGTGAAAATCCCCGGCCACGTCGAGGAGGTGCTCGCCGCGCTCAAGGCGCTGTGACTCCTTGACCTCTCTCATCCCGCCCGAAGGGCCTCGTCCGTTTTCCCCTTGCGCTCAGCGAGGAGAAAGGGCCACACTTATCGGTCGGACAGCACGGGCGTCCGTGGTGAGATGGCCTGTTTTCAGAAGGAGATGAATGAAGCAATAGGCGGTCTCCGTAATGGGATGCACGAGCAGTTCGCCCCCCTGTCGAGGGGCGGCTTTCATTCGGGATCGCGGCAGTCGGAGCCTGCTTGGCAGGCGTCGCGCTTTGAGTAATCGCTTCAGGAAAGCTCAAGAGGGGACTCCTGATGAGCATCTCAAAGGATTTCTTGGACAGGGAAGATCTCCGCTCGCGTCTTTTCGGCGATACGTGGCGGACTCTGATCCCGCAAGTCTTTCGAGACGTGCCGGCCTATTACGATCAGGGCAACGCGGTCGCATCGCTCGGGAATTGCTCACGATGGAGCAATACGTTCGCCGCCGCCATCCAAAGGCATCTGCCGCGCGGATCGAGAGTGCTCGACGTGTGCTCGGGCATGCACGATATCCCGCTGAGGCTTCTTGCAATAGACCCGACGCTTGAGATCCACGCTGTAGACGGCAGCCTGCACATGACAGCCGAGGGTCAGCGCCGCGCTCGCGAGCGCAATCTGACGATCCGCGCCCATGTCTGCGATGCCCATACGCTGCCGTTTGCCGACGGCTCATTCGATGCCGTGACGCTCCAGTTTGCATCGCGCCACCTCGAGATCGTCAGAGCCTTCAAGGAGATCCATAGGGTTCTCAAACCGGGCGGCATCTTCTGCCATCAAGACATGGTCCGCCCGACGTCGAGGGTCGTCGAGGTGCCGTACCTCGTCTACTTGCGCTTCTCGGTCTGGTTTACAGCCAAGCTTTTCCGGAGCTCCGCCGAGAGCATGAAGTGCGTTGGCTACTTCGCGAATGCCATACGGCACTTCTACACGCCGCACGAATTGACCGCGCTGCTCAAGGAAGTCGGATTCGTCGCTACGGAAAGTCGGAGCTTTCTCACAGGCGTCATATCCTATCACATCTCGCATAAACCGCTCTGCTAGCGCCTATTTCCTCGATATGGAATCAACATCCTTTAACCGTCATTCCCGCGCAGGCAAGGAGCGGGAATCCAGGCAACTTCTGGACCCCGCTTTCGCGGGGTGACGATGGTGTTTCCATATCAACGGGACGTGCGCTAGATGTCATGGAGACGTGAAAAGTTCCAGCCGCTGCATCAGCGGCGGCCGCATCTATCTGCCGTCAGTCCGGATGAACATTTAACCGCCTGGCCGTCCCGACTCCCTTCCCTCGTTCGCTTGCGGACTCGAGCGGCGAGGAAGACCGAGGGCGAGGGCGGGGCCGTGACTTGGCAACAGGCAAACAGCGGCGAAAATAATGAAGCCGATGCTGCCGCGCTCGGCACCGAGCAGTCGTTTCCTTTCTCGGCCCATAATCGCACAAGTGTGGCGGATGCCCTTATTCCGCGTCTGCCGCCAACCAGACACAAGTGTTGCAAATCCGCCCGGGATTCGCGACTCTGACAGATCGACGCCATGGGCATCGGGGGAATCTCGGGCAATATCCCTTCGCGAGCCACGAGGGATGGGATGGCCGCATGAGTGAAAACGCATCCGCGCAAGGGTCTTCCGGTCACGCCGGCAGCACGGTCCGCTATGTCGCGGCACTCGCGTGGGGCCGGCTTTCAGCGATGATTCTGCCGCCGCGTCTCGGGAGGAAAGGGCTCGTCCTCCTCGCGGCTCTCGTTTTAGTCGGCTGGCTCGCGACCGGGCTATACAACGTGCAACCCGATGAGGAGGGCATCGTCTTGCGGTTCGGCCGCTGGGTCGCGACGGAGCAGCCTGGCCTTCATTATCATCTGCCGTACCCGATCGAGACCGTGTTGCTGCCGAAGGTGACCAGCGTCAATGAGATGGGAATTGGCGGGCGGCCCGGACTCGTGGGCGCGAGCCGAATGCTGACCGGCGATGAGAACATCATCCAAGCCAATTACTCCGTGCTTTGGAAGATCAAGGATGCCCAGGCGTACCTCTTCCACGTCTCCGATCCGCAGGGCATGGTGCGAATGGGCGCCGAAGCGGCCGTGCGCGAGGTCATTGGCCGCAACCCGATCCAGTCGGTGTTGTCGGATAAGCGCCAGAAAATCGCCGAGGACGCGCAAGCAGAGCTTCAGAGGCTGCTCGATGCCTATCAAGCCGGCATCGCCGTGATCCAAGTGAGATTGCTGGGAGCCGATCCACCCGGGGCGGTTGTCGAATCCTTCAATGATGTCCAGCGCGCGCGCGCCGACCAGGAGCGTGCGCGCAACGAGGCCGAGGCCTACCGCAACGACATCCTCCCCCGTGCACGCGGAGAGGCGGAGCGCATAAAACAGGACGCAGAAGCCTATAAGGCTCAGGTCGTCGATTTGGCCAACGGGGAGATCAGCGCCTTTCTCGCCATGTACAAAGTTTATGAACAGGCGCCACCGGTCGTCGCCAGGCGGCTTTACCTCGACAGCATGGACGAGGTGCTGCGCAAGGCAACCCGGGTGATCGTCGATTCCTCCGGCAAGGGCGTCACTGGCCTGGTGCCCTACATGCCGCTTCCCGACCTTCCGGGCGCGTCGAATGCCGCGCCGGCAGCTCCTTCGACCTCTCAAGGAAAGAAGACGCCATGAGCCAAGCCATGCGGATCGGCATGTTGATCGCTTTGGCGTTGCTCGTCGTCGCCCTGTCCTCGGCGTTCTATGTGCTGCCGGAGGCAACGCAGGCATTGCCCCTGCGCTTCGGTCGGCCGCTTGCGATCGAAAGGGAACCCGGTCTCAAGCTGAAGTGGCCGTTCATCGACACCATAATCTATTTCGACGCTCGCCTTCTCTCACTCGAACCGCCGACGGAGCTGATCATCCTCGGTGATCAAAAGCGTATCGAGGTCGATACCTACACGCAGTTCCGCATTTCCGATCCGCTGCGCTTCAACCAGACGGTTCATACCCTTCAGCAGGCGCGCACGGAACTGAGCCAGATTGTCGGCTCTTCGCTTCGCCGTGTGCTGGGCCAGATTCAGTTGCATGCGCTGCTGTCCGACGAAAGAAGGCGCATCACCGAGACCGTTCGAGCCGAGGTCGCCGCGAACGCGCAACCGCTTGGCATCGAGGTGGCGGATGTGAACATTCGCCGTGCCGATCTGCCGCCTGAGACCAGCAGCGCGATCTATGACCGCATGGCCTCCGAGCGTGATCGCGAGGCGAAGGAGCTGCGCGCCCAGGGCTTCGAATGGGCACAACAGATCCAAGCGCGGGCCGATCGGGAGCGCACGATCCTTCTCGCCGAGGCGCAGCGCGAGGCAAAGATCATCCGCGCCGAAGGGGATGCCGAGGCGAACCGTCTCTTCGCCGAGGCCTTCGGGAAAGATCCCCAGTTTTTCGCCTTTTACCGCACGATGCAGAGCTATCGCCAGGCGCTCGCCGAGGCTCATCCAACCCTCGTGCTTTCGCCGAATACCGAGCTTTTGCGCTACTTCAATGGCGACGGCCTCGGCACTGGCACGCCCCGGTGACGGCAGGCCGTGTCCGCATGAGGCCGCTCGCGCGGCAAGGGGGACGGTCGTGGTCGCCTTGATGGAGCTCCGGGAGGGCAGTCCATGACCATTCTGCAATCTCGGGACGCGCGCGTCTTCTGGCGGCAGCTTCTGTTCGCGGCGGGCCCTGGATTGGTCGCCATGCTCGCCGACACCGATGCGGGCAGCGTCATCACCGTCGCGCAAAGCGGCGCGGTATGGGGCTACCGCCTCCTGCTGCCGAACCTGCTGTTCATCCCCTTCATGTTCATGGCCCAAGAGCTGGCCTTGCGCCTCGGGCTCGGCACCGGACAAGGTGCGGCCGAGCTCGTGTTGCGCCATATGGGTCGCGCTCCGGCGATCCTTCTTCTCGTGACGCTCGTGGTGAGCTGCTTCGGCGCCCTGGTGAGCGAGATGAGCGGCCTCGTGGGCGCCGGTGCCGCGTTCGGCTTGCCCGTGTGGGTGACCGTGGGTGGCACGGTCACCGGCCTGATCATCATGGTCACGACGGGTTCCTATCGTTCGGTCGAGCGCATCGCCATCTTCCTCGGCTTGTTCGAGCTGGCATTTTTCGTCATCGCCTGGAAGGCCCAGCCTGACTTCGCGCAGGTCGTGCATGAAACCAAGCAACTGCCGCTCCACGACCATGACTATCTTTACTTGCTCGCCGCCAATCTCGGGACCAGCGTCATCCCATGGGCGCTGCTCTACCAGCAATCTGCCAGCGTCGACAAAGGTCTCGGCCCGGCTCAAATCAAGGCCGCGCGAACCGAGACCTTGGCGGGGGTCGTTCTTTGCCAATTGATCACTTCGGCGATTCTCATCGCCGCCGGTGCGACGTTCGGCAGCGGCGGAGGCGGCGCTCCTCTCGAGACCGTGGAACAGATCGGGACGGCCTTCACGGCGACGTTGGGCGCCGCGGTAGGGCGCGTGGTCTTCGTCCTCGGCCTCACCGGCGGCGCGCTGGTTGCCACCATCGTGGTTTGCCTGACGCTCGCGTGGGCGGTGGGCGAAGTGCTCGGCGTGCGCCATTCGCTCGAGCATCATCCCAGGCAGGCACCGTGGTTCTATGGCGCGCTCGCCTTGATGCTGATCGCAGGCGGCTTAGTGGTTGCGTCGGGCATAAATCTGGTCGCTCTTTCGGTCGCCGCCGGCGTGGTCAACGCGCTGCTGCTGCCGGTCGTGCTCGGGTTCCTCTATTGGCTTGCCCGAACCTCCCTGCCCGAGGGCTCACGCCTTCGGGGAGCCTATGGGATAGCGGTGGCCATCGCATTTCTAGTAACGGGCGGCGTCGCGCTCTACTCCGGATTGCTTGGAGCGCTGTGATCGACGCATGGTCCCGCCCTCGACACCAAGGTGAACCGCCGGACCATGGAGCTTGACAGCGCCCTCGGACACCTCGGCAGGCCTCTACAGGTCTTCTTCGTCGACCTGATGCTGGCGGGAGACAACGCGCTCATGGTCGCCTTGGTCTGCCATACCCTGCCGTTGCGATATCAGCGTCGCGCGATGTTCCTCGGTACGGCGGGAGCCGTCGCGTTGCGCTTCGTCATGAGCGCGGGTGCGATGACCATGCTCGCGCTGCCTGCGGTGAAGCTCGTCGGAGCGGCATTGCTCATGATCATTGCGCTCAATCTCGTTCGCCCGGCGGCTGAGGCACCGGAGCCGACCGAGGGCCCTCCGGCGATTGCAGGCTTGTTGTCGGCCGGCATTCTGCTCACCCTCGTTGATTTCATCATGAGCCTCGACAACATCGTGGCCCTCGCGGCGGTCGCACAGGGCAGCGTTCTTTACCTCGGGTTGGGGCTCTTGCTCAGCATCCCCTTCCTCTTTTTCGGCAACGCTCTGATGGTCGCGCTGCTCCGTCGTCATCCCCGCCTTGTTCTGCTGGGGGCGGGGGTGTTGGGCTGGGTAGCGGGCGGGATGGCGGTGTCCGACGCGCTCGTGAGGGGATGGGTCGCGGCTAAGGCGCCGGCACTCGACACGGTAGTCCCTGCGCTTGCGGCATTTTACGTCGTGGCACTCGGGTGGACGACCGCGATGGTAACGCCCGCCTTTCCCGCACAAAGGTCCTCCCCGCCCATGTCTCCGGTTCGGAGCGGGCAGGCGCCCGTCGAAGAGGCGGGGACGCGCGTGCCCGCCGTACAGACGGCCGCACTCGTATCCGCAGGCGAATCTGGCTCTCGGGAAAGACGGCGGGACATCATTCTGTTTCTCATCATGGCTGCAATCGCGAGCGGCATGCTCGTGACCGCCGTGATCCTTGGCGGCGGCTTGATCAACTGATCGACGGCCGGACCCCATGAGGGGGCAAGCAATAGGCATTTTCGCCGCCGCGCACGAATCCGGCGACCAAGGCGCGTCATGCCTTCTGTGTTCGTCGCCCGAGGTAGGCGGCGCGAATTTCGTCGTTGTCCCAGAGCGCCTCGGGCCTGCCTTCGGTTACGAGGCGCCCGGTCTCGAGAACGTAGCCCCGATCGGCCACGGAGAGCGCCATGTGCGCATTCTGCTCGACAAGCAGCACGGTGGTTCCTTGCCGACGAATCTCTGCGATCACCTTGTAGACCTGCTGCACGATGAGCGGTGCCAGGCCGAGCGAGGGCTCGTCGAGCAACAGAAGCTTCGGGCGGGACATGAGCCCGCGGGCGATCGCGACCATCTGCTGCTGTCCGCCCGAGAGAGTCCAGCCGAGCGCATCGGCAAAGGGCTCGATCTCCGGGAATATGGCGAACATGCTCTCGGCGTCGGCCTCGAGTTCGGCGCGCGAGGCCCGTCGCCGGTTCGAGCCGCCGAGCATAATATTCTCGCGCACGGTGAGCCCGGGAAAGACGCGCCGTCCCTCCGGCACATGCGCCACGCCGAGCTTGACGATTGCGTCGGGCGAAAGACCGGTGATCGACCGGCCGTTCACGGCGATCGAGCCCGAGGCCGGCCTCATCAAGCCTGAAATGGCGCGCAACGTCGTGCTCTTGCCGGCGCCATTGGCGCCAAGCAGCGTCACGATTTCGCCTTGCTCCACTTTCAGGCTGAGGCCCTTGAGCGCCTCGACCTTGCCGTAGACGGCAACCAGCTTGTCGAGCTCAAGAAGCGGCATGACTCTCCACCTCGCCGAGATAGGCGGCGACGACGTCGGGATGGCGCAAGACTTCGCTTGGCGAGCCCTCCGCAATCGAGCGGCCGAAGTTGAGCACGGTGATATGGTCGGCCACTTGCTCCACGAGATTCATATCGTGATCGATGATGAAGATGGTGAGTCCGTGGCCCTTGAGACGCTTGAGCAAGTCCACGAGGCCGTCCTTCTCGACGTGATTGAGGCCGGCCCCCGGCTCGTCGAGCAGCAGGAGTTTCGGGCTGCCCGCGAGCGCGCGCGCAATCTCGACGAGGCGCTGATGCCCGTAAGAGAGGCTGCCCACGCGCTCATGGGCGCGCGGGGCGAGGCCGACGAAATCGAGCGCAGCGAGCGCATGGCGCTCGAGCCCAAGGGCACCGCCCTCGACCACGTGGCCAGGCCGCTCCGCCCCCACCATCACATTGTCCAGCACGCTGAGGGCGCCGAAAAGGCGGACGTTCTGGAACGTGCGCCCGATGCCGCTGCCCGCCCGCTCGTGCGGCTTCAACCGCGTGATGTCATGGCCCTCGAAGGCAACGGAGCCCTTGGTCGGCCGATAGATGCCGCTCAAGACGTTGAGCAGGGTTGTCTTGCCCGAGCCATTGGGTCCGATGAGCGCATGCACGCTATTGCGTACGACCGAAAAATCGACCTCATCGACCGCTTTGAGCCCGCCGAAATGCTTGGAGAGCCCGCTCGCCTCGAGGATGGTGGTGCCGTCCTCGCGCCCGACTTCGCGGGTGAGCGGCAGGGGACTGAGCTCAGCGAGCGCAATAGGCGATCGCGGCCGCAGTTTGCGCCCCATCGAGGACGCGAAGCCCCAGATGCCGTCCGGCATGAACACCATGATGAGAATGACGGCCGAGCCATACACGGCGAGATAGACGGTCTTCAGGAAGCGCAGCCACTCCGGCAGGAGGATGAGGAGCCCTGTGCCGAGCACGCTGCCGACCGGCGAGCGCGCGCCGCCGAGCAGCACCATGGTAAGGAACACCACGGACTCGCTGAAGGTGAACTGGTCGGGGCTGATGTAGGCAAAGCCGCCCGCAAAGAGCGCGCCGCCGAGGCCGCCGAGCAGTGCCGAGAGCGTGAACGCGGTCACTTTCGTGTGATAGGTGTCGACACCCACGACCCCGGCGGCGAGCTCATTGTCGCGCACGGCCTGCATGGCCCGGCCGAGTCGGGTCTTCCTGAGATGCCAGACCAGATAGCCGACGCCATAGAGGGCCGCGATGCAGAGGGCGAGATAGTGCCCGCTGTCGGTGAAATAGCCATGAAAGAGCGAAGGGCGCTTGATGTTGAGGACGCCATCCGGGCCGCGCGTGAGCGAGACCCAGTTGATGAGCACGAGCGCCAGAATGGTCTGAAAGCTGATGGTCACCATCGCGAGATAATGACCGCCAAGCCGGAGCGAGGTGAGGCCGAGCACGGCGCCCGCCGCGGAAGCAAGCACGATGCCGATGGCGAGGGAGGGAAAGAACGGCAGTTCGAGCGCTGTCGTGCCGAGTGCCACGCTATAGGCGCCGAGCCCGAAGAAGGCCGCCTGGGCGAGGTTTATCTGGCCGGCATAGCCCAACACGATGGTCAGGCCGAGCACCGAGATCGCGTACGTCGACGACTGCATCAAAAGGTTGACGGAATAGGCGGCAAGCGGGGTGAAGTTGGCGAAGCCGACAGTCAGGATGGCGGCTGCGGCGAAAAGAGCGCGGCCTAGCATTCCTTTGGCGTCATCGGCCCTCATGCCTTTTCCGCAACTCGCTCCCCGAAGAGGCCCTGCGGCCGTAACAGGAGAAAGAGGAACAGCATCAGGAAGCCGAAGGCGTCCTTATAGGGCACGGATATGTAGGCCGCACCGAAGGTTTCGATGACGCCCAGGGCCAAGCCGCCGACGATCGCGCCCGTTACATCCCCGAAGCCGCCGATGATGCTGGCCGCGAAGGCTTTGAGTGCGATCGACGAGCCCATGCCGACCGAGACGAAGAGAATGGGGGCGACAAGAATGCCCGCAAGGCCGCCGAGCACCGCGCTGTAGATGAAGGTCAGCATGATCATGAGCGCAACCGGGATGCCGAGGAGGCTCGCCATCTCCTTGTCCTGCGATGTCGCCTGCATCTTCTTGCCCAAAAGCGTGCGCTCGAAGAAGAGATACTGGAGCGTCACCATGACCACGGTGACGACGAGGATCACGAGATATTGGCTGTCGAGGAACACCGAGCCAATACTGAATCCCTGGATCGAAAAGACGCTGGGCAGGCTCTGCGGCCGCGGGCCATAGGCGGCGAGCACGCCGTTCTCGAGCAGGATCGAGGCGCCGATCGTACTGATGATGACGGGCAGAAAGGTTCGGTTGCGTAACGGATAGTAGACGCCGAGGTTGAACAAGGCGCCGGCGGCGACCATGGCCCCGATCGTGATCGCGATGCTCAGCCAATATGGCAGCGCGAGATCGATTGCCAGCACCACCATCGAAAAAGCGCCGAGCATCGCGAAATCGCCTTGCGCGAAATTGACGACATTCGTCGCGCGGTAGATGAGGACAAAGCCGAGAGCGACGAGAGCATAGATGCTACCGACGCCGACACCCGTGAAGAAGAGCTGGAGATTGAAGCCCATTGGCAACCTCGGGTGGTGGCGGTGCTCGGACGCCGCCCGAAGGCCGGGCCTAATCCTTGAAGTCTATGTGTTTCTCGAAGACGATCGTCCCGTCGTTATTCTTGACAATGTTGTAACCGTGCAGCCCATCGCCGTTCTGGTCGAAGTTGTAGGTCCCTTCGACGCCGCTGTAGCCCTTAACGGCGAGGATCGCCTGGCGGATCTTCTCGGGCTCGAGGCTCTTGGCGGTGTTGATGGCGAGCGCGAGGATATGCATGGCATCGTAGGCCCAGGCGCCGAATACGTCCGGAGTCGTCTTGTAGGCCGCCTCGTACTTGGCCGCGAATACCTTGGCCGTCTCGCTCGAATCCTTGTTGAAATCGACGACCGCGTAGGAGCCGTACAGTGCCGGGCCCGCGAGCTTGAGGGCCGTTGTGGTGACGGTGGTGGGCGAGCCCACCCAGGTGAGCGTCACGCCGAGCTGGCGGAGCTGCTTTGCAAAGATGCCCTGATCGGGCTCGAAGGTCATATAGGTTCCCATCACGTCCGCACCGGATTGCTTGACGGCAAGTGCCACCGGCGTGAAATCCTGGGAGTTGTTCGGATATCCCTGAACGAGCACCGGCTCGACGCCGAGCGCCTTGAGAGATTCGACCAGGTTCTTCATGCCATTGGTGCCGAAGGCGTCGGTCGAATGCACGATCGCCCATTTCTTCTTGCCGAGCGTTGTCACGCCGAAGTCGGCGATGACGCGCGCCGAATAGACGTCGTTCGGGCGGAAACGGAAAAACCAGGGATTGCCCATATGGGTAAGCTGCGGATCGGTGCCGCCGATCATGACCGGCTTGCCGAGCTTGAGGACGTCGGGCGCCATGGCGTGGATCTGCGTGCTGCGGATCGAGCCGAGGAACGCCGGAATGTCCTTGTCGCCGGCGAGCTTGCTGAAGGCGAGCACGACACCCGGATTGGTCGTCTGGTCGTCCTCGATGACGAGCTCGATCTGACGTCCAAGCACGCCACCCGCCTTGTTGACCTCCTCGACCGCGAGCTTGGCACCTTGCGTCTGAAAACGTCCGGATTCGGCACCCGGTCCCGTCGCGGGCGCCACCATGCCGATCTTGAGGGGATCCGCCGCGAAGGTCGCTGAAGCGGCGAGGCTGAGCGCGCCGGCTGCAACGAGTGAGCCGAGGAGAACCAGTGGACGCATCGTCTTCTCCCTAGTCGTCGGTTTGTTGAATTGCCCGCTTCCATTGGGACGCGGTGCGGTGGAGGTTTTGCCTCGAAGGTTGGAAGCCGAGATTGCCCCCGGTGACCGGCCTTGCGCGCTTGAGGATGCGCGTTTTCGGCCTATTCAGCAAGGCGGAACCGGATCAAAACGGAGGCACGCGGCCGGCCGTCGGCGCCGATGATCATTTAACGGCCTGGCCGTCCCGACTCCCTTCCCTCTCCCGCAAGCGGGAGACGGACTTGGGCGGCGAGGGACGGCGCTCGAGAGGCGAGCGGGCTCGCTCAGGTGCTGGCCGCGGCGCCGACGCCGACCGGACAGGCGACCCCGGTGCCGCCGAGCCCGCAGTAGCCGTGCGGGTTCTTGGCGAGGTACTGCTGGTGATACGCCTCGGCGTAATAGAAGGGCGGGGCCTCGCGGATCTCGGTGGTGATGGCGCCGTAGCCGGCGGCAGCGAGCCGCTTCTGATAGGCATCGCGCGAGGCCTCGGCGGCGCTCCTCTGGGCCGCGCCATAGGTGTAGATCGCCGAGCGGTATTGCGTGCCGACATCGTTGCCCTGGCGCATGCCCTGGGTGGGGTCGTGACTTTCCCAGAAGAGCTTGAGCAGGCTGTCGTAGCTGATCGCCTTGGGGTCGTAGACCACGAGCACGGCCTCGGTATGGCCGGTGCCGCCGCTGCACACCTCCTCGTAGCTCGGGTTCGGCGTCTCGCCGCCGGCATAGCCCACGGCGGTCACATAGACGCCCTTCTTCTTCCAGAAAGAGCGCTCGGCCCCCCAAAAGCAGCCGAGGCCGAAGACCGCCTGCTCGAGCCCGGCCGGGAACGGCGGGGTGAGCCGCCGCCCGCTCACGAAGTGCGGCTCATTGAGCGGCATCGGCGTGACGCGACCCGGCAACGCCTCTCCGGGCGCCGGCAATTCCGGCTTCTTCCTCGCGAAGGTCCACATGACGGTCTCTCCCGTTGAGCGGCGCGGGGCGGGATGCCGCACCTTGATGGCACGCCTTTGAGATGTCATGGCGGGGCCGCGCTGACAAGTCCCCGTTAGGCGAGCTCGCTTGGTCCGAGGGCGTCAGGCCGCCAATGCCGGAAGGCGCGCGGCGCGACGGCGCGCGATGAGCCACAGGATCACGAAGAGATTGGCGATATTGAAGGCAACCCCCACGGCGAAGGCCGGCGCATAGAAACCGAAGTAATCGTAGAGAACACCGGCCAACCAGCCGCCCGCAGCCATGCCCGAAAGGCCGAAGCAAAACCATATGGGCACGCGCCATCCCGCTTCCCTCATCGGGAAGAGCTGGCAGATGGCGAGCACGTAGGCCGGCACGATGCCGCTGAAGCCGAGCCCGAAAAAGCCGGCGACGGTGAACAGGCCGGTCTCGTCCTCTGTGAGAAGGAATGCGGCCAACGCAGCACTCTGGCAGGCCGAGCCGACGAAGATGCTGGCGAGGCCGCCGATCCTGTCGGAGAGCCAGCCCCAGAACTGCCGGCTGACGAAGGCGCACCCCAGCAGCACCGACAGCATCAAGGCGCCGTGCGCGGGCGTGATCCCGACGTCGCTGCAGAACGCGACGAGATGCGCTTGCGGCATCGCCATAGGCACGCAACAGAGGAATCCCGCGAGGCA
>DASPPM010000143.1:0-3244 GCA_035625535.1 Alphaproteobacteria bacterium
ATCCATTTCGGTGGAAGCAGCCCCCTCACCCTACCCTCTCCCCCTTTGAGGGGGAGAGGGTTGCGCAGCCTTAGCGAGCGTAGCGAGCTTAGGCAAAGCTGGGTGAGGGGGCGATTCCACTTCGTCGGATATTGCTCTAGCTCTCCCGCGGCCCGAAGATCGCGGTGCCGACGCGCACGTAGGTGGCGCCCGCGCGGATCGCGAGCTCGAAATCCTCGCTCATGCCCATGCTGAGGAGCGGCAGCGAGGAGCGCCTGGCAAGCTCTGCCAGGCGGCGGAAGAAAGGCTCGGGCGGCTCTGCGAGAGGCGGCATACACATCAGGCCGACGATGGGCAGCTTGTAATCCTCGCGGCAGGCGGCGACGAAGGCGGCGACGTCGTCGGGGGCGATACCCGACTTCTGCGGCTCCGCGCCGATGTTGACCTCGACGAGGCAGTTGGGACGGCGGCCCTGCGCCGCCATCTCGCGCGCGAGCGCCGCCGCGAGCTTGGGGCGATCGACCGTCTCGATCATGTCGAAGAGTGCTATCGCCTCCTTGACCTTGTTGGTCTGGAGCGGCCCGATCAGATGCAGCTCGAGACCCGGGTACGCCTTGCGCAGCTCGGGCCACTTCGCCTTGGCCTCCTGCACCCGGTTCTCGCCGAAGATGCGGTGCCCCGCCTCGAGCGCGGGGCGGATGCGCTCGGCGCCGTGGGTCTTGGTGACCGCGACGAGGGTGATTCCTTCGGGCGCGCGGCCTCCCTCGCGCGCCGCGGCCGCGATGCGCGCCTTGACCCGCGCCAAATTGGCGGCGACGTCGACGCTTGCGGCGCCAGTTGCGTTGGCCACGGGAGCGCTCACTTGCCGCGCCTGTCGAGCGGGAAGACGCGCTCGACATAGGCCATGATCTCGGCGACGCACTCCTCGACGCCGCGCTCGCTGGTGTCGACGGTAAGCTCGGGCTCGGCGGGCGGCTCATAGGGTGCCGAGACGCCGGTGAAGTCCTTGATCTCGCCGGCCCGCGCGCGGCGGTAGAGGCCTTTGGGGTCGCGCCGCTCGCAGACCGCGAGCGATGCGCGCACGTAGATCTCGTGGAATTTTCCTTCGGCCGCGCGGCGCGCACGCTCGCGGTCGCTTTGGTAGGGCGAGATGAAGGCGGTGATGCAGATGAACCCGGCGTCGGCGAAAAGGGCGGCCACCTCGCCCACCCGGCGGATGTTCTCGGCCCGGTCGTCCGCGGAGAAGCCGAGGTTGCTGTTGAGCCCGCGCCGCACGTTGTCGCCGTCGAGCACGTAGGAATTGAAGCCCTTGGCGAAAAGGCGCTGCTCCACCTCCATGGCGAGGGTCGATTTGCCGGCACCCGAAAGCCCGGTGAACCACAACACGCCGCCGCGATGTCCCGCCCGCGTCTCGCGCACGGCGTGGCTCACCCGGTGAGGGACCACCATCACGTTGGTCGAGCGCACGGTGACGAGCTCGCGCTGGTCCGGATATCCCTCCATGCTGATGATCCCGCCGGCGACGGGGAGATAGTCCTCGATCAGCACGAAGCGTCCGGTGCGCGGGTTGTCGCTGAAGGGATCGAGCGCCAGGAGCGGGCGCGTGCGCAAGACGACCTCGGCCACGGCGTGGCGCTCGACCTCCTCCGCCTTCGCCGCCGAGAGGTCGGAGGGGTCGATCACCCGCTCGATCTCCTGCACCTCGACGGGCACGGCCGCGGTCGAGAGCTTGAGCGTGTAGCGCCCGCCCTCCTTGAGCGGGACGTGGCCAAGCCAGAAGAGGCGCGCGCGGAACACGTTGGTCTCGACCGGCGGCTTCTCCGCGTGGCTGATCATCTCGCCGCGCTCGATGAAAAGGGGCTCCCCGAGCGTGATGCCGACCGATTGTCCGGCCCGGGCCTCCCGTACCGGCGCCTCAGCGTGCCACGCCTCGATCGACTTCACCTTGGTGCTCTTGTTGGAGGGGGAGAAGAGGAGCGTATCGCCGACTGAGAGCCGGCCGCTCTCGACGCGGCCGGCGACGATGCGGCGCTCGTCGAACTTGTAGATATCCTGGACGGGAAGCCGCAGCGGCAGGTCGGCCAAAAGCGGGGCGGGCTCGAGCGCCTCGAGTGCTGCGAGCAGGCTCGGGCCGCGATGCCAGCTCATCTCTTGCGACGGCAGCGTGAGGTTGACGCCGACGCGCGCCGAGACCGGGACCACATGGAGCGGGCTGATGCCCACGCCTGCGAGATAGCCGCGCATCTCCGCCTCGAGTGCCGCGAAGCGCGCGGCGTCGTAGCCGACGAGGTCCATCTTGTTGACGGCGACGACGACCTGCTTGATGCCGAGAAGCGAGAGGAGAAAGCCGTGCCGGCGCGACTGCTCGCACACGCCTTCGCCCGCATCCACGAGCAAGAGCGCCGCATCGCTCGCCGCCGCCCCCGTCACCATGTTCTTGAGGAACTCGCGGTGGCCGGGCGCATCGAGCAGGAGATAATCGCGCCGCTCGCTCTTCAAGCGGATGTGGCTCACGTCGATGGTGACGAGCTGGTCGCGCTCGGCCTGGAAGGCGTCGGTCACGAAGGCCCATTCGAAGGGCATGCCGCGCCGCTTGCACATCTCCTGGACCGCCTCGACCTTGCCCTCGGTCAGCGAGCCGGTCTCGTAGAGGAGGCGGCCGACGAGCGTCGATTTGCCGTGATCGACGTGGCCGACGATCACCAGGCGCAAGAGCTCGCGCACGCCGCCGGCGGATGCATTCTCGTGACGGCGCTCGTGCATCACATGTACCCGTCCGCGCGCAGGCGCTCGAAGGCGTCCTCCGCCTCGTGGTCCATGGCGCGGCCCGCGCGCTCGGCAATGCGCGTGTGCTCGAGCTCGGCGATGATCTCGTCGATCGAGGCGGCGTCGCTCGCGATCGGGTGGGTGATGTCCTCGTCGCCGAGCGAGCGGTAGCGCTTGCCGCCCTTGGCGAAATAGAGGTCCACGACCGGGATGCCTTGCGACTTGACGTAGCGCCACACGTCGAGCTCGCTCCAATGGAGAAGCGGGTGGATGCGCACGTGCATGCCAGGCGGCACCGCCGTCATGAACTGGTCCCAGAACTCGGGCGGCTGGTCGCGGAAGTCCCAGCGCGAGCCCTCGCCGCGTGGGCTGAAGACGCGTTCCTTTGCCCGCGTCGCCTCCTCGTCTCGGCGGATGCCGGCGAAGATGCCCTGATAGCCGCGCGCCGCGATCGCCGCCTTGAGGCCCGCGGTCTTGCGTGCGGCCGCGCGCGCCGCGG
>DASPPM010000144.1:0-2834 GCA_035625535.1 Alphaproteobacteria bacterium
ATCCATTTCGGTGGAAGCAGCCCCCTCACCCTACCCTCTCCCCCTTCGAGGGGGAGAGGGTTGCGCAGCCTTAGCGAGCGTAGCGAGCTTAGGCAAAGCTGGGTGAGGGGGCGATTCCACTTCGTCGGATATTGCTCTAGCTCAGCCCGAACGCGCTAGGCCCCTCGCCCGCGCTAAGCGGGAGAGGGGCTTGGCGCTGTCGCCGGGATGTGTGAATCCGATAGCCCTTGAGGGGGAGGGTGAGGGAGGGGGTACATCGTGCGACGATGATCTCCGCCTCACACCGGCGCCACGAAGCTCGCGATCACCATCTTCTCGCCGGCATGATCGAAGGCGATGCGCAGCTTGTCGCCGTCGACCGCGAGCACGTTGCCGTTGCCGAACTTCTGGTGGAACACCCGCTCGCCCGGCGTGAAGTTGTGCTGCGGCTCAGGCGCGGCTTGCCCGAGCGCCTCGCCCTCGATGAGCCGGCCGCGCCCCTGCCGCTTGGCCCCGCCTTTGCGCGCAGGTGCTGGGGAGCGCCCGCCGGCATAGCCGTAGGCCCTCGGGATAGGTGCTGCCGCGACTGCCGCCTCCTCGCCGCCGCCGTAGCCGCCGTGGAGCCCCGGCTCGGCCTCGAGCTCGATGCGGTCCTTGGGCAGCTCGGCGATGAAGCGCGACGGGATGGCGCTCTGCCACTGGTTATGGACGCGCCGGTTGGCGGCGCAGGAGATATAGGCGTGGCTGCGCGCGCGCGTGAGCCCGACATAGGCGAGCCGGCGCTCCTCCTCGAGGGCCGCGACCCCGCCCTCGTCGAGCGCGCGCTGGTGCGGGAAGAGCCCCTCCTCCCAGCCGGGCAGGAAGACGACGTCGAACTCGAGGCCCTTGGCCGAGTGGAGCGTCATCAGATTGACCTGGTCGCGCGCGTTGGCCTCCTCGTTCTCCATCACCAGGCTGACGTGGTCGAGGAAGCCCTCGAGGTTCTCGAACTCCTCGAGCGCGCGCACGAGCTCCTTGAGGTTCTCGAGCCGGCCGGGCGCATCCGCCGATTTGTCCGCCTGCCACATCGCCGTGTAGCCCGACTCGTCGAGCACGGTCTCGGCGAGCTCGACGTGGCCGAGCGCCCCTGCCATCCTCCGCCAGCGCTCGAAGTCCGCCATCAGGCCGGAAAGCGCCGCGCGCGCCCTCGGCTTGAGCTCGTCGGTCTCGACGAGGCGCCGCGCCGCCGTGGTGAGCGAGCCGCTCTCCGCGCGCGCGAGACGGTGGACGGCCTGAAGCGTGGAGGCGCCGATGCCGCGGCGCGGGGTGTTGACGATGCGCTCGAAGGCGAGGTCGTCGTCGGGCTGCTGGATCACGCGCAAATAGGCGATCGCGTCGCGGATCTCCTGGCGCTCGTAGAAGCGCAGGCCGCCGATCACCTTGTAGGGCAGGCCCAAGGTGAGGAAGCGCTCCTCGAACTCGCGCGTCTGGAAGCCGGCGCGCACCAGGATGGCGATCTCGCCCAAGGGCCGGCCCGCGCGCTGGAGCGCCTCGATCTCGTCCGCCACCACGCGCGCCTCGGCCTCGCCGTCCCAGAGGCCGCGCACCGAGATCGGCCGCCCGGGCTCGCCCTCCGTCCACAGCGTCTTGCCGAGGCGGCCCTCGTTGTGGGCGATGAGGTCGGAGGCGGCGGCGAGGATGTGGCCCGAGGAGCGGTAGTTCTGCTCGAGGCGGATGATGCGCGCACCTTGGAAGTCCTTCTCGAAGCGCAGGATGTTGCCGACCTCGGCCCCGCGCCAGCTGTAGATCGACTGGTCGTCGTCGCCCACGCAGCAGATGTTCTTGTGCCGCTGGGCCAAGAGCCGGAGCCAGAGATATTGCGCCACGTTGGTGTCCTGGTACTCGTCGACCAGGATGTATTTGAGGCGCTCCTGATACTCCTTGAGCACTTCCGCGTGCTTGGTGAAGAGCGTCAAGCAGTGCAGCAGAAGGTCGCCGAAGTCGGCGGCATTGAGCGTGCGCAGGCGCTCCTGATAGAGCGCGTAGAGCTCGGCCAGGCGCCCGTCCGCCATCTCGCCCGCCTCGCCCGCGGGCACGCGCTCGGGGGCGAGCCCGCGGTCCTTCCAGCGCTGGATGACCGCGAGCACCGCGCGCGCGGGCCAGCGCTTGTCGTCGATCTCCTCGGCCTCGAGGAGCTGCTTCAGGAGGCGGAGCTGGTCGTCGGCGTCGAGGATGGTGAAGTTGGGCTTGAGGCCCACGAGCTCGGCGTGGCGGCGCAGGATGCGCGCGCCGAGCGCGTGGAAGGTGCCGAGCCAGAGCCGCTCGACCGGCATGCCGACGAGGCGCTCGATGCGGCCCTTCATCTCGCGCGCGGCCTTGTTGGTGAAGGTGACCGCCATCACCTCCCAGGGCCGCGCGAGCCCCTGATGGAGGATGTGGGCGAGGCGCGTGGTGAGCACGCGCGTCTTCCCCGTGCCGGCACCGGCGAGCACGAGCACCGGCCCCTCGACCGCGAGCACGGCCGCGCGCTGCGCCTCATTGAGCCCGTCGAGATAGGGGGTCGCGCGCGGCTGGGGCACGCCTGCGCGCGCCGGCAGCTCGATCTCGGGCAGCGCGAAGGGATCGCCTGAGGGCTCGGAAAACGAATCGGACATCGTGGGGTATATATAGCATTTTTCGGGGACGGGTGGGCGCGCGGGGGCCCTCTCTCAGTTTGAATTTAAGAGGGGGATGCCCCGTCGCGTCGGGGCCTCAACGAGTGAAGACGTGGGCCCCCGTGGTCAAGCCTTGGGAAGGCGATGAAAGGCCCACCTCCCCGATTGCGCTCTAACGTCCGCTTCCCATCCGTTGGACCTATCGCACAGGCACTGGTGAAT
>DASPPM010000145.1:0-2664 GCA_035625535.1 Alphaproteobacteria bacterium
GGATCTCGCTTCATTCAGGACCTCGATTAGATGCCACCGCGGCCGAAATCACCACGCCAAAATGCCGCGGCGGCCGTATCCACGCGCGGAATGGCACTCCGGCTGTCCCGGTTGCGGCCGCGCCGGGCCAACCCTTTGCCCGCCGAACCTTGCCATCTTTAGACGGCCCGTCCTAATCTTGCCGCGGTGACGGCGAGAGCAGCCGCACGAAGAGGCAAAGGAGGGAGGCGGCATGCTCGGGAGACCATCGCAAGGCGCGTTTCCGCCCCTCGACGCGGATGCAGCACTCGTCGAGGAGCTCGTCGCGGCGAACCGCATTCTCTTCCATCAAGGGGTGGTCGACGGCTTTGGCCACGTGAGCGTGCGCCACGATAAGCACGCCGACCGGTTTCTCCTCGCGCGCAGCATGGCGCCGGCGCTCGTGACGAGTGCCGACATAATGGCCTTCGCGCTCGACGGCGAGCCCCTTCTACCGGCGGGCCGCGCCGTCTATGTGGAGCGCTTCATCCATAGCGAGATCTACCGCGCAAGGCCGGACGTTCACGCCGTGATCCACAGCCATTCGCCCTCGGTGATCCCCTTCGGCGTGGTGAAAAGCGTTCCCCTGCGCGCAATCTATCATATGGCCGGCTTTCTGCGGGGGAGCACGCCGATCTTCGAAATCCGCACGGCCGCCGGACCGGCGAGCGACATGCTGATCCGCGATCGCAAGCTCGGCGCCGCACTCGCACGCGCGCTTGGCGCGGGGTCGGTTGTGCTGATGCGCGGGCACGGCTCCACCGCCGCCGCCGGCAATCTGCGGCAGGCGGTGTTCCGGGCGGTCTACACGGAAGTGAACGCACGCCTGCAGATGGAGGCGATGCGCCTCGGTCGGGTGACCTATCTCAACGACGAGGAAGCCGCCAATGCGACGGCGACCAACTCTCGGCAGGTCGACCGCGCCTGGGAGCTTTGGAAGAGGGTGGCTTGCGGAGCGGACGGCGCGCTTGCGGGAAGCCCGCGAGGCTGATCGGCCCGCCGCGCGAGCTTTTGCTTTCGCGAAGCGCGGGAAGAGATTAATTTCAGGGCCGTGAGGCCGCTTGCAGGCCAAAGGAGGCGCATGCACGAGGATTTCAACCGCGAAGAGGAGGTCAAGGGCTCGTCCGATCGCTCCTTCGGCCTGGTCATGGCGGGCTTCTTCGCGCTCGTCGCTTTGGCGCCGCTCCTCCACGCGACGCACAACGCCGTCCGCTGGTGGGCGCTTGGCCTTGCCTTGGCATTTCTCGTGCTGGCATTGCTGTGGACAGCACCCTTGAGGCCGCTCAACCGGCTCTGGCTCAAGCTCGGCCTCTTGCTCTTCCACGTCTTGAGTCCGCTGGCGCTCGGGCTTCTCTTCTACTTGACAATCACCCCGATCGGCATCCTCATGCGCGCCTGCGGCAAGGACCCTTTGCGGTTGCGCCGGGACGACGGCGCGTCGAGCTACTGGATTGCGCGCGAGCCGCCGGGTCCGCCGCCCGAGTCGATGAAGAATCAGTTTTGAGGTCGCCCGTGCTGTCGATCTTGCGCGAATTCTGGCTCTTTCTCAGGATACGGAAAAAATATTGGCTGCTGCCGGTCTGCGTGATGATGGCCGTGCTGGGCGGGCTCATCCTCTTGACCAAGGGCAGCGCCGTGGCTCCCTTCATCTACGCGATCTTCTGAGCGGGGATCGCCTGCGGTGCGCATCCTCGGCCTATCCGCCTTCTACCACGATAGCGCCGCCGCCCTCGTCGAGGACGGCCGTATCGTGGCGGCGGCACAGGAGGAGCGCTTCACGCGCAAGAAGCACGATGCCCGCTTTCCCCGCGCGGCGCTCAGCTATTGCCTGGGAGCTGCGGCCATCACGCTCGATGAGGTCGACCATGTCGTGTTTTATGACAAACCCTTCCTCAAGTTCGAGCGATTGCTCGAGACCTACCTTGCCTTTGCGCCCAAGGGCTTTCGCTCCTTCCGCATGGCGATCCCGCTCTGGCTGCGCGAGAAGCTGTTCCAGAAGCAGCTCTTGAGGGACGAGCTCAGAAGGCTCTCGGCGAGCTACGATTGGGAGGGCCGGCTTCTCTTCGCCGAGCATCACCAGAGTCACGCGGCCTCGGCCTTCTTTCCCTCGCCTTTCGAGGAGGCGGCCATCCTCACCATGGACGGGGTCGGCGAGTGGGCGACAACCTCCGTAGCAGAGGGCCGCGGCAACCGCCTCCAGATGCTCAAGGAGCTGCATTTTCCCCATTCGCTCGGGCTGCTTTATTCCGCCTTCACCTATTACACCGGGTTCAAGGTGAACTCGGGCGAGTACAAGGTGATGGGGCTCGCACCCTACGGCGAGCCGAAGTACGCGCAGCTCATCCTCGAGCAACTGATCGACTTGAAGCCGGACGGCACCCTCCGGCTCGACCAGTCCTATTTCGACTATTGCACCGGCCTCAGGATGACCGGCGAGCGTTTCGACGCGCTCTTCGGCGGGCCGGCGCGCCGGCCCACCGAGCCTCTCACCCAGCGGCACATGGACCTCGCCGCCTCGGTCCAGGCGGTGATCGAGGAGGCGGTGCTGCGCCTGACGCGCGCGCTCGCCGCCGAGACCGGGGCGGAGAACCTCTGCCTTGCCGGTGGTGTCGCGCTCAATTGCGTCGCCAACGGCAAGGTCCTGCG
>DASPPM010000146.1:0-2530 GCA_035625535.1 Alphaproteobacteria bacterium
GGGCAAGCGCTATATCGACTTCGCGGGCGGCATCGGCGTGCAGAACGCCGGCCATCGCCACCCGAAGGTGCAGGCGGCCGTGCGCGAGCAGATCGAGCGCTACACCCATCCCTGCTTGCAGGTGACGCCCTACGAGCCTTATGTGGCGCTCGCCGAGAAGCTCAACCGGCTCGCGCCCAGCAAGGGCCCGAACAAGACCATCTTTCTCACGACCGGTGCAGAGGCGATCGAGAACGCGGTCAAGATCGCGCGCGCCGCCACCAAGCGGCCGGCGGTGATCTCGTTCGTGGGCGCCTTCCACGGCCGCACCATGATGACGTTGGCGCTCACCGGCAAGGTCGAGCCCTACAAGAAGGGCTTCGGGCCGTTTCCGGGCGAGGTCTACCACGTGCCCTACCCGAACCGCTTCCACGGCGTCGAGCCCGAGGATTCGCTTCATGCGCTCGCCTTCCTCTTCAAGGCGGACGTCGAGCCGAGCCGCGTCGCGGCCATCCTGATCGAGCCGGTGCAGGGCGAGGGCGGCTTCTATATCGCCCCCTTCGACTTCCTGCGCGCGCTCAGGACGCTCTGCGACGAGCACGGCATCCTCTTGATCGCCGACGAGATCCAATGCGGCTTCGGCCGCACCGGCAAGATGTTCGCGATCGAGCATGCGGGCGTTAAGCCGGACCTCGTCGCCATGGCCAAGAGCCTCGCGGGCGGCATGCCGCTCTCCGCCGTCACCGGGCGCGCCGAGATCATGGATGCGGTCGATCCGGGCGGGCTCGGCGGCACCTACGCGGGCAACCCCGTCGCCTGCGCCGCGGGGCTCGCGGTGCTCGAGGTGTTCGAGGAGGAGAAGCTGCTCGAGCGCAGCACCAGGATCGGCGAGAGGATCGTGCGGCGCATGAGCGAACTCGCCGCCTCCAACCGCTTCCCCTGCATCGGCGAGGTGCGCGGGCTCGGCGGCATGGTCGCGATCGAGCTCGTCGAGGACCGCACCACGAAGAAGCCCGCCGCGGCGCTTGCCAAGCGCTGGTCCGAGCGCAGCTTAGCTAACGGCCTCATCCTCCTCAACTGCGGCGTCTACGCCAACGTCGCGCGCGTGCTCGTGCCGCTCACCGCGAGCGACGCCATCGTCGAGGAGGGGCTCGGCATCCTCGAGCGCTCGCTCGAGGAGGCGATGGCGGCGTAACTCCCTCACCCGGCTCCCCCCGGGCACTTCGTGCCGGGGGTCGCCACCCTCTCCCGCCGAGCGGGAGAGGGAGGGACCCGCGCGTAAGCGCGGGAGGGTGAGGGTGCCTTGGGAGGGTCCTCAATACGACTTCGGCAGGCCGAGCACGCGCTCGGCGATGTAATTGAGGATCATGTGCACGCTCACGGGGGCGATGCGCGTGATCCAGGCTTCGCGCAGATAGCGCTCGACGTGATACTCCTCGGCGTAGCCCATGCCGCCCAAGGTGAGCACCGCCGTCTCGCAGGCCTCGATCGCCGCCTCGGCCGCGAGATATTTGGCGGCGTTCGCTTCCGCGCCGCACGCCTTGCCCTGGTCGTAGAGCTGGGCCGCCTTGAGCGTCATCAGGTTGGCCGCCTCGAGCGCCATCCAGGCCTTGGCGAGGGGATGCTGGATGCCCTGGTTCTTGCCGATCGGCCGGCCGAAGACGACGCGCTCGCGCGCATAGGCCGCGGCCTTCCTCAATGCCGCGCGTCCGATGCCGACCGCCTCGGCGGCGACGAGCACGCGCTCGGGGTTCATGCCGCGGAGGATCGAGCGGAAGCCGTTGCCCTCCTCGCCGATGAGGTCGTCGGCCGGCACCGTCATCGCGTCGAAGAAGATCATGTTCGAATCGACCGCGTGCCGCCCCATCTTGGGGATGACGCGCACCTCGGCGCGGCTGCGGTCGAGATCGGTGTAGAAGAGCGAGAGGCCGTCGGTCTTGCGCTTGACCGCGTCCAAGGGCGTGGTGCGCGCGAGCAGCAGGATCTTGTTGGCGACTTGGGCGGTCGAGGTCCAGATTTTGGTGCCGCTCACGACATATTGGTTGCCGCGCCGCTCGGCCTTGGTCTTGAGCTGAGTCGTATTCAGCCCCGCGTCGGGCTCGGTCACGCCGAAGCAGGCCTTGTCCTCGCCGCGGATCAAGGGCGGCAGCATGCGGTGCTTCTGGGCGTCGCTGCCGAAGACGACGACGGGCTCGAGGCCGAAGATGTTCATGTGGATCGAGGAGGCGCCCGTCATCGCGGCCCCCGATTCCGCGACCGCCTGCATCATGATCGCCGCCTCGGCGATGCCGAGCCCGCTGCCGCCATAGGCTTCGGGCATGGCGATGCCGAGCCAGCCGCCGTCCGCGACCGCCTTGTGGAACTCGAAGGGGAACTTGGCCGCGCGCTCGCAGGCGAGCCAGTAGGCGTCGCCGAAGCGCTCGCAGAGCTTGAGGATCGTCTCGCGGATCTGCTCCTGCTGGGGGCTCAACGAGAAATCCACGGTGCCGCTCCACACTGGCGTGCGCAGCCAGCATCGCAGAGCCGGCGCACGTCTTTCAATGGAAAAGGG
>DASPPM010000147.1:0-17461 GCA_035625535.1 Alphaproteobacteria bacterium
CATGATGGAGAAGCTCACCGAGCTCTTCGACGAGCACTCGGCCAAGGGGAGCGGTGGCACCCCCCGCACGGCACCCCCCCGCCGCGGCATCGGCGCGCGCGGCTGAGGAAGCTCCCCTCACCCTTCCCGTTGCTGCGCCCGGCGCGCGTGGCGCGCCTTTTATGCATGATGCAGAAGGAGCGGGCCTTTGGCCCGCGGGGGCCCCATCCCTCTCCCCCTGAAGGGGGCGAGGGATGGCAACCTTCCCTCTCCCTCTTCAGAGGGAGAGGGTCAGGGTGAGGGTGTGCTGGGAGCTATTCTCGATCCTCAGCAGCGCCCTCAATCGTACTTCTTCAAGAAGGCGAGCGTGCGCTTCCAGGCGAGGTCGGCGGCCTCCTTGACGTAGGGATAGGCGGCACCGGTCGGGTTGGCGAAGGCGTGGTTGGCGTCGTAGGCGTAGACCGTGACCTCTTTGTGCGCCTCCTTGGCCGCCGCCTTGAAGCCCTCGACCATCTCGGTATTGATGAATTTGTCCTGGAGCCCGTAATGCATCAAGACCGGGCTCTTGAGCGAGGCGAGATCGGCCGCCGTCTTCTTGACGTTGCCGTAGTAGATCACGGTGGCGTTGACGGGGGCGGCGAGCGAGGCGTTCAAGGACCAGCCGCCGCCGAAGCACCAGCCGATCGTGGCCACCTTGCCGTTCCCCTTGGGGTTCTTCTTGAGCCAGGCGATCCAGCTCACCAGCGTGTCGGTCGCCGCCTGGGGGTCGGCGGCGCTCATGAGCGCCTTGGCCTCGTCTGCCGTGGTGGCGACCTTGCCGTTGAAGAGGTCGACGGCGAGTGCCACATAGCCGTCCTTGGCGAACTCGGCGGCGACGGACTTGATCTGGTCGTTCAAGCCCCACCATTCGTGGATGAGGAGAATGGCGTGCGCCGGCGTCTTGGCAGGCAAGGCAAGCGCCGCACTCACGTTGCGCCCTGCCGCGGTCGTGAGGCTCACCGTCTCGAGCCCGGCGGCAACCGCGCGCGCCAACATAGGGTCGGCGAGAATGGTCGCGAGCGGCACGCCGCCCGCAATCCCCTTGACGATGCTCCTGCGCGAAATCTGCATGGCCTCCTCCCTTTAAAGGCGTTCCGGAGAAGCTTAACCCCAAGCGGGCGCCGGGTCGTCGTCACAGTTGCGTGAGGGCGGCAGCTTGCCCGACAAAAGCGAAAGGCCCGCTTGAGGCGGGCCTTCTCGGAGCGACGTCCGCGCTCCACCCCTCAGGCGGGGGCGCTTTTCGCCTTCGCCCGCTCGATGCGGCGCTTCAAGCGCCTCGCCTCGTCCGAGAGTGCCTTATCGGGGCTCGAGAGGAGAAAGGCGTCGAGGCCGCCGCGATGCTCGATCGTCCTCAAGGCCGAGGTGGCAAGCCGCACGCGCACGGTGGTGCCCAACGCATCGCTCATCAAGGAGGTGCGCTGCAGATTGGGCAGGAAGCGCCGCCGCGTGCGGTTGTTGGCATGGCTCACGTTGTTGCCAGACTGGACGCCGACTCCGGTCATCATGCAACGTCGCGACATGAGACGATCCCTTTGAGCGGAAAGCGGGAGCGCGCTTATTACAGATTCGGGCGGAGCGCGTCAAGGGGCGCTTGAGTTATTCCCGATCTGATCGAAAGAGCCCCCTCACCCTCCCCTCTCCCCCGGGGCGGGCTATCGCATTCACACATCTTCGCGGATATTCGCGGACGCACCGATCGCGCTAAGCCCCTCTCCCGCGCTAAGCGGGAGAGGGAGGGGCCCGTTGCGCAGCAACGGGAGGGTGAGGGGGCGGACGGCGCACGTGCTATTCTCTCGCTCATGGCCGAGCCAAAAGCACGCCGGTTGCGGATCGACATGACCGACGCGGAACATCGCCTGTGGAGCGCTCTGCGCGGGCGGCGGCTCAAGGGCTACAAGTTCCGCCCTGAGCATCCCCTCGGGCCCTTCATCGTCGATTTCGCCTGCCTCGAGCACCGCTTGGTCGTCGAGGCGGACGGGAGACAACATGCCGACAGCGACGATGATCGGCGCCGAACGGCGTGGCTCGCGCGGCGGGGATGGCGGGTCGTTCGCTTCTGGAACAACGACATTCTCGCCAATCCCGCGGGCGCAGAGGATGTCGTCTTGCAGGAGCTGGAAGGGCGTGCGCGGCGCTCGGCCGCGACGGCCATGACCCTCACCCTCCCGGCCCTCGCGGGCCGGGCCCCCCCTCTCCCGCAAAGCGGGAGAGGGGTTTGGCGCCGTCGCCGTGATGTGTGAATCCGATAGCTTGGAGGGGGAGAGGGTTGCGCAGCCTTAGCGAGCGTAGCCGACCCCGGATTTAATCCGGGGTGGGTGAGGGGGCGATTCCACTTCGTCGGATCTTGCTCTAGGCCCGCGCGCAGACGCCGTGAAATTGCCGGCGGTTCCCTTTAACCGGTGGCGGCTTCTTGCTATGCTAGACATGTGCTTGCGGCGTCGGCGGCGATCCGCCCTATGCCGGTCGAGCGAAACGCGCGGGCTCCCTCGACCATGGCCCACGACCTCTTCATCAGCTATTCGACCCAGGACAAGCCGACGGCCGATGCGGCATGTGCAACGCTCGAGGCCGCCGGCATCCGTTGCTGGATCGCACCGCGCGACATCGTGCCCGGCGCCGAATGGGGCGAAGCCATCGTCTCGGCCATCGCCGACTGCCGGGCGATGATCCTGATCTTCTCGGCGAGCGCCAATGATTCGCCGCAGATCCGACGCGAGGTCGAACGCGCCGTCAGCAAGGGCATTCCGATCATCCCGCTGCGCATAGAGGACATCGCGCCGACGCGGTCGCTGGAATATTTCATCGGTACCGTCCATTGGCTCGACGCCCTCACCCCACCGCTCGAGAATCACCTCCGGCGCCTCACCGATACCGCAAAGGCGCTGTTGCACGTCCCCACGGCAGCGCCGGATATCGCCGAGAAGCTGAGCGCGCCCGTGATTGCGCCACCCAGCCCCGCCCGCCGCCCCGCGCCGGCGTGGCTCCCGGCCGGAGCCGCCGCCCTGCTCGTCTTGGCAGCACTCGCGGTGGGATGGTGGTTCTACTCGGCGAAAGCGCCTGCGCCTGAAGCCGCGCGCGCGCCGCCGGCGCCAAGTGCCGCCATTGCCTTGCAGAGCGAGACAGCGCCGGCAAAAAGCAGCGCCGCGCAAGCTCCGGCGGCACCAGCACCGTCAGCCACCGCAGTGGCGAGCGAAACGCCGCCAGCGAAAAGCACCACAGTGCAAGCCCCGGCGGCAGCCGGCAGCGCAGCTTCCCAAGCGCCGTCAGCATCGCCCCCGCCGTCCGTGGCCGCGGCGCCAAGCGAGCCGAGCCCGGCGAAGACAAGCGAAAGCACCTTGCCAGCTGCAGCCCGCGAGCAGATCCTGGCGCCACCGCCGGATGAACCCGCCTTTGTCCGTGTTCCCGTTCAGGTTGCCCGTGCACCCGCGAGCGCCAGCGTGCCCGCAACGCGCCACTTCGACAATCCGATGGTCGATGGCGTCGCCCTCGACCATTGCCGCAGTTGGGCGAGGGATTGCGGCCAGCCGGCCGCGGACGCCTTTTGCCAGTCGCAGGGCTTCGCCGCGGCCATCGACTTCACGCGGCAGCCCCATGCCCCGCCGACCCGCGTCATCAGCTCGGGCCAGGTCTGCAATGGCGCGAACTGCGCCCGAATTACCGCGGTCACGTGCGGCAATGCCGCCGTCGGCGAAACGCCTCCCGGCCCGGCTCGCCAGGCAGCGCTCGAATATGGCGTCAACCGCGTGGGATCCGACATGCGCGGCCTCGTGCTTCCCGGCGGCACACCTGAGCAGTGCCGGGACGCCTGCCTCGCCGACATGTCTTGCCGTGCCTTCACTTTCGTTAACCCGGGGATTCAGGGTCCGAGCGCACGCTGTTGGCTCAAGCACGCGGTGCCCCAGGCAAGCTCCAGCCCTTGCTGCGTTTCGGGGGTCCCCCACTAGCTTGCCGCAGATGCCGGCGCCGGGATCACCCGTTGACGCTGCAACGTGCCGCGCGTCCTCAATGAAGCGCTCGTCTGTTGGGACGGCGGGAGACGCTCTCGTGTCCTCGAGGGACAGCATGACGGACGCTCGGCGACCTGCCCGATCGGCTCGGCTGCTATCGCTTCGACGACATGGTCTCCGCCTGACGCGCCTTATCGGCCGCAGCACCGCGCCTCGCGGCGCCAGGGTCTTTGCATCGGCCGCCGCTTTGCAGTATGAAAGCCCCTAAGACGTCCCGTCCCCATGCGCCCGTAGCTCAGCGGATAGAGCGTTGCCCTCCGGAGGCAAAGGTCAGGGGTTCGAATCCCTTCGGGCGCGCCAGTTTCCAGCAGCCGACATCGTTCGAGGAAGCACCGGGGAAAGAGCCCGCGCGAGAACAATCCCCGGGTTCGGCAGCGAGGCCGAAGCGGCGCGCTCGGGCGGGTGCCGCGGCGTAACCTTCGAGGATATTTCGGGAGAAGCTTATGGGCAGGAGCAACGCTTGCAGCTCTCGAAGCGGAGCGAGAAGCGCGGATCAGCCTCGCTCGCGCGGCGCCTGAGATGATGGGAGACCGGCATGCGCTCGAGCAGGAGCGCCTCGGAGAGATCCTGCCCTTGGCACAAACGGCATGACCGCGGCTCGCCCGTCGCGCCAGGCATTACGCGGATTCGGTCGCCCAATCAACGCGCAAGGGTTGGGCTGAGGAGAATTGCGGCCTATGTGATGCCGAGCTCGTAGAACTCCCACCAGGACCGCCCCAGCCAGAAGAGGAAGATCGCCGCGGCGAGGGGCGCGCCGAGAGGCACCTTCTGCATTCGCAAGCTGCCCAGTGCGAGCGTCCGATGCGCGAGCAAGGCACCCGCCAAAGCCGTCCCCGCAGCGAGCATCACGAGGAGCGGCAGCGGCTGCCAGCCGAGCCAGGCGCCTGCCGCCGCCATCAGCTTGGCGTCGCCGGCACCCAGGCCCTCGCGCTTCCGCAAGGCCCTGTAGGCCCAGCCGAGCGCCGTGAAGACGCCATAGCCGAGCGCCGCGCCGACGACATGCGCGCCCGCAATCGCCGCGCCCGTTCCTCCCGGCTCGGGGGCGGTGAAGGCGGCGACGGCAAGGCCGCAGGGAATGAGCGGCAGGACGATCGCATCCGGCAACAGGAAGGCACGCAGGTCGCAGAGCGCGAGCACGAGCAACGCCCACCCCAAGCAGCAGGTGATGAACACGAAGGGCCCGCTCTCGACCGCGACGGCCGCAGCGGCGACGGCGAGTGCCGCCAGCTCGACGAGGGGGTAATAGGCGCCGACGGCACCCCCGCAGTAGCGGCAACGCCCGCGCAAGACAAGCCAGCTCAAGAGAGGCACGAGATCGCGCGGGGCGAGCCTTTGGCCGCAGCTGCGGCAGCGCGAGCGCGCGCGTGCCGTGGGCTCGCCCTCGGGCAGGCGCACGGCAAGGGTCGCGAGCCAGCTGCCGATGAAAGGGGAGGCTATGAGCAGGAGCGTGCCCGGGCTCATGGCATGACGGATCTGGCGGCCATTGCCGCCACTTTAACCCGAAGCCGCGGCCGACTCTTAGCCCAAAGAGGGCGGCGGGCTCACTGCCCTTGCGGGGCCGCCCCCAGGATCTTGGCGCGCAGCTCCTCCGACACGCTTTGCGCCTCGCCCGAATCGCGGATCACGTGCGGCGTGATGAAGACGATGAGCTCGGTCTTGGCGACTTGGTTGCCCGTGACCCCGCCGAGGGCGCCGACCAGCGGGATGTCGGAGACGAGCGGAATACCGGACTTCGTGGCCGTGCGCGTGTCGGAGATGAGGCCGCCGAGCACGATGGTCTGGCCGCTCTCGATCGACACGGTGCTGTCGATGCGGCGCTCGGAGATGGTGGGCGTGAGCGTGCCGGTCGAGGCAGTGGGCGACACGCTGCTCACCTCCTGCTCGACGTCGAGCGAGACCATGCCGCCGACGTTGACGCGCGGCGTCACGTGCAGGATCACGCCGGTGTTGATGTACTGGATCGAGTTGACGATGGGCGCGTTGACTTCGGTCGTGCTCACCGCCTGCTGCACCGTGACCGGCACCACGTCGCCGACCTGGAGCCGCGCCTCCTGATTGTCCTGCACCACGAGATGGGGCGAGGAGATGACATTGACGTTGGTCTTGCTCGAGAGGGCGTCGAGGATGACGCCCGGCCCCTTTTTACCGAGGATGAAGCTGAAGCCCGGCAGGTCGGAAGTGATCCTCAACCCGCTTTGTTCGGTGAGGATGGTCGCGGCCTGCGTGCCGGCCACGTTGAGGTGGCTCAAGTAGAACTGCAGGCCGTAGCTCAGCTCGTTGTTGAGCGTGACCTCGGCGATCGTCGCCTCGATCAGCACCTGCAGCGCGGGCACGTCGATCTGGCGGATGGCCGCCTCGATCATCTTGTAGGTGTCGGGCAAGGCGAGGATGAGGAGCGCGTTGCCGACCTCGTCCGGGATCACCCGCACGCCCGCGAAGCCGGGTGTTGCCGGGGCGCCGGCGCCGAGCGAACCCTCGATTGCCGATGCGCTCGTCGTGCGCCGCGCCGCCGGGCCGGCCGGCTGGTTCACGCTGGCGAGGCCGCCGATCCCGCCCAGGCCGGTCGAAGCCAGGCCGCCCACGCCGGTGCTCGCCAGAGCGTTCGTGCCGCTTGGCCCGCCGACGGCGACCGGCGTGCTTCCGGGTGCGACGCGGCCCGATGGCTCCTCCGTACGCGCGGACGGCAGGCCGAAGACCTGATTGAGCATGCGCGCGATGTCGGCAGCCTTGCCGTTCTTGAGATAGTAGACGTAGAGGTTGGCGCCCGCGGCGCTGTCGCGGTCGAGCCGCGCGATCCATTGGTCGATCTCGCGCAGCATCTCCGGGTTCTGGCTCACCACCAGCACGGCATTGAGCCGCACGATCGGCAGCAGCTTGACCACACCCTTGAGCGGGGGTGATGCCGCGGCCGCCACGACCGGTGCCGGCGGGGTGCCCTCCGGGGCTGTCGCGGCCGCCTGTGCCGCCGCCTGCTCGGCGGCGGTCCCGCTCGCCGCGAGGCCGCCGCCCAGCATGGTCTCGAGCTCGGCGATGACGCTGGCCGGGTCGGCATGCTTGAGCGGGAAGATGCCGACCGACTTGTTGTGCAGCCAATCCACGTCGAAGCTGCGCACGGTATCGATGAGATACTGCCGCTCGTTGCGGTTGCCCGCGACGATGACGATGTTGCGCGCCGTATCGATGCGCACGAGGCCGGGCAGGTTCTTGAGCGGCCCCAGAAGGTCGCCGATGTTCTGCGCCGAAATATAGCGCAGCGGAACGATGCTCAGGCCGTAGCCGGCAGGGAGCGGCTTCTCGATTTCGCCGAGCGGGGCGACCACAGCCGGGCCAACTGCCTCGGCCGCAGGCACGATGCGGTAGCCGGTGGGATCGCGGACAAGGGCGCCGCCGTTCATGCGCAGGATCGTCTCGAGCATGGCGAGAAGGTTCGCGCGCGAGATCGGATTGACCGTGGCGATGGTGACGTTGCCCTGCACGCGCGGATCGATCACGTAATTGAGGTGGAGCGTATCGGTCATGATGAGCCGCAGCACGTCGCGGAGCGGCGCATTCTCGAAATTGATGCGCACGTCCTCGCCCTGGGGCTCGACCTCAGGGCTCGCCGCCTTCGGCGCCGGCGCCACCGCCGTCCCGGCGCCGAAATAGACCTGCTTCTGCGCATCGCCGCCCGTGTCCCCGCCCGGCTTGATGCGGATGGGCTCGGGCTTGGCCACGGGTGCGGAGCCCTCGGCCGTCGGCGCCAAGGAACGCTTCATCAGCTGCGAGAGCAGGTCGTTCACGCTCTGCGGCTGGGAAGACTGGTTCTGCTGGCAGCCGGCGAGCGCTGAGAGCGCGAGCAGCACGACGAGGCCGACGCGCGTGCTCCCCACGAGCGGCGCCACAGAGCCGCGCTGCCGCGGGAAAGATCGCCACCTGGCTGAGATCAATGGTCCCCACATGCAGACAAAGGTCGGTCCGCGACCGCTGGCTGCGAAGCGAGCCTCGGCGGAAGCCCCACCTGGGCGGTTCTGTCGCCGGCCAAGGCGGTGTCGTCCGCTTCCCCGCGCGGGAGTTTCCCGGATAATGCCGATGCGGTCAAGCCGAACGGCCCCGCGCGCGCGCCCCTGGTTGCGAGCCGAAGGCGAAGCAACCTCGCGCCCGCTGCGCCGCGCCCGGGCGAGTCTCGTCCGCGCCGCAATCGGCGTAATCATCGACGCGGGCGGAGGCGCATGCTATGAGTATGGCGACTTCCGGATTGACCCGAAGAAGAGGGAGGGGAGCGATGGGAAAGGGCTCGCTCGCGGCCCTTGCGGTCTTGGGGCTTGCGGCCTGCGCCGACAATCCGACGCAGACCGGAGCCGACGCTGCCAGCGCGATCGCCGCACCCTTCTATGTCGCCGGCAAGGTCTCGGCCTGCATCGCCACGGTCGCGGCCGCCGGGCCGCTCGGCGGGCTCGCTCGGCTGGCGCCCGGCGATGATGCGCGCTATTTCCAGGGCGAGATCGCGCACGGCCTCTTGGCGAATTGCGAGCCGACCTATGGGCCGGCGCACTGACAGCCGCCGCCGAGCGCGATCGAGGGGAGCATGAAGACCGTCGCGGAGGTGCTGGTCGAGCTGGGCAAGCTCAGCCCGGAGGACCTCGGCCGCGCACGCCGGGCGCAGCAGAATCCCGACGAGCCCTTGGACGACGTGCTCGAGCATCTCGGCCTGCTCTCGAGCTCGACCAAGGCGCTCGCCGTAGCCAGAGTTTACAACCTACCGCTCGCGAAGGCGGCGGACTTCCCGCCGAGCCCGCCTCCGCTCTTGGGCCTCTCGCCCAAGTTCCTGCGCGACGCCAAGGCGCTGCCCATAGCGCTCCGCGAGGACGGCATCGTGCTCGCCATGGCCGACCCGGGTGCGGCCTATGTCATCGATGCCGTGCGGCTCGCAAGCGGCCGGCCGGTGATCCCCTGGGTCGCCGCCGGCTCGGACATCGAAGCGGCGCTCAACCGCTATTTCCCGCCCGGAGAGGCGCGGACGGATTCCACGGCGGAGGCGCTTGCCGGCGGCGGCGAGGGTGCGGAAGAGGACATCCAGCGCCTCCAAGACCTCGCGCGCGAGGCGCCGGTCATCCGGCTCGTCAACCAGATCATCGCGGCTGCCGTCGAGGCGCGCGCCTCCGATATCCACATCGAGCCTTTCCGCGACGAGCTCCGGCTGCGCTACCGCGTGGATGGCGCGCTCCGCCACATCCCGGCTCCGCCGGCGCGGCTTGCGCGCGCCATCTCCTCGCGCATCAAGATCCTGGCACGGCTCAACATCGCCGAGCGCCGCCTGCCGCAGGACGGCCGCGCGCGCTTCGCCGTCGGCGGCCGGGAGATCGATATGCGCATTGCCACCATGCCGACCATCCATGGGGAGAGCATCTCGATCCGCCTGCTCGAGGATATGGCGGAGGCGCCGAGCTTCGCGAGCCTCGGCCTCTCGGCCGAGGCCGAGGAGGCGCTGCGGCGCGCACTCGCGGCCCCCCACGGCATGGTGCTCGCGACCGGCCCGACCGGCAGCGGCAAGACGACGCTCCTCTACGCGGCCCTCAACATGCTCAACCGCGAGGAGTGCAACATCCTCACCGTCGAGGATCCGATCGAATACCAGATCCCCGGCATCAACCAGGTCCAGGTCAAGACCGAGATCGGCTTGAGCTTCGCGCGGCTCCTGCGCTCGATGGTGCGGCACGACCCCGACATCATCATGGTCGGCGAGATGCGTGACGGCGAGACCGCGAACATCGGCGTACATGCAGCACTCACGGGTCACCTGGTGCTGACCACGCTCCACACCAACAGCGCCGGGGGCGCCATTGCGCGCCTCATCGACATGGGCGTGCCGTCGTTCCTGCTGACCTCGACGCTCCGCGCCATGATCGGCCAGCGCCTGGTCCGCGTCCTCTGCCGCGAGTGCCGCGAGCCGGTCCCCACACCTCCCGACTTCGCGGCCCTTGCAGCTCGGCACGGCATCGCGGACGTTGCGGCGGGCACGCTCTGCCGCGCCGTGGGCTGCGAGGCCTGCGCCGGGACCGGCTATTATGGCCGCACCGGCATCTTCGAGCTCATCGAGATGGACGACGGCGTGCGCGAGCTGGTGCGCGCCGGCGCGGGCACGCGCGAGATCGAGCGCGCGGCACGCGAGCAGGGTGTCGTCACGATGTTCGGCGACGGCCTCCGCAAATGCCTCGCCGGGGTCACCACGCTCGCGGAGGTGGCGCGCGTGACCGAGGCCTGGTGAGCGTGCCCGTCTTCGAATATCGGGCCCTCGATACCAGCGGTGAGCGCGTCAGCGGCCGCATGGAGGCCTCGAGCCCGCAGGCGGTAGTCACGCACCTTCAGGCGCACGGACATCTGCCGATCGAGGCCCGCGAGGTGACCGCCGCGGACGCCGTTGCGGCACCGTCGCGGCCATGGCGGCGCCCGGTTGGGGCCCGCGAGATCGCCGGCTTCTTCAGGGCGCTTGCGGCGCTTCTCGCGGCGGGGCACCCGCTCGACCAGGCGCTCGGCGTCCTCGAGGGCACGGCCGCGAGCAAGCGCCTCGCCCGCGCGGTCGCCGGAATAAGAGCCAAGGTGCGCGCGGGCCAGACGCTGAGCAGCGGGCTCGAGGAAGGCGGGACGATCTTCACTCCGCTCGACGTCTCGATCGTGCGCGCGGGCGAGGCGACGGGCGCGCTCGCCCTTGTGCTCGCACGGCTTGCCGACTATCGCGAGAATGCCGCACGCCTGCGCGAAAGCGTGCTCGCGGCCCTTTATTACCCGGCGATCGTGGTGTGCGTCGCCGCCCTCGCGCTCGTCCTCCTCCTCAGCTATGTCGTGCCGCAGTTCGAGCAGCTCTTCGCCGATGCCCATGCCGCGTTGCCGCGGCCGACGGAGATCGTCATCGCCGCCGGCCGCTTCTTCCGCGACGACGGCTGGATGCTCGCGCTGGCGCTCGCGTGCCTGCTTCTCCTCTACGAGCGCGCGATGCGGCGGCCGGGCCCGCGCCTGCTGCGCGACCGCCTGCTGCTGCATTTCCCGATCGTGCGCGGCCTCATCCTGGACAACGCCACGGCGCGTCTCTCGGAGACGCTGGCGACGCTGCTCGAGAGCGGCCTCGAGCTGCCCGCGGCCCTGGCTCTCGCGCGCGGCGTCGTCGGCAACCGCGCCCTCGCCGAGGACATCGACCGTGCCATTCTCGGCGTGCGCGAGGGGCGGCACTTCTCCGACGAGCTCAAGACGAGCGGCCTCTTCCCCAAGCTCGCGGTCAGCATGCTGCGGGTCGGCGAGGAGAGCGGCAATCTGGCGCAGGCGTCGGTGCAGGTCGGGTCGTTCTTTGCGCAGAGGCTCGAGCGCTCGCTCAAGCGCCTGCTCGTGCTCATCGAGCCGGCGCTCATCCTCACGCTCGGCTTGCTGGTTGGCGGCATCGTCTTTTCCATTATAATCGCCGTCATCAAGGTCAACGAGCTGGCGGGCTAGAGCATGTGCCGTTGATTTGGAAGCAGCCCCCTCACCCTACCCTCTCCCCCTCGGAGGGGGAGAGGGTTGCGTAGGCTTAGCGAGACGAAGTCGAGCTTAGCCGGAGCTGGGTGAGGGGGTGATTCCGCGCCATCGCAACATGCTTTAGCGCAGGAGGAGGGAAATTGCCGCGCGTGTCGCCGTCGCCCTGCCCGCCCCCCGGGCAAGTGCCCCTTTCCTTTCCCGCTTGCGGGAGAAGGCAGCGCCGGTGCCAACGCGGCTTCACGCTCATCGAGCTCCTCGTCGTCCTCGTCATCCTCGGACTTCTCGCCGGCCTGGTGGCGCCGCGCGTGCTGGATTATCTCGGCGGCGCGCGCAAGGATACGGTCCTGCTCCAGATGAAGAACCTTGCCGACATCCTCGATCTCTATTATCTCGAGAACCATTCCTACCCGACCACCAGCCAGGGGCTCGACGCGCTCACCCACTGTCCGCCCGCCTGCACCGACGGCGCGCGGCCGATGCTCGCGAGCGTGCCGCGCGATCCCTGGAAGCGCCCCTACATCTATCGCTCGCCGGGAGAGAACGGCCCCTTCGACCTCTGCTCGAGCGGACCCGGCGGCGACGCGCAAAGCGGAGGTGAGAGTGGCGTCATCTGCTACCAGCAACCGTGAGGGCGGGGGTGGCTTCACGCTCATCGAGCTCCTCGTCGTCCTCGCCATCCTCGCGGGCCTGCTCTATCTCGCCGTACCACGACTTTCTGCGAGCGGCGGAGCCGTAGCGCTCCACGCCGCTGCCGCCGATCTCGCGGCCGAGCTCAGGCTCGTGCGCAGCGCCGCGATCGCGACGGACGATGCCAAAATCCTGATCGTCGATCCGAAGCACAACCGCTTCGCCGCCGAAGGTGCCGTATCATTCCATCTCGTGCCGCGCGACGTGCGCATGACGGTGCTGACCGCCGAAAGCGAGCTCCTGCCCGACGGCACCCCTGCAATCCGCTTCTTCCCGGACGGCTCCTCGACCGGCGGCGGGGTCGAGCTTGCGGGGCGGGGCGTTTCGGTCGTCGTCGCGGTCGATTGGCTGACCGGCCAGGTCAGCCTCCGTGAGAGGCGGCCGTAACATGAGCCGGCGGCGCCAAGTCGAGGGTTTCACCCTCGTCGAGGTGCTGGTGGCCCTCGTCGTTCTCGGCCTCGTGCTGGGCGCCTGCTACCGCCTGCTCTCGAGCGGGCTCAAGAGCGCCGCGGAGGCCGATGGCCTCCTCCGCGCCGTGATGGTCGCCGAGTCCGTGCTCGCGGACGCAAGCCAGCGCACGGACCCGCGCGACGCCGCGAGCGATCTCGCGATCGACAGCTACCGCTGCAACGTCGCGGTCGTCCCTTATGACGACGCCTCGCTGCCGGCTCCCGAGGAGACCGGTCTCCGCCTTTACCGCGTGACGGTCACCGTCGAATGGGGCCCCCATCATTCCTACGAGCTCGCCACGCTCGCGCTCGGGCCCGCGTCGTGAGCGGGGCCGCAAGCCGCTCCCGCTGTCAGGCGGGCTTCACGCTCCTCGAGGTCGTGCTGGCCCTCGCCATCTTCGGCCTCGTCATGGCAGCCCTTGCGGGCGGCCTCGGCTTCTCGCTCAAGGCCTCGCGCGCGGGTGAGCGCTTGACCGACGACACGCTCGCGATCGCCCGCCTCGACGGCCTTTTCCGCCACGATCTCGAGCGCGCGCTCCGGCTGCACACGGCGAGCGGCATCCGTGCGCCGCTCGACTTCGCCGGCCACGCGGAGAGTCTCGAATTCACCGTGGCAGCACCCTCTTACCCTACGGCGGCGGGCCTCTACCAGGTGCGCTTCGCGGTGCAGTCGAGCGCGGACGGCGAGACGCTCAGCTACAGCCGCCGAGCCTCCGCCGGGACGCCGGTGCCCGCGGACGCCAACGCGCGCCCGCGCACGCTCATCGAAAGCACCGCCGCCCGCATCAGCTTCGCCTATTTCGACGGCCATGCCTGGCGCGCCACCTGGCTCGACGCCCAGACGCTTCCCCGTCTCGTGCGCCTGCGCATCGCGGATGGCTGGAGCGGCAGCCGCCTCTGGCCCGACATCATCGTGGGGCCCGCGGCCGAGGCCGATCCCGAATGCCCGGACCCGAGCCGGGTCCAGGCCTGCGCGGGCGGGAGCTGAGCGCCGTGGCAGCCCGCCGCAACGAGAGAAAGCGCGAGCGCGAGAGGGGTGTGGCGCTCGTGATCGTGCTCTTCACGCTCGTCGCCATCGCCCTCGTCGTCAGCGTCTTCAGCCGCACCACCTTCACCGGGCGCCGCCTCGTCGCCAACGAGGCGGCGCACGCGCGCGCCCACGCCTTGCTCGCGGCCGGCCTCAACCGCGCCATCGTGGGGCTTGCCGATCCCGTGCGCAACCGGCGCTGGCAGCCGGACGGCAGCGTCCACGACTTCACCTTCGCCGGCAACACGATCGCCCTCCGCATCGCGGACGAGGGCGGCAAGATCGATCTCAACGCCGCGCCCGCGGCCGCGCTCAAGTCCCTCCTTGCCGAGTTCGGCGTCGCCGAGCGCGACGCGACGGCGATCGTGGCGGAGATCGAGCGCCGGCGCGCGGCCGCCGGCCCCGCGGGCACGAACAACGCGACGCGCAAGGCCTTCCACAACATTGTCGAGCTGCGCGCGATAGACGGCGTCTCCGGGCCGCTCTACGATGCGCTCGCACCCTTCGTCACCGTCTATTCGGGCAAGGCCGCGGTCCACCGCGGAACGGTGTCGATCGCAGTGCTGACAGCGCTCATCGGCATCGACCGGCCCGACCTTCTCCAGGCCATGGCCAGCAGCGCATCAGCGGACTTGAACGATGCGCGGGATTTCATGCAGCATCTCCCCGGGGCGGGCCCCTGGCTCAATGGCGACGTGGGGCCGTTCTACACGATCTCGGTCGAGGCGCGCACCGACGACGGTGCGGCGGCGGCCGCCGACTTCGTGATTTGGCAGACGCGCAGCACCTATAGCGTGATCGAGCGGCGCGACCGGGCGCTCTAGGCAGGCCCCTGGGGAAAGATGGCAAACATCGACCTACGCAAATCGACCGCGGCGGCCGGCCAGCGCTTTCTCGCCTGGTGGCTGGGCGAGCTTTCCGCCGTCTTCACCCCGGCCGGGCCGCTTTCGCTCGCACCCTTCGCCAACGCGCTCGTGCTCGACTGGCGGGGCCATGAGCTGCGGCTCGCGCGGCGCAAGGGCAGGCGCGAGACCCCGCTCGGCGCGCTCCCGCTCGAGCATCCGGCCGAGCACCAGATCGAGCATGTTAGGAGGCTCCGCCGCAGCGGCGGGCGCGCCATCGTGCTGCGCTTTCCCGCCGAGACCGGCCTCAGGCGGACGGTGCCGCTGCCGCTTGCGGCCGAGCGGGACCTGCGGCAGATCCTGTCCCACGAGATGGAGCGTCTCACCCCCTGGCCGGCGCAGGCGGTTTATTTCTCGGCCGAGGTCGCCGAGCGCCGAGCGGCTAGCCGCGAACTCACGGCACAGCTCGCCGTGATCTCCGCCGCGGTCGTGGCACCCGTGACGGCGCGGCTGCGGCAATGGGGCTTGGCCCCGACCGCGCTCTAGCTCGCCGCGGCCGAGGGCGAGAGCACGGGTGGCGGAACAAGGCTCTTCGGCAAGGACCTGCCCGTGCCCGCCGCCGGCCGCCGCCATGGCCGCCTCCTTGCCGCCGCCGTCGCGGCACTCGTCCTCTTCTGGCTCGGCTGCGGCGCGCTCCATTATTGGCGCCAGCACCGCATCGACGCGCTCCAGGCGCAGTTTGCCTCAGCGCGGAGCAATGCCGAGCATGCCGAAGTGCTGCGGGTCGAGTTCGCGCGCTTGAGCGGCAACGACCCCAACCTGGTCAACCGCCCCGCGGGCACCGTTCCTCTCATCGTCCTTCTCGAGGCCTTGAGCGCGCTCCTGCCGGACGAGAGCTGGCTGACCGAGCTCCATCTCGGCCGCACGGGCGTCGAGCTCTCCGGCTTTGCCCAAGACGCGGCCGCCCTCATCCCGCTCATCGAGCGTTCGCCCTATTTTTCCGACGTGAAATTCCGCGCCAACCTGGTGCGCGATCCCTTGCTCCGGATGGACCGCTTCCAGATCGGTGCCGCCTTGCGCGCAGGGAAGGGAGCCACGCCGTGATCACGGCACTCGGACCCCGGTCGTCGCGCGCGCTGGCGCTCGCCCTCCTCTTCCTGGCCGTCGCCGCGGTCGTCGCGGGCGTGGTCGGGTCGCTCGTGGCATTGCGCGCGCAGGGCAAGGCACTCGGCAGGGTCGAGGCCGACGTCGCGCGCTATGCCGCCTTCGCGCACGGGCGCGCGGCGCTCGAGAGCCGCCTCATGGCACTCCGCCGCGGCGAGGCGCATGACGCCAGCCTCTTCAATGCGGCGACCGTCAATCAGGCGACGGCAGCGCTCCAGCATCTCGTCGACGACGTGGTGAGCGAGGCGAGCGCGCATACCGACACCGTCGAGGTCCTACCCGAGAAGAGCGACGGGCCGCTCGTCCGCATCGGTGAGCGGCTCACCATGAGCGGCGACATCGCCGCCGTGCGCCGCATTCTCTACCGCCTCGAGGCGGGCAAGCCTGCACTCTTCGCGGACAATCTGCGCATCCGCATCAGCGATGCCGGAGCGCTCGCGACGGCGCGCTTCGATCCGGCCAAGCCCGTGCAGCTCACCGTCAGCCTCGAGCTCTATGGCTACACGCTCTCGCGCGCCGCAGGCGCGGCGCCGCAGCTCTGAGGGGGATGCGGCATGGGACCGCGCGAATGCTTCAATAACGGGATGCATCGGAAGGTTCTCCGGCCTCTCATTGTTGCGGCGGTCGCCCTGCTGCCGGGGGCGGCGGCGGCACAGCAGCCCGCGGCGACGAACACGCCCGCTCTCGCCGCGGCACCCTCCGCTGCCGACGACTTGAGCGGCGTCCCGCTCGAGCATTTCCGCGCCATCGTGGAGCGCCCGCTCTTCTCGCCCACGCGGCGGCCGCCGCCGTCCTCGGCCGGCGAGCCGGACAGCGGCCCGCGGCAGTTCCAGCTCAAGGGGGTCGTCGTCTCCGCGCGCGAGCAGCACGCGCTCATCGTCTCGCAGGCGACGGGCAAGTCCTACCGGGTGCGGACCGGCGACGTGGTCGAGGGCTGGCGCGTCGAGCGCATCACCGCGGAATCGGCCGCCTTCACCAAGGACGGTGTCGAGGCGCTGGTGCGGCTCGCGCCCAATCCCCATCCCTGATGCGGACGCTGTGACTTGCTCCTGTCGCACCCTGGACGCCATAAGTCCATGGCGGCTGAAGAGAAGGGAAAGCCGGGCCCGGATCATGTCGCCGCCGCCGCGGGGCGCTGGCCGATGCGGGCGTAGAGCGCCAACGCCTGGTCGAGTGCCCCGAAGAATTCCATTTTCCCGCCGTGGAGGAGAAGCCCCGTCTTGCAGATCGAGCGCAGCAGCTCCGTCGAATGGGAGGCGATGATGATGATCTTGACGCGGCCGAGGAATTGATCGACGCGGCGCCGGGCCTTCTCCTGGAACAGGGCATCGCCGGCGCCGATGTTCTCGTCGATGAGGAGGATGTCGGGTGCCCTTATCGTCGCAATCGCAAAGGAGAGGCGCGCCGCCATGCCGGTCGAATAGACGCGCAAGGGGAGCCCGAGATATTCGCCGAGCTCGGTGAACTGCTCGATATCGGCGATATAGTCGTTGAGCCTGTCCTTGGGCCAACCCTCGAGCGTCGAGACCAGCCTGATGTTCTCATAGCCCGTCGCGTCGTTGTTGAGCGCCATGTTGGCGGCGAGCAGCGCGCCCACCGAGCCGCTCACCTCTCGCGCGCCGCTCGAACACGGATAGATTCCGGCGAGAACTCGAAGCAGCGTGGTCTTGCCGGCGCCGTTGTGGCCGATGAGCGCCACCCGCTCGCCGTCGGCGAGCGACAGCGTGAGGTCGTGGAGCGCGTGCACCCAGAGCACGCCGGGGGAACGGGTGACATCGGCCG
>DASPPM010000148.1:0-10307 GCA_035625535.1 Alphaproteobacteria bacterium
GGGTCACGGAGACGCTGATCAATCCCTACGACCGCAACCAAAAGTCGATGCTGCGTTTCGAGTTCGAGCAGTCCGGCGAAACCCTTTTCGGTACGGTGCGCGAGAAAGGCGACTTCGGCGCTTCAGTAAAGGGCATTGAGCGCGGTCAGGTGAAGGGCGACGACATCGTTTTCTATACGCAAGGCGTGAGCACGACCGGCAGCGCCGAGCAGACTTACAAGGAGAATTATCGCGGCACGCTCAAGGGCAACGAGATCGAGTTCGTGCGCCAGAACGACGTCGCCTCGGGTGGACTGCCGCAGAAATTCACGGCGAAGCGCGAATAGCGCCGCACGCCGCGGAACGGCGGGCCGTGGCTAAAGCCGCCCGGCGCCCACGCCCGCACTCGCTGCCGCCGCTATGACCAGTGCCAGTTACCCTCTTTGGGGATCGCGGGTCTGTGGGTAAGTGGCCGGGTCGGCCTCGCCCGATGAGGCCACATTGAGCTATGTCATAAGAAATGCCGCAAAGCTCCTCCAAGATGCGTCCTCTTCCAGTCGGCGAAAGTGGTATTTCATGAGCATTCGCAACCTCAATTTCATGTTTCAGCCCGAATCGGTGGCGCTCATCGGCGCCGGCACGCGGCCGGGATCGGTCGGCGCGGTCTTGGCGGAGAATCTGCTGCGCGCGGGCTTCCAGGGCCCGATCATGCCGGTCAATCCCAAGCACAAGGCGATCGAGGGGGTCCTCACCTATCCCGACGTGGCGAGCCTGCCGCTCACCCCCGAGCTCGCCGTGGTCTCCACTCCGCCCGATGCGGTGCCCGGGATCATCGCCGAGCTCGGCCGCCGCGGCACCAAGGCGGCGGTCATCATCACCGCGGGCTTCGGCGAGGGCGAGGACCGCTACGGCGCCCAGCTGCGCCAGCGCATGCTCGACGCGGCGCGGCCGCACCTCATGCGCATCGTCGGTCCCAATTGTCTCGGCATCCTCGTCCCTGGCATCAAGCTCAACGCCAGCTTCTCGCATCTGGCGCCGACAAAGGGCGATCTCGCCTTCGTGACCCAATCGGGCGCCATGGTGACCGCGGTCCTCGACTGGGCGGCACCGCGCGGCATCGGCTTCTCGCATCTCGTCTCGCTCGGCGACATGAGCGATGTCGACTTCGGCGACATGCTCGACTATCTCTCGGGCGACATCTCGACGCGCGCCATCCTCCTCTACATCGAAGGCGTCACGCACGCGCGCAAGTTCATGTCGGCGGCGCGCATTGCCGCGCGCTCCAAGCCCGTGCTCGTGGTCAAGGCCGGGCGCCGCCCCGAGGGAGCCAAGGCGGCGAGCTCGCACACGGGCGCGATGGCGGGCTCGGACGAGGTCTACGACGCCGCCATCCGGCGCGCCGGCATGCTGAGGGTCTACGAGGTCGATGAGCTGTTCGACGCGGTCGAGACCTTGTCGCTTTGCCGGCCCATGGCCGGCGACCGGCTCGCCATCCTCACCAACGGCGGCGGCATCGGCGTGATGGCGACGGACAGCCTGCTCGAGCTGGGTGGGCGGCTGGCGCAGCTCTCGCCCGCGACGATGGCCGAGCTCGACAAGGTGCTCCCCGCGACCTGGTCGCACGGCGACCCCGTCGACATCGTCGGCGACGCGCCGCCCGCGCGCTACAAGGCCGCCCTTGCCGCCCTCCTCGCCGACAAGGAGGTGGATGCCACCCTCGTGCTCAACTGCCCGGTGGCGGTGAGCTCCTCGGTCGACGCGGCAAACGCGGTGATCGAGACGGCCGCGGGCCGGCGCAACAACCTCTTCACGAGCTGGGTCGGCGAGCGCACGGCGGCCGAGCCGCGCCGGCTCTTCGCCAAGGCCGGCATCCCGAGCTACGCGACGCCGAACCAGGCCGTGCGCGCGTTCATGCACATGGTGCGCTACAAGCGCAATCAGGACCTGCTCAACGAAGTGCCGCCCTCGGTGCCCGAGGAGTTCTCTCCGGATGCGGCGAAGGCGCGCGCGATCATCGAGACGGCGCTCGCCGCAGGCCGCGAATGGCTAAGCGAGCCCGAGGCGAAGGAGGTGCTCGCCGCCTACCGGGTTCCCGCGGTCGCGACGCGCATCGCCCGCACGGCCGAGGAGGCGGAGCGCGTCGCGCGCGATTTTGCCGTGCCGTGCGCGCTCAAGATTCTCTCGCCCGACATCACGCACAAGAGCGACGTGGGCGGCGTGGCCCTTTCCCTCGACACGCCAGAGGAGGTACGCGAGGCGGCGGACGCCATGCTGCGGCGCTTCAGCAAGACCATGCCCCGGGCGCGCATCGAGGGCTTCGCGGTCGAGCCCATGGTGAGGCGCGAGAACGCCTTCGAGCTCATCGTCGGGATGGCCGAGGACGACCAGTTCGGACCGGTCATCCTCTTCGGCCATGGCGGCACCGCGGCCGAGGTGATCGCCGACAAAGCCTTGACCCTGGCGCCCCTCAACATGGCCCTTGCCCGCTCGCTCATCGGCCGCACGCGCGTCGCCAAGCTCCTTCACGGCTACCGCAACCAGCCGCCCGCGGCCCTCGATGCGATAGCGCTCACGCTCGTCAAGATCTCGCAGCTCGTGGTCGATCTCGCCGAGATCGCCGAGCTCGACATCAACCCCCTTCTTGCGGATGCAGACGGCGTGGTGGCGCTCGACGCGCGCATCCGCGTCATGCGCGCCCACGGCGACGGCACCGCGCGGCTCGCCATTCGTCCCTATCCCGCCGGCCTCGAGGAGCTCGTCGCGCTGCCCGACGGGCGCAAATTCACCCTCCGTCCCGTGCGCCCCGAGGACGCGCCCGCCTTCGTCGAGATGTTCGCCAAGCTCGATCCCGACGACGTGCGCATGCGCTTTCTGGCACCCAAGAAGTCGCTTTCCGCCAACTTCCTCGCGCGCCTCACCCAGATCGACTACGACCGCGAGATGGCCTTCGTGCTGAGCGAGCCGGGCCTCGCGGCCGGCAAGGCGCAGGTCTTCGGCGTGGTGCGCTTCGCCGCCGATCCCGACAACGAGAAGGCCGAGTACGCGATCATCGTGCGCACCGATCTCAAGGGCCTCGGCCTCGGACAGCTGCTCATGCGGCGAATCGTCGACTACGCGCGCCTCCGCGGCATCGGCATGCTGTTCGGCGAGGTTCTGCGCGAGAACGAGAACATGCTGCAGCTCTGCCGCATGTTCGGCTTCACCCTTCACGCCGTGCCCCAGCAGGGGGATATCGTCGAGGTCAGGCTCGCGCTTCAGGCGAGCGCGTCGTCGAGCGCGTAGCCGGCCGAGCGCACGGTGCGGATCGGATCGGAATCGCTCTCCCCATTGAGCGCCCGGCGCAAACGCCGGATGTGCACGTCGACCGTGCGCGGCTCGACGTAGACGTCGCTCCCCCACACCGCGTCCAGAAGCTGCTCGCGCGAGAAGACGCGGCCGGGATGCTCGAGCAGATAGCGCAGGAGCCGGAACTCGGTCGGGCCGAGATGGACGCGCCGGCTCCCGCGCATGACGCGATGGGCCGCTAGGTCCATCACGATGTCGCTGAAGCTGAGGCGCTCCTCCGCGAGCGCCGGGCGCGAGCGGCGCAGCACCGCGCGGACGCGGGCGACGAGCTCGCGCGGGGAGAAGGGCTTGGTGATGTAGTCGTCCGCCCCGCTGTTGAGGCCGCGGATGCGGTCACCCTCCTCGCCGCGGGCGGTCAGCATGATGATCGGGATATTGCGCGTCTCGGGCCGGCGCCGGAGCTGGCGGCACACGTCGAGCCCGGACATGAGCGGCAGCATCCAGTCGAGAATGACGATGTCGGGCGGATCCTCGGAAACCATGACGAGAGCCTCCTCGCCGTCGGCGGCGGCGGAGACGCGGAAACCCTCCTGCTCGAAATTGTAGCGCAAGAGCTCGACGAGCGCCGCCTCGTCCTCGATGATCAGGCAATGCAGCTTCATAGGCTCGTTAATTATGGCTCTCTCCCTCGCTCCGCGCCGTCTTGCGGTTGGGCGCCGGCGAGACGACGGCGAAGCTCGAGCTGTCGCCCTTCGGACGCGCGCCGCGGAACGGGCCGCCTTCGACGAGGAAATGCACCGTCTCGGCGATGTTGGTCGCGTGGTCCCCGATCCGCTCGATGTTCTTGGCGATGAACAGAAGGTGCGTGGAGGGCGTGATGTTGCGCGGATCCTCCATCATGTAGGTGAGGAGCTCGCGGAAGAGGCCCGAGTACATCTCGTCGAGCTCCTCGTCGCTGCGCCACACCTCCAGCGCCTTCTCGGTGTTGCGCTCGATGAAGGCGTCGAGCACGTTCTTGATCAAGGATTGCGCGAGCGCTCCCATGCGCGGGATGGCGTAGGCGGGCTTGACCGGCTGGGTCTGGCTCAGCACGATCGAGCGCTTGGCGACGTTCGTCGCGTAATCGCCGATGCGCTCGAGATCGCTCGAGATCTTGAGCGCCGCCACGATGTTGCGCAGGTCGCGCGCCATCGGCTGACGCAGCGCGAGCAGGCGCACGACCTGGTCCTGGACCTCGTGCTCGAGCGCGTCGACCCGCGCATCCGCCTCCACGGTCTCGCTCGCGAGGTCGGAGTCGCGCTCGACCACGGCCTCGATCGCGTTGGCGAGCTGGATCTCGGCGAGCCCGCCCATCTGGGCGATCGTGTTGTTGAGCTGATCGAGCTCCTGGTCGTAGGCCTTGACGATATGGTCGGCGGCCATCTCCATCTCCTGCCTTCTTGCGGCCAAAGCCCTGAACCAGCCTGTTCGCGGCGCGCTTGACGGGTGCCAGCCTACCCCTGGCCCGCGATAGATTTACTACGATGATGTGACAGTTCCATGACCGGCCGGCGGCAGGCCGGCCTCCTCCTCCGCCGGCTGGCGCGGTCCCGCGGCGTGTAGGAAGACCGTGAAGACGCTGCCCTTTCCGATCTCGCTCTCGATCTGCAACGCGCCCCGATGGTGGCTTACGATGTGTTTCACGATGGCGAGCCCGAGCCCGGTGCCGCCGAGCTCGCGCGAGCGCGCGGCGTCGACCCGGTAGAAGCGCTCGGTCAGGCGCGGAATCTGCTCTTTCGCGATGCCCTCGCCCTCGTCTTCCACGGCGACCGCGACGAGGCCCGCCGCGGAGATGCGGGCGAGCGGGACGGGCGCGCGCTCGACATGGCGGACGCGCACGCGGACCGTCGTGCGGCGGCGGCCGTATTTGAGCGCGTTATCGATCAGGTTCTGGAACACCTGGGCGAGCTCGTCTCCGTCGCCGAGTGCCTTCGGCGGCTCCTCCGCGCCGGGCTCGAGCGCAAGGGAGGTCTCGCGCGCCTTGGCCAGCGGCTGGAGCGCGTCGATCACGCCGCGTAGAAGCTTGACCACGTCGACCTGCTCGGTCGGCGGGGTGTGCTCGCGCAGCTCGATGTGCGAGAGGGAGAGCAGGTCGTCGACGAGGCGCGACATGCGGTTGGCCTGCTGCTGCATGATGGCGAGGAAGCGCGCGCGGGCGGCGGCGTCTTGGCTGGCCGCACCCTGGAGCGTCTCGATGAAGCCGAGGAGCGTCGCGAGCGGCGTCCTCAGCTCGTGGCTCGCATTGGCAACAAAGTCCGCACGCATCTGCTCGGCGCGCTTCTCGAGCGTCAAATCGTGGAGCGCCACGATGAGCGAGACCTCGTCGCTGGCGAGACCGGCAAGCCGCTCGACGTGTCCGACGAAGGAGCGGCGGGCCGGCGTGGAGAGCTCGAAGGCGGCGCGCGCGCCGGCCCCGGGCCGGAGGGCCGATTGCGCGGCATCGAGGAGCGCCGGGACGCGGAGGACGGCGGAAAGCTCGCGCCCTTGGGGATCTCCCTCGAGCAGCTCCTTGGCCGCCGCATTGGAGCGCACGACGCGCAGCCGCCCGTCGAGCATGAGGAGCGGGTCGGGCAGGCTGTCGAGCACGGCCTCAAGCGCCGCGAGCCGGGCCGCCGTCTCCTCGCGCCGCGCCTGAGCGTGCCGCTGCATCCGGCCGATGGCGGAGGCCAGCGCCACCACGAGCGGCGGCCAGAGCGGGCTCGGCGTCGGCGGCTCCTCGCCCTCGGCAAGCGCGTCGAGATGTCGCGTGAGCCGCGCCACGCCGCTGACGTGAGGCCGGATGAGGGCGCCGATCGCGAGGCCGATCGCAAGGAAGGCGAGGAAGGCCCAGCGCCAGTCGAGGTGGCCTAGTGCCACGAGGATTGCGAGCACCGCGGCCGCGGGCAGCGCCAGCAAGGCCGTCATCGCGAGGATGGACTTGAGCGGGGTGGCTCCTTGGGCCATGGCACCAGCAATTTCCGCCAAAGCGGTGCCCGTGACAAGGTGGTGCGGGCAAGTGCCGCCGCAAAGAGGGAGTCCGGCGGCAAGGAAGCCGCGCGCGCCCCCTCCGGGCACTCCCCGGCCTCAGCCGGCGTTGATCGCGTCGTACGCGGTCAAGGCCGCGAGGTTGACGAGCTCGGAGAGCGAGGTGCCCAAGGGGGCGATCTGGGCCGGCTTGCCGAGACCGATCAGGAGCGGGCCGATTACCGTGCTGCGGCCGAGCTGCTGCAGGAGCTTGGCGCCGATGTTGGCGGCGTGCAGCCCGGGCATGATCAGCACGTTCGCCGGACCCGAGAGCCGGCAGAAGGGATAGAGCTTCCTCACCTCGGGGTCGAGCGCCACGTCGATCGCCATCTCGCCGTCGTACTCGAAGTCGACGTTGCGCCGGTCGAGCTCGGCGACGGCGGCGCGCATCTCGGCCGCGCGCGCGAAGCCGGTGTTGCCGAAGCTCGAGAAGGAGCACAGCGCCACGCGCGGCTCGTGGCCGAGCTGGCGCGCCTTGGCCGCCGCCTGGACCGCGATGTCGGCGAGCTGGTGCGTGGTCGGCCGCTCGTGCACTTGGGTGTCGGCTATGAACACGGTGCTCCCACGCGCGACCACGATCGAGAGCCCGAAGACCTCGCGCTCCGGTGCGGCATCGATGGCCTCCCTGATGTCGTCGAAGGCGACGGTGAAGTTCCTGGTCACGCCGGTCACCATGCCGTCCGCATCGCCCATGGCCACCATGCAAGCCGCGAAAACGTTGCGGTTCTGGTTCACCATGCGTTGGCAGTCCCGGTAGATGAGGCCGCGGCGCTGGAGCCGCTCGTAGAGGTAGTCCGTGTAGCGCTTGTTGTTGGTGGAAAGGCGCGCGTTGTGGACCTCGAGCTCCTCCGCCGCCTCGAGCCCGTTCTGTACGATCGTCTCGCGCACGCGCTCGACGCGGCCGACGAGCACGGGCACGCCGAAGCCGGCGTTGCGGAAGGCAAGGGCGGCGCGGATGACGCGCTCCTCCTCCCCTTCCGCGAAGACGATGCGCCGCGGCCGCGCGTGCACCGCCTCGAAGATGAACTGCAGGCTCGAGGCGAGCGGGTCGAGGCGGCCGGCGAGCTCGCGCTTGTAGCCCTCGAGATCGATGATCGGCCGGCGCGCGACACCCGAGTCCATCGCCGCCTGCGCCACCGCCGTCGGCACCGCGACGATGAGGCGCGGGTCGAAGGGGGTGGGGATGATGTAGTGGGGTCCGAAGCGCAGGCGCTCGCCCGCATAGGCGGCCGCCACCTCGTCGGGCACGTCCTCGCGCGCGAGCTTGGCGAGCGCATAGGCCGCCGCGATCTTCATCTCGTCGTTGATGGTGGAGGCGCGCACGTCAAGCGCCCCACGGAAGATGTAAGGGAAGCCGAGAATATTGTTGATCTGGTTGGGATAGTCCGAGCGGCCGGTGGCCACGACCGCGTCCTTGCGCACGGCGAGAACGGCCTCGGGCGTGATCTCCGGGTCCGGGTTGGCCATGGCGAAGACGATCGGCCGCTTCGCCATGGTTGCGATCATCGCCTGGTCGACCGCGTCCTTGACCGAGAGGCCGAAGAACACGTCGGCGCCGGCGAGTGCGTCGCCGAGCGTGCGCAGCTTGGTCTCGGCCGCATAGGCCGATTTCCACTGGTTCATGCCCTCGCGGCGGCCGCGGTAGATGACGCCCTTGCTGTCGCAAAGGATGATGTGCTCCTTGGGCATGCCCATGCGGACGAGGAGATCGGCGCAGGCGATCGCCGCGGCGCCGGCGCCGTTCACCACCAGGCGCGCGTTCTTGAGCTTGCGCCCGGTCAACTCGAGGGCGTTGATGAAGCCCGCCGCCACGATGATCGAGGTGCCGTGCTGGTCGTCGTGGAAGACCGGGATGTCGAGAAGGGTGCGCAGGCGCTCCTCGATCATGAAGCATTCGGGCGCCTTGATGTCCTCGAGGTTGATGCCGCCGAAGCTGGCGCCGAGGAAGCGCACGCAATTGACGAACTCGTCGACCTCGCGCGTCGAGATCTCGAGATCGATGGCGTCCACGTCGGCGAAGCGCTTGAAGAGGACGGCCTTGCCCTCCATCACCGGCTTGGCGGCGACCGCGCCCAGATCGCCCAGGCCCAAAACCGCCGTCCCGTTGGTGATGACCGCGACGATGTTGCCCTTGGCCGTGTAATCGTAGGCGAGCGTCGCATCGCGCGCGATCCTCAGGCAGGGCACCGCCACCCCCGGCGAGTAGGCGAGCGAGAGGTCGCGTTGCGTGGTGAGCGGCTTGGTCGGCTGGATCTCGATCTTGCCCGGCCGGCCCGAGGCGTGCATGAGCAGCACCTCCTCGTCGGTCACGGTGATGGTGCGTTTCCCGCCTGTCGCGTCCATGGCTTGTTCGTCTTTTCGGCTAAGAGGTCGCCCAAGAGAGGACCGTGTGCCCGCAGCAGCGGGCGTTGGCCTGCTGCATCCCCCTGAGCATAGCCCGTCGCCTTACCGGCTGTTAAGCGCGAAGTCGGGGGTACCGCAAGTGTCGGCGGTGCCTGCCGACGGGCGAGGGCGCCCGCGCGCGAGCGCCTGCGCGCCTCCTCTGCGTGGGTGCGGCATCAATCGGGCAGGCGTTCGCCTTGCTGGGCCCAGCGTCCGGGATTGACGGTTAGGCCGGTCGCCTTGCCGTCCGCCCCGGTGAGAAAGGTCAAACCGGTTCCATAGCGACCTTCCACGTGAAACGCCGTGGCGGAGGTGGCATGGAGCAAGGTCGGCTGAGGCCCCAGATCGAAGAACCGGGGTCCCTCGAGACGCACCGTCAAGCTGCCGTTCTCGAGCTTGATCTCCAACACGGCGTTGGGGCCCATGCGATAGCGGCCGCTTAGGCCGACCAACCGCTCCGGCGCCAGGGTCGCTTCCGGAGCGGGCGGCGAGGCGGGCTCGTTCGGCACGCTGGCGAGAATCGCGTCCCACATCGTCTCGGCGGCGATGAAATCGATTGCGCCAAGCGTCGGTCGCATATCCGGCGCGCCGACTTCTTGCGTGCTCACGGCGAACAGCGTATCGCCATCCTCATAGGTCGAGAACGGTTGGATTGCCCGTGCCATGGAGGTGTGGACCTGCACCGCGAGCCGCTGCAGATCGGCGGGCCCCATCTTGCGGTTGGTGATGACCAGGCTAATCGTCGTATTGCGCGTGGGGCCCGACGGCGCCGCTGCAGCCCTCTCAGCGGCGCGTGCCAAGAGATCGGAGGTTTTCACCAAATCGCCCCAGGCCGGATCACGATGGCAACTGACCATGCGCCCATCACGGTCGGTGATGGCCCCGAACGCATTGACGACCGCGAAGGCGGCCACCTTCGTATCGCCGATTTGCCGGAAGGCGCCACCCTGACCCGAGTGCGCGCCACAGCCGAAGAAGCCGCCTTGCATCGCCATGCGCCCAGCACCTTGCGCGCCCAGCGGAAACACGCCGGGCCGCAGATCGTGCAAGGCGGCCAAGGCGAGGCGCTTGTCCGGGTAGATCTCATTCAACCGATGCCCAAGAAAATCGTAGATTATGGCTCCTGCGGCGAGCCCGATGTTGTTCAAGTCGCCGCTGCGCACACCGTCGTCCTTGAGGCCGGTCATCACGGCCGTGACGGCCTCCTCGCCATAGGCCGAGCCGCCCGAAAAAACTACCGCGTCGACGAAGGGGCGGGCGTAGCCAAGGCGCAATAGGTCCGTGTTGACGGTGCCCGGTGCGCCGCCGCGGACGTCGACCGCTGCTGTTGCCTTGTTGGGAAATCGAAAGATGGTGAGCCCGGTCGGGCCTGCCTCGTAGGAGCCTATTCCTATTTCCACGGCCGGCCAGTCAAACACGAGCGTCGGACCATGGATGCCTGTGTCGGAAACGAGCTGGCTCTCATCCGCCCTGGCCGCAGGTGTGGCAAAGACCGCGGTTGCAAGGAAGAGATATCGCAGGGTGCTGCGAACAGCGGTGCAGCACTTGTCGATCGGCGTAGAGGCTTTCATAGCGGGCTTACGGGTGATTGGACGGCGGCTCTGCATATCGAGTGTCCT
>DASPPM010000149.1:0-13047 GCA_035625535.1 Alphaproteobacteria bacterium
ATGCAAGGCCACATGAAGATCATCGACGTGGTGGTCGAAGGCATCAGCATGGCGCTCACGCAGCGCCAGGAGTTCGCCTCCGTGATCCAGCGCGAGGGGCTCGATGGGCTCCTCCACGAGCTCCAGATCCGCGTCGACAATCTCAAGGCGGCCTCCAGCAGCAATTGACCGAGCGCGCCTGCAGCAGCCGCGCTCGCAGGCGACACTAGAGACTATCCCATTGTGATGGTAGCGCCCCCTCACCCTACCCTCTCCCCTTGAAGGGGGAGAGGGTTGCGAAGGGTTGGCGAGGCGAAGCCGACCCCGGACTTGATCCGGGGTGGGTGAGGGGGTGGCGATCCCACTGAGAGTAAGACTGCTCTAGCCGCCCGCGCGCAAGGCCGCGAGGAACGCCGCGACCGCCTCCGCGAGCGCGCCGGCATTCTCGATTCTGATCACGTCGGGGCCGGAAGGTTCCGCATAGGAAGCGCGCGCGAGCCGCTCGGCGATCTCGGCCGCGGACTCGCGTCCGCGCGCGGCCAGGCGCTCGGCGAGCACCGGCACGGGCGCCATGACCAGGATGATCTTGACCGGCTGGAGCCGCTTTAGCGCCTCGCCGACCACGCTACGGGAGACGTTGACGACGACGTTGCGGCCCGCGGCGAGCGCCGTCTCGAGCTGCTTCGAGATGCCGTAGCCGAGCCCGTGGCTGCGCCAGTGGAGGCTGAAGGCGCCTTCGGCCGCGGCCGCCTCGAATGCGGCTGGCGAAAGCGCGATATGGTCCTCCCCGCCCGCTTCGGCGGGGCGCGTGATGAGACGGCGCGGAAAGAGGAAGTTCGGGTCGTGCGCGAGGGCGGCGCGCGCCGCCGCGATGAGCGCATCCTTGCCGGCCCCGCTCGGTCCCACCACGAGGAAGAGCGTCCCGCGCCCCGCCATTTCGCCTCCCTGCCATGGCCGTGCGCGCATCCTAGGAGCCGAGCACCCCGCTTGCCAGCCTTTGCAAGGCCGGCACCATCGCATAGGATCGGGGCCAACGGCGAACGGGGGATCGCGTGCCATGAAGACGATCGTGATGGGAGCAGGCGTCGTCGGCGTCACCACGGCCTATTATCTCGCCAAGGCCGGCCATGAGGTTGTGGTGCTCGACCGCCAGAACGAGGCGGCTGCCGAGACCAGTTATGCGAACGCCGGCCTGATCGCTCCCGGCCACTCCTTCACCTGGAATTCGCCGCGTGCGCCGAAGCTGCTCGTGCAGTCGATCTGGCAGCGGGATCTCGCCTACCGCATGCACTTCAGCCTCGATCCGCATTTTTGGATTTGGGGCCTCAAGTTCCTCGCCGCCTGCACGGCCGAGCGCGCGCGGGCCAACACGCTCGTCAAACTCGCCCTCTGCCGCTACAGCCAGGCGAAGCTTGAGGAGATCGCCGCCGCCGAGGGCCTCCGCTATCACCAGTACAGGAAAGGGCTCTTGTTCTTCTATCGCGACCCTGCGCACTTCGCCCAAGGAGTGCAGAACATGACGCTCATGAAGGACCATGGGCAGAGTGTCGAGATCATCGATGCCAAGCGCTGCGTCGAGATCGAGCCGGCCTTGAAGCCGATCGAGGGGAAGATCGCGGGTGCCGTCTATTGCCCGAACGACGGCAGCGGGGATTGCCAGGCCTTCACCGTGCAGCTCGCGCAAGCGTGCAGGCGCATGGGCGTCAAGTTCGAGCTCGGCTGCGAGGTGCGCGGGCTCGAGACGAGTGGCGGCAAGCTCGCCGGCGTGGTGACCGCGCGCGGCACCATGAGCGGCGATGCCTATGTCCTCTCGCTCGGCAGCTACAGCTCGCTCCTCGCGCGCTCAGCCGGGCTCCAGCTCCCCGTCTACCCGGTCAAGGGCTTCTCGCTCACCCTCCCGATCGAGCCCAAGCTGGCCCCCACCGTCGGCGGGGTCGACGAGGGCTCGCTCGTCGCCTATTGCGGCATGGGCGACCGCCTGCGCATGACCGCAACGGCGGACTTCTCCGGTTATGACAACAGCCACAAGCCGGCGGACTTCGCGACCATGATGGCGGTGGCGCGCGAGCTCTTCCCCCGGGGCGTCGATTTCTCCAAGCCGAGCTATTGGTCCTGCTTGCGGCCGATGACGCCCGACGGCCCGCCCATCATCGGCCCCTCGCCGCTCGAGGGGCTCTGGTACAACACCGGGCAGGGCCATATGGGCTGGACCATGTCGGCGGGATCGAGCCGCATCCTCGTCGACCTCATGGCCGGGCGCAAGAGCGAGCACCCGGCCGAGGGGCTGGGGATTGAGCGCTACGGCTCAGACGGCAGAAGACAGAGGACGGTAGACGGAAGCCTCAAGCAAAGACCGGCCGCCTGATCTGCTTCCTTCCGTCGTCCGTCATCCGTCGTCCGTCGTCAGGCCTCGAGGAGCCTTCCGAACCCCGGCACTCTATCGCGGTAGCCGGCAAGGCGCAGGCTGTGCCAGGCCATGGCATGGTTGCTCGCGGTGACGGGCTTGCCGAGCTTCGCCTCCATCGCCGCCACGTGCTCGGCCACGCGCAGGCTGGTGCAGGAGACGAAGACGGCATCGACGGCCGGATGGCGGCCGAGCTCGAGCACGGCGCTCTCGATCGAGGCGGGCGTGATGCGCGCGACCTCGTTGTCGTTCTCGTGGTTGAAGGAGCCCATGACCGGCACGGCGACGCCGCGCTCCTCGATGTAGCGCCGCATCATGCGGTTGATCGAGTCGATATAAGGCGTGAGGAGGGCGACGCGCGAGACAGCGAGCGCCTTGAAGGCGGCGAGTGCGGCGGTAATCGGGGTGGTGCAGGGAATGCCCGGCCGCGCCTCGCGCAGGCGCTGGAACACCTTCTCCTCGCCGATGACCATGGCCCCCGAGGTGCAGCCGTAGGCCATGACGTCGAGTCGCTCGCCCGGGCGGATCAGGCCGGCGGCGGTCGAGAGGCCCGCCTCCATCTCCTTGAGCGTCTCCGGCGTCACCTGGCTCGAGTTGTAGATGCGGCTCTCGTAGAAGGCGACGCCCTCCAAGGAGAGCATGCGGCGCCACTCGTGCTCGATGGTATGGTCGGTCGCGAGCACGATGAGCCCGATCGCCGCCCGCGCGGCGATCCCGGCGTCGAGCTCGAAGGGAAGCTGCATGCGGTTGAGGAGAAGCCCTTCGTCATCGCTGGCTTTGCGCAGTACCTGGCTCATCGCTCACCTCCTGGGCTCGAGGGAAAGCCCGTCGTCCCTCTCCTATCATGCCCGAGAACGGTTGCTCCCGGAAGTGGCCTTACCGCCCAGCACTTGCGTCCGGCACGCTCCCCAAGGCTCGGGCTTGCTCGTCGGCCCGGGGCGGGAGCCGGAAAAAATTGGGCTCCAGGTGAATTTTTTATTGCATTCCGGGTCGACTTGCCTCATATCGCCAAACAATCTCGTGCTTACCGAGACATCTTCTGGTTTGGGGGTGTGATCTCATGACCACTCGCTTCAAATTGGGGATGGACTTGGGGCGCGCGCAGCGCACGGCGAAGGCATCGGCGCCAGCGGTTACGCCCGACCTGTCCAGAACCGCGACCGGTGCAACCCCGGCATTCGCCCAGTCCAACGAATTTGCGCCGAAGGACTACTTCGTCACGCGCAACGGCAGGACGTTCGCCGGCACCCATCTGATCCTCGATCTGAGCGGGGCCGAGCACCTTACCGACGTGCCCTACATCGAGCGCGCGCTCGTGGAGGCGGTCGAGGCCGCGGACGCGACGCTGCTCCACATCCACCTGCATCACTTCTCGCCCAACGGCGGCGTGTCGGGGGTGGCGGTGCTCGCGGAATCGCACATCAGCGTCCACACCTGGCCCGAGCGCGGCTTCGCGGCTTTCGACATCTTCATGTGCGGCAAGGCCGATCCCCACAAGTCGGTCCCGGTCTTGGAGCGCGCCTTCAAGCCGAAGTCGATGAGCGTGCAGGAGTTCCTGCGCGGCGAGGTGCAGGGCGAGGCTGAGGCGAGCGCTGCCTGAGACGAGGGGCGGGCAAGCCATCGTCGCGGAATTGGCGGGCCGGCCGGGGCAACCTGGCCGGCCCGCTCTTATGCGGGCGCGCGCGGCGGCGGTGCCGCGATAAGTGTTTGCGCGAGCACCGGGCCTGGGGCAAGGTAGGCCGCTTCTGCGCTTGGCTCCGCCGGCGGAGCCGGACGAAAGAGAAGGCCTCCATGACCTGGTCGATCGTGGCGCACGACCCGGAAACCGGTGCTTTCGGCGTCGCCGTCACCACCCGCTTCTTCGCCGTCGGCGCGCTCTGCCCCCATGCGCGGAGCGGGGTCGGGGCGCTCGCCACCCAGGCCCTCATCAATCCGCTGTTCGGACCGCTCGGCCTCGAGCTTCTCGCGGCCGAGGTCGAGCCTCAGGAGATCGTGCGCCGCCTCGTCGGCGCCGACGAGGGCCGCGAGCATCGCCAGCTCCACCTGATCGACCGTCGCGGCCGCATCGCCCAGCACAGCGGGCGGAATTGCATCGGCTGGTGCGGGGCACGCGCTGGCCCGGGCTATTCGGTCGCGGGCAACATGCTGGCGGGCGAGCGGGTGGTGGACGATACGGCCGCGGCCTATGAGGCGCACGTCCGTCTTCCCTTCGCCGAGCGCCTGCTCGCGGCGCTTGACGCCGGCCAGGCGGCGGGCGGGGACAAGCGCGGCAAGCAGTCGGCGGCGCTCCGCATCTACACGACGGAGCGCTACCCGAGCCTCGATCTCAGGGTCGACGATCACCCCGAGCCGCTCATCGAGCTCCGCCGTCTCCACGAGGTGAGCAAGGAGATTTTCCAGCCCTTCCTCGCCTTCCTGCCGAGCCAAATCAACCCGGCCGGCATCTACGACCGCGCCGTCATCGACGCCGAGCTCGCCCGCCGCCAAGCGGCGCGCAAAGGCTGAGCCGCGATGGTCGAGCTGGGCGGCGAGCGGCACGGGCAAAGCGAGGCGCTTGCCGCCCCACTCCTCGAGGTGCGCGGCCTCAAGACCTATTTCGCCAGCACGGAAGGCGATTACCGCGCGGTCGACGGGGTGAGCTTCGCGCTCGAGGCCGGCCGCACGCTCGGCCTCGTCGGGGAGTCGGGTTGCGGCAAGAGCGTCACCTCGCTCTCGATCATGGGGCTTATCCCCTCTCCGCCGGGGCGGATCGCCGGCGGGGAGGTGATCTTCCAGGGCCAGGACCTGTTGCGGCTCTCCCGCGCCGAGCTCAGGGAGCTGCGCGGCAACCAGATCTCGATGATCTTCCAGGAGCCGATGACCTCGCTCAACCCCGCCTTCACCGTGGGGGACCAGATCGCCGAGGCGGTCCAGCGCCACAGGAAAGTCGGCCGCGGCGAGGCGCGCGCGCGCGCGATCGAGATGATGCGCCGCGTGCGCATCCCGGCGGCCGAAGCGCGCTATGACGACTATCCCCACAAGCTCTCGGGCGGCATGCGCCAGCGCATCATGATCGCCATGGCGCTCGTGTGCGGCCCCAAGCTCCTCATCGCCGACGAGCCGACGACCGCCCTCGACGTCACCATCCAGGCCCAGATCCTCGACCTCATGCGCGAGCTGCATGCCGAATTCGGCACCGCCATCGTCATGATCACCCACGACCTCGGCGTCATCGCCGAGTTCGCGCAAGAGGTCGCCGTCATGTATGCCGGCAAGATCGTCGAGCGGGCGCCCGTCGAGGCGCTTTTCGCCGAGCCGCAGCATCCCTACACGATCGGGCTCCTGGGTGCCTTGCCCAAGCTCCATCACGACAAGGCGCGCCTCGCCACCATCGAGGGCACGGTGCCGAACCCGCTCTCATTGCCGCAAGGCTGCTCCTTCCATCCGCGCTGCCCCTTCGCCGACGCCGAGTGCCGCAGGGGCGAGCCGCCCCTGCGCGAGCTCCAGGCACGCCATTTCGCCGCCTGCCTCAAGGCCCCGCTCAGGGAGCGAGCGTGATGACCGCGCGAGGCCCTGCCGGAGTTGGCGCGACGAGCGCAGCCCCCCTCCTCGAGGTCGAGGGCCTCGTCAAGCACTTTCGCCACGCTTCCGGCCTCTTCAGCCGCGCGCGCGGCACGGTCAAGGCCGTCGACGGCATCGATTTCGGCCTCTCGCCCGGAGAGACGCTGGCGCTCGTCGGCGAAAGCGGCTGCGGCAAATCGACCACGGGCCGGCTGGTGCTGCGCCTCCTTGATCCCGATGCCGGCGCCATCCGCTTCCAGGGCCGCGACATCCTCGGCCTCTCGGGGGAGAAGATGCGGGCCTTGCGGCGCGAGATGCAGATCGTCTTCCAGGACCCCTACGGCTCGCTCAACCCGCGCATGACCGTTGCCGAGATGCTGGCCGAGCCGCTCGCCATCCATGGCCTGAGCCGCGGCAAGGCGCGCAAGGAGCGGGTCGCCGAGCTCCTTCGCCTCGTCGGCCTGCTCCCCGGCCATGCGCGGCGCTATCCGCACGAGTTCTCCGGCGGCCAGCGCCAGCGCATCGGCATCGCACGCGCGCTTGCGGTCGAGCCGAAGCTCCTCGTCTGCGACGAGCCCGTCTCCGCGCTCGACGTCTCCGTGCGCGCCCAGGTCGTCAATCTGCTCAAGGACCTCCAGGTCCGTTTCGAACTCGGCTTCATCTTCATCGCCCATGACCTCGCCGTGGTGAAGCACATCGCCCATCGCATCGCGGTCATGTATCTCGGCAAGATCGTCGAGCTCGCCCCCACCGCAGCCCTCTTCGCCGAGCCGCGCCATCCCTACAGCCAGGCGCTGCTCTCCGCCATCCCGCTGCCTCAGCCGCGGAGCGGCCGGCAGCGCATGATTCTCGAGGGCGACGTGCCGAGTCCGCTCGCGGTACCCCGGGGCTGCCGCTTTCACACCCGCTGTCCTTACGCGCAGCAGCGCTGCCGCGAGGAAACGCCCGTCTTCGCGGACGACGGCCAAGGGCACTTTACGGCGTGCCATTTCTGGCGCGAGATTCCAGCGGCGGACGAGCTCATTCCCCGCCCGGAGGACGAGCCGCCCAACCCGCGGCTCGAGCGGCTGCAGGCTCATTTTACGCAAAGCGGGGCCGGCGGCTGAGGAGCGAAGGCAAATAAACAGGGAGGCGGATCATGCGCTGGATCACCAGAATCGCGACCGCGGCGGTGCTTGCGGCAGCACTCGTGAGCACCACCTCTGCCAAGACGCTGCGGATCGGACTCGCCGAGGATCCGGACGTCCTCGACCCCACCCTCGCGCGCACCTTCGTGGGCCGCATCGTGTTCGCGAGCCTGTGCGACAAGCTCTTCGACATCAGCCCCGATCTCAAGGTGGTGCCGCAGCTCGCGACCGGCTACGAATGGTCGGCCGACAACAAAGCGCTCACGCTCAAGCTGCGCGCGGGCGTGCTCTTCCAGGACGGAACGCCCATGGATGCGGACGCCGTCAAGTTCAGCCTCGAGCGCCATCTGAGCATGCAGGGCTCGACGCGCAAGACCGAGATCGGCGCCATTCAGAGCATCGACGTGGTCGACGCGCATACGGTGCGTCTCAACCTCGCGAAGCCGTTTGCGCCGCTCCTCGCGGCCCTCACCGACCGTGCCGGCATGATCCTCTCAACCAAGGCAGCGAAGGACGATGGTGCCAACTTCGGGACGCACCCGGTGTGTGCCGGCCCCTTCAGATTCGTCGAGCGCGTGGCGCAGGACCGCATCGTGCTCGACAAGTTCGACAAGTATTGGAACAAGGACACGGTCCACATCGACAGGATCGAATACCGGCCGATCATCGACAACGCGGTCCGGCTCGCCAATCTCCAGTCCGGCAGCCTCGACCTCATCGAGCGCGTGGCATCCACGGATTTGGCCACGCTGCGCAAGGACCCGAAGCTAGAGACGGCGACGATCTCATCGCTTGCCTATCAGGGCATCACGATCAATCTCGCCAACGGTCCCAAGGCGGACAATCCGCTCGGCAAGGACGCGCGGGTGCGCGAGGCTTTCGAGCTCGCGATCGACCACGACGCCATCCCGCGGGTCGTCTTCAGCGGCGAGTTCACGGCGGGGAACCAATGGGAGCCGGTCAGCAATCCCTATTACATCAAGGAATTTCCCGTGCCTCAGCGCAACGTCGAGAAGGCGAAGGAGCTGCTCAAGGCGGCCGGGCATCCCGACCTCGTCGTCAACCTCATGGTGCCGACGACCCAGGAGGACCAGCAGGGTGCGCAAGTGCTCCAGGCCATGGTCAAGGAGGCCGGCATCGACCTGCGCATCCAATCCGTCGAGTTCGCCACCTCGCTCGACCGCGCCCACAGGGGCGACTTCGAGGCCTATTACATCGGCTGGAGCGGGCGCACGGATCCAGACGGCAATCTCTACACCTTCGTCGCCTGCAACGGGCCTTTGAATGACGGGCATTACTGCAATCCGGAGGTCGACAAGGCGCTCGACGAATCGCGATCGACGAACGACCCTGCCGCGCGCTACGCGGCCTACAAAAAGGCGGCCGATATCCTCATCGAGAAGGACCGGCCGATCATCTACCTCTTCCAGCGCAAGTGGATTTACGGCATGACCAAGCAGCTCGTGGGCTTCACGCCTTATCCGGACGGCCTCATCCGCACCGTGGGCCTCGCTCTCGAGTAGAAGGGGCGGGAGGCGCTGTCCCCGGCACCTCCCCCTCGCCCGCCTCGAAGCTCGCCCTAGAAGCCATGCTCGTCTTCCTCATCCGCCGCCTGTTGATCGCGGTCCCGACGATCTTCTTCGTCTCGATCATCATCTTCGGGCTGCAGCAACTCCTGCCGGGCGATCCGGCTCTCGCACTCGCGGGCGAGGATCGCGACCCCAACGTGATCGCCTATTTCCACAAGAAGTACCATTTGGACGAGCCCTTTCCGATCCGTTACTACTACTGGATTGACGACGCGCTCCACGGCGACCTCGGCCAGTCGCTGCGCAACAAGATGCCGGTCGGCGCCCTCGTGCTGCAGAAGCTGCCGGTGACGCTCGAGCTCGGCGGCATCGCCTTTCTCATCGCCCTTCTCATCGGCATCCCGGCCGGCATCCTCTCGGCGGTCAAGAACGGCAGCGCGATCGACTACGCGGCCAACGTGCTGGCGCTTTGGGGACTCTCGACGCCCAACTTCTGGCTTGGCATCATGCTGATCCTTCTCGTCTCGGTCGACCTCGGCTGGCTGCCCGCCTCGGGCTTCGTGCCGCCCAGCGAGAATCTCGGCGAGAACCTGCGCACCATCATCATGCCCGCCTTCGTGCTCGGCAACGCGGTCGCGGCGGTGATCATGCGCCACACGCGGAGCGCGATGCTTCAGGTGCTGAGCTCGGATTACGTGCGCACCGCGCGCGCCAAGGGGCTCACCGAGCGCACCGTCGTGCTGCACCACAGTCTGCGCAACGCGCTCATCCCGGTGATTACCTTGGGCGCGCTCGAGTTCGGTCAGCTCTTGTCGGGTGCCGTGTTGACGGAGCAGATCTTCACCATCCCGGGCTTCGGCAAGCTCATCGTCGACGCCGTGTTCAACCGCGACTATGCGGTGGTGCAGGGCGTGGTGCTGGTGACCGCGACGATCTACATCTTTCTCAACATCACCGCGGATTTCGCCTATTTCCTGGTGAATCCGCGCCTGAGATCGTGGGGGCGGCGAGCGTGACCGCGATCGCCTCAGGCAGCGCCGAGCTCGCCGAGCGCGGCCCGCTCAGAGCGGCACTCGGCCGCCTTGTGCAGCGCAAGAGCGCCGTGTTCGGCGCCGTCGTGGTGATCTTCTTCGTCGCCGTCGCGGTCCTCGCCCCCCTCGTCAGCCCCTACGATCCGCTCGCCGCCAACTTCCTCGCGGTACGCAAGGCGCCGGGCCTCCAGCATCTCTTCGGCACCGACGAGATCGGACGCGACGTGCTCGCCCGCGTGATCTACGGCGCGCGCGCCTCGCTTCTCGCGGGCGTCGTCTCGGTGGTGATCGCACTCGGCCTTGGCGTGCCGATCGGCCTCGTCTCGGGCTATGCCGGGCGCTGGATCGACGGCCTCCTCATGCGCATCACGGACGCGATGCTTGCCTGTCCCTTCCTCATCCTCGCGATAGCGCTTGCGGCCTTCCTGGGCCCGAGTCTGACCAACGCGATGATCGCGATCGGCATCTCGGCCATGCCGATCTTCATCCGCCTCACGCGCGCGCAGACGCTCGCGGTCAAGGTCGAGGATTACGTCGAGGCCGCGAAGGCGCTCGGCAACCCGCATTCGCGCATCATCTTGCGCCACATCCTGCCCAATATCCTGCCGCCCCTCATGGTGCAGGCGACCCTCGCCATCGCCCAGGCGATCATCGCCGAGGCGAGCCTCTCCTTCCTCGGGCTGGGCCAGCAGCCGCCGGCGCCGAGCTGGGGCAGCATGCTCAACACCGCCAAGAACTTCCTCGAGCAGGCGCCCTGGATGGCGCTGTGGCCGGGGGTTGCGATCTTCCTCGCCGTGCTCGCCTTCAATCTCTTGGGCGACGGCTTGCGCGACGCGCTCGACCCGCGGCGCAAGTAAGCGCGCGCCCGTTGAGGCGCGCGATCGCGTCCCAAGGGGCGGCGGCGCGTGGTTCCTGCGGCACGGCCATCCGTCGGCGGCGCGCGGCTCGAGCACAATCAAGCGCCTTTGCCTGACGTCAGGCTCGGCTTCTTCTCCGAATTCCACGCATCGCCGTTCGCGATCATGCAGGACTTGCCCGTGGGCAGGCTCAGAATGACGGTCCAGGTGCCTTTATCCGAGGCGAAGATCTCGAGGAGCTGTCCAGCGGGCGTGAGGCCGGAGGCGACCTGCGTCTCCGCGAAGTCGTGTTGCAGGGCGTCGACGACCTGCGCGCGCTCGGCACAGGGCACTCTGACTTGAGCGTGAGCCGGGACCGAGAGTGCGGTGAGCAGAATTCCAGCACTCAGAAGGGCATAAGCTTTTGTCATGGCTTAAACCTCCGCGCAATGCGTTGACATGCTCCGGCGAAGGCCGGGACGATGTGGAGGCAGCAGCAGATGGGATGGCTAATATCTAAGAGGGTCCGGGGCGGAGAGGGGTGACAACTCGGCGACAATTTTCGGGACTCGCGGCCGCGCGGCCATGCGCTCGCTACATATCGCCGAGCATTGCCGCCGTGCCATGCGGCCGCGCATATTCATATAAATTCCGGCCCATGCGGCGCGCGAAGGCGTATCGAGACAAAAAAGAGGCGGAAAACGGCTGAGCGGTGTCTCGATCATCACGAGCCCGCCATGCAGGGGACGCCAAGGCTGCGCGCAGGGCGCAAGGCAAAACCCTCGCACCCTTTCCTTATCCTTTGCGTCCCTGAGCCAATCTCGCTTGTCGCGCCGTGGGCGCAATGCTCAGCGCTCGGCCGGGCCGCCCGCCTCTACCCAGGCGCCGAATCCGCCCGCCATATGGCAGACATTGGCGATGCCCATGTCGCGGAGCGTCTTGGCGGCAAGCGCCGAGCGGCCACCCGACGCGCAATAGAGCACCAGGCGCTTGCCCGAGGAGAGCACCGGATTATGCATCGGCGCCTCCGGGTCGGCGATGAATTCGAGGAATCCGCGCGGTACGCTCATCGAGCCGGGGATGTGGCCCTGGGCATGCTCAGCACCCTCGCGCACGTCGACGAAGACAGCGTCGCCCGCCGCGTGGAGGTTCCGCGCATCCGCGACCGACACGGTCTCGATGACCGCATTGGCCTCGGCGAGATACTGCTTGAAGCCTTTCCTCAACATGGCACGGTGCTCCTCTCTTGCCTCCGCGAGGCTCGCCTCGCGTCGAACCCGACCGGCGATGTTGCAGGATTGGGAGTGCCGGTCAACGCTCGGCAACCTCCGTCGGCTTTTCGGCCGAGGCGCTCGTCTCGGCGGCGAAGCGCGCGAGTGCCGAATAGACGCGCGCGGGCGGGTCGAAGTCGACCCTCGGATGGCGAAAGGGGACCCATTGGAAGCGGGCGTAGAAGAGGCGGCCCACATGCGGCGCGCGCGCGTAATCGTAAAGGGCGAGCGGACGCAGGCACTCCCTCTCGCAGCGCACGTGCGCGAGATTGCGCCGCTCCGAGCGATAGAGTGCCAAGGCTTGGCGCTTCAAGGCCGCTTCCGCGTGGGTGAGGACCAGGTGCCGCTCCTCCCCGCTGGCGGCGAGGAAGCGCTGGCTCGCGACCCGACCTCCGGCCAAGTGGTATTCCGGAAACTCGATGACGGGAAGACGGTGCCGCAGGCGCGAGGCCAAAAGGTTCGTCGCATCATGGTCCTGATGCCCCCCCTCGAATGCCGGTGTCCACAGCTCCCCGATACGCTCCGCCGCCAGCGTCGCCTCGATGTGCGCGAGCGAAGAAGCGAGGTGGGACTTGAGCGTGCGCGCGGGCACGTCCTGAAAGCCCGCCGGCATTATCCCGAGCAGCTCGGCGGCGGCCTCCGCCTCCGCCCGCCGGGCCGCGACAAGTGATTCGTAATGCCGGCGCTGCCACGGCCAAAGCAGCTCGCGCTCGGGCACGCCGGTGGTGAGATAGAGAGCGAGCACATGCTTGCCGGAGAGGGTCTGCCGACGCGCCGCGATGCCGCAGCCGACCACCTCGTCGTCAGGGTGGGGCACGAGGACGAGAATGCGCCTAGGGGCCGTCATGGCCTTCGGCAGTCTAGGCGCCGCCGGCGGCGGCCTCTTGCCAGCGCGGAAGGAGATCTTCCGCGAGCACATCCTCCCAGGAAGGCAAATGCTGCTCGGCATAGCGACGGGCGGCGCGCGCCATGCGCAGGCGGCGCTGGGAGTCGCGTGTCAAAAGCCCGATCGCCTCCGCCCAGGCGGCGCTCGCGCCGCCGGGGAGCGTGAGCCCGGTCTCGCCTTCGACCAGGACGCGGCCCATGCCGCCTTCGCGGGTCACGAGCACGGGCAGTCCCGAGGCGAGCGCCTCGAGCACGACATTCGCCGACTCCTCGATCTGGGAGGGCAAGGCGAAGAGATCGGCCGAAGCATAGAGTCGGGCGAGCTCCTCCACGGCGACAGGGCCCGGGCAGGTCGCACGCGTGCCGAGCCTGCCCAGCACCGCCTCGCGCTGGTCGCCTCTGCCGGCGCACACGAGGTGGAGATCGAGACCCTCTGTAACGAGCG
>DASPPM010000150.1:0-19661 GCA_035625535.1 Alphaproteobacteria bacterium
GCTCTCGGCCGATGCCAAGGGCGCCTTCAGGCGCGAGCACCGGCTCGAGGGCAAGCCGGTCGTGATCGCGGTGCGCCGCCTGGCCGCGCAAGGCTAGAAATCGTCCAGCGTTATCAATAGGATGCCTTGAAAAATCGAGTCCGCGTCCCGGAGGCGCGCGCCGTCCGTCGTGTGCGCGCGCAAGCGGTTGCGCGCGAACTCGTCAGCAAGCTTTACTTCCGGCGCAACTCGCGTCATCTAGTGGAGGAATTGCGACAAGACGAGGGAAACCGATAAATCGCGCAAACGAGGGAGTGCTCAAGATGGCTAGGACCACCCGTCGGAAAAAGACAGCGAAGAAGCGGGCGCGCGCGAGGAAGCCGGCCGCCCGCAAGGCGGCGCGCCGCACGAGCGCGCGGCGGACTCGGCGTGCCGCGGCGCGCAAGCCGGCCCGCAAGAGGGTAGCGGCGAAGAGAGCGCGCAAGGTGAAGGGCCGCGCCAAGGCCGCTCCCCGCAAGGCGGCAGCGAAGAAGCGGGTCGCGAAGGCGAAGGTGCGCGCCAAGAAGCCGGCGCCCAAGAAGGTAGCCAAGGTGCTGGTACCGAAGCCGATGGCCGCCCCGGCGCCGAAGCCCGTCGTCGCTCCGGCACCAAAACCGTTCGTTGCTCCGGCACCAAGGCCGTTCGTTGCTCCGGCACCAAAGCCGTTCGTTGCTCCGGCACCAAGGCCCGTCGTTGCTCCGGCACCGAGGCCGGCGCCCGCGGCTCCGGCGCCGAGGCCGGTCGCCGCTCCAGCGCCGAAACCGGCGCCCGCCGCTCCGGCCGCGAAGCCGGCCCCGGCCGCCGCACCGAGCGCTCCGGCGGCACCGCAGCCGGCGGCACCTGCCGCGCCCTCGACCACGTCAAGCCCGAGCGGCTCGACATGGCCGTTCTCGGGAACGGGCTCGAGCTCGAGCTCGAGCTAAGATCGGCGTTCGCGCCCTTTCTCCCTCTCTCGCTCGCGGGAGAGGGAGGCGCCCTTCTCAGAGGGGTGCCGGAGCGTGGCTGACGCGCGCCAAATCGTCGCGGCGGAGATAGTTGGCAAAGACCACCTGCAGCTCGCGGCGCCGAGTGCTGCGTAGCGGCGGGCGGCACGCGCGGGCCCGTCGAGCGGGATTTCGTGGAAGAGCAGCGCCTCGCCTCCCCCGCTATGGTCTGCAGCTCCTTGAGCTCGCCCATCACGATGGGCCGCACTCTCGAGACTATTGCCGGATCGGAGCCATATTCCACGACATAGAGGGTACGCATCTCGCCCGCGAAGTCCGCGCGGGCGCGATTCGGCTTCGCGGCGCTCTTGCCTAAGGGCGCGAATGCCACGATCTTTGGCAGGCAAATGTGGTCCCGCACGAAGCGGGGCGCCGCTTGTCGTTGCACAAGTCAGAGCTCGTGATGAATCGTCTCAGCCCGCTCGTCGCCATCTTTCTCACCGTCTTCGTCGATCTTGTCGGCTTCGGCATTGTGATTCCGCTGCTTCCCTTCTACGCGGAGCACTTCCAGGCGGGCCCCGAGATGGTGACGCTGGTGATGGCGATTTACTCCTTCATGCAGTTCGTCTTCTCGCCCACCTGGGGCTGGCTCAGCGATCGCTACGGACGCAAGCCGATCCTCCTCGTGAGCCTCGCCGGAATCTCACTCTCCTATGTCTGGACCGGCTATGCCGACGGCCTCGTCGAGCTCCTCGCGGCGCGCGCGCTCGCCGGCATCATGGCCGGCAACATCTCCGCCGCCCAGGCCTATATCGCGGACGTGACCCCGCCGGAGCGCCGGGCCCAAGGCATGGGACTGATCGGCGCCGCCTTCGGGCTCGGCTTCATCGTGGGCCCTGCGCTTGGCGGCGTGCTCGCGGGTGCCGATCCGCACAATCCCCATGTGGTGGCGCCGGCCTTGAGCTCGGCGGCCCTCTCGCTTGCAGCCCTCGTCTTCGCCCTCGTCTTCCTCAGGGAGTCGCTCGCCCCCGAGGCCCGACGCGAGGCCGCCCTGAAGCCGCACGCGGGACGCTTCGCGCTTCTCGCCGCCGCCTGGCGCGGGGGCGAGCTCAGGCTCCTCGTGGTGCTGTTCTTCCTGGTGAGCTTCGCGTTTGCCGGCCTCGAGGCGACCTTCGCCATGTGGTCCGAGCGCGTCTTCGGCTGGGGGGCGACGCAGAACGGCTACCTCTTCGCTTACGCGGGCGTGCTCGCTGTCATCGTGCAAGGCGGGCTCATGCGCAGGCTCGCCGCGACCTTCGGCGAGAAGCGCCTCCTGGTCCAACGTGCGCTCGCCTTGGCCCTCGGCTTGGCACTCATTCCATTCGCGCGCTCGCTGCCGCTTCTCCTCGTCGCCATGGCGCTGGTCGCCTACGGCGGCGGCACCAGCAACCCCTCCCTCAGCAGCCTGATCTCTCTCGCGGCGGCCAAGACCATGCGCGGCGGCGTGCTCGGCATCTCTCAATCGGCCGCGAGCCTCGCGCGCATCCTCGGCCCCGCCTTCGCCGGAGCCGTCTTTACGCTCGCCGGCCACAACGGGCCTTATGTGGCGGGGGCCGCCGTGATGCTCCTCGTGCTCCTGCTCGCCATCCGCCTCGAGCGGCGCGGTGCCCTCCGGGCGACGGACGCCGCCTGAGGGCTCATGCTGTCCCGATCACGGCCGACCACGCGCGCGCGCGTGGCGCAGGACGAGATCGACGAGCTCCGGCACGCTCATGCCGATCTCTGCGCCGAGGCTCCGGGCGAGCTCGTTCATGTCGGAGAGGCGCCCCGTCGCCCAAGTCGAGCGCGCCTCGCCGATGCGCGCCGTCGCCGCCGCCACCGTAGCCGCCACGATGCCGCGCGCGGCGAGCACCGGAAGTCGCGACACACCGGCGCGATCGATGCCGATGCCGGCGTCGTTGTAGACGGCGGCGCGTGCGGCCACAGCTATGGCGCTCTCGGGCTTGCCGCCCAGGAGCCCACCGTGGGAGCCCGTGACCAGAACGGCACCGGTGTCCGAGGGCTCGGCGAGGGAATTCGAATCGAGCCCCCATACCTCGGGCCCGCCGCGCTGGTGACGGAGGAGGAAGCGGCCCTCCTCGTAGGGCGGCGGCTCGCGGCTGGAGAGCTCGGCACGGCGCATGCGCTCGGCAGAGGCAGGGCAGCGCTCGCCCACCGTGCAGCCGAGCGCTGCCGCCGCCCTGTTGACGCGGCTGATGGTCCCGCGCGCGATCATGTCGGCGCCGTCGCCGATACGTGCCGTGCGGTAGTCGACGGTGGCGGCGGCGATGGCGAGGGCATCGAGATAGCCGAGGCCGGCGATGCCCGCCTCCTCGAGCCCGATGCCCGCGTCGTTCAGGATGACGCCGCGCAATTTGCCGCGGGCCGCGAGATAGGCGGCGTAGACGCCGCCGTGGGAGCCGGCCACGGCGACGCTCCCAGCCGCGTCCGCCGCGAGCTTCGTGATGCTGTCCATGACCAGAGTCGGGACGCTCAGCACTGCCATCGCCGCCACGGCAAAATTTGCTTAATTTACAGCGCGATACTATAGATCGCTCGGAACCGCGTCACGGGGGGATGCTGCGATGGCGCCGAGGTCCAACATCGACGTCGAGCGACTGCTCGCGCACTACCGCACGATGTGCCGCATCCGCGCTTTCGAGGAGGCGGCCGAGGCGGCGCACAAGGCCGGCCAAGTCACCGGCGCCGTCCACCTCTCGATCGGCCAGGAGGCGGTCGCCTCCGGCGTCTGCGTCCACCTCGGGCGCGAAGACCTGATCACGACGACGCACCGTGGTCACGGCCACACCATCGCCAAGGGGGCCTCCCCTGCCGCCATGATGGCCGAGCTCTTCGGCCGCGCCACCGGGACCTGCCACGGCAAGGGCGGCTCGCTCCACATCGCCGATTTCAGCGTCGGCATGCTGGGGGCGAACGGTGTGGTGGCGGCAGGGCTCACCATCGCAGTCGGGGCCGCGCACGCGCTCAAGCTCAAGGGCGAGCGGAGAGTCGTCGTCTGCTTCTTCGGCGACGGTGCCACGAACCGCGGCCCCTTCCTCGAGAGCCTCAACTGGGCCAAGCTCTTCGAATTGCCGGTGCTCTTCGTGTGCGAGGACAACGGCTTCGCCGCGATGACCCGCACGCGCGCCGTCTCCGCGGGTCCCGGTCCCGAGGCGCGCGCCGAGAGCCTCGGCATCCAGGCGCGCGCGGTCGACGGCAACGACGTGGCCGCCGTTGATGAGAGCGCGGCCGAGCTTCTCGCCCGCGTGCGCGCGGGCGCTGGCCCGCAGTTCCTGCTTGCGCGCACTTATCGCTTGAAGGGGCACACGGCGAGCGATGCAGCCCTCTATCGCGCGGCCGCCGAGCTCGAGGCGAAAAAGGCGGACGACCCGATCAAGCGCTGCGGCGAGATCCTGGGCCTCAATGGCGTCGCCGAGGCGAGGCTCGCAGCGCTCGCGGCGGAGGCGAGGGGCGAGATCGCCGCGGCGGTCGAAGCGGCGCTCGCAGCACCCTGGCCGGGGACCGAGCTTGCCTGGGCCGACGTGCAGGACGTGGGAGCGGGACGATGGCGCTGATGAGCTATCTCGAGGCGGGCAAGACGGCACTCGCGGCCGAGATGCGCGCGGACCCCGCGGTGTGGGCGCTCGGCGAGGACCTCGGGCGCGGCGGGGTCTTCGGCCAGTACAAAGGCCTTGTCGAGGAATTCGGGCGCGAGCGCATCGTCGACACCCCGATCTCGGAGGCGACCATCATGGGGGCCGCGGTCGGTGCGGCGCTCATGGGCACTCGCCCGGTGGTCGAGATGCGCTTCGCCGACTTCGCGCTCTGCGCGGTCGACGAGCTGGTCAACCAGGCGGCCAAGGCGCGCTACATGTTCGGCGGCCAGGGGCGCGTGCCGCTCGTGGTGCGCCAGCCGATCGGCATGTGGCGCTCCTCGGCGGCGCAGCATTCGCAGTCGCTCGAGGGCTGGTACGCGCATATCCCGGGACTCGTCGTCGTCTGCCCGGGAACTCCCGCCGACAATTACGGCCTATTGCGCAGCGCCATCCGCTGCGACGATCCCGTCGTCTACATGGAGCACAAGGACATGTGGGGGGTGACGGGCGAGGTCGACGAGGCAGCCCCTCCCACCCCGCTCGGCAAGGCGCGGCTCGTGCGCGCGGGCAGCGAGCTGACGCTCGTCGCCTGGTCGGGGGCCCTTCGCGCGGTCGAGGCAGCGCTCGCGCTCTTGGCCGAGCGGCCCTCGGTCGAGGTCATCGACCTGCGCACGATCTATCCATGGGACGAGGAATTGGTGCTGCACTCCGCGCGCCGCACGGGACGGCTCTTGATCGTTCATGAGGCGGTCGAGACCGGCGGCTTCGGCGCCGAGATCGCCGCGGTGGCGGCGGAGGAGCTCTTCGGCGTGCTCAAGGCGCCGATCCGCCGCTTGGCCGCCCCGCGCATCCCGGTGCCCTACGCGCCGCCGCTCGAGGCGGTGTGCAAAGTCTCGCCGGCGAGGATCGCCGAGACGGTGCGGGCGATGGTGCGCTAGCGCCTTCTCTCCCAACTGCGCTTGAACCTCCGACCACTATGAGCTACATTGTAGCTCACGAAGGAGACCAATCATGACCGCCAATTCCGTGGTTCGTGCCCGAATCGACGAGCGCACCAAGAACGAGGCCGCTGCCGTGCTGCGCGCGATCGGACTCACGGTGTCCGACGCCTTTCGTCTGATGATGGTGAAGATCGCCAAGGAGAAAGCGCTCCCCTTCGAGCCGCTGGTGCCCAACGAGAAGACCATTGCGGCCATGCGGGCCGCGCGCCGCGACGAAGTGGTGACGGTCGGCCCGCCGAGCAAATTGATCTCGAGCCTTCATGAGGACGATTAGGTACACGACCCGCTTTAAGCGCGATTACCGACGCGAGAAAGCCGGTCGATACGGCGGACGTCTCGACGGCGAACTCTTGGCGGCGGTAACCATGTTGGCGAGGGACGAGCAGCTCCCCAGGAGGTATTTCGACCATGCGCTCGGCGGTGAATGGGCGGATCACCGTGACTGCCATTTGCGACCCGACCTCATTCTGATCTACCGCAAGCCCGACAAAGGCACCTTGGACCTCGTGCGTCTGGGCTCGCATAGCGAGCTCGGCTTATAGCCCCGGCGCGCGCATCGTGGAGACGGTGCGGGCGATGGTGCGCTAGCGCGGCTTTTGTTGAGTGCGGCGAGAGAGGAGATGAAGATGCAAGCACCGCTCGACCCGCAGCTCGAGCGCTGGAATGAGCGCTTCGCCGCCGAGGACTACTATTTCGGCAAAGAGCCGAACCGCTTCCTTGCCGCGCACGCGCATTTGCTCAAGGCGGGTCAAAGCGCGCTTGCCATCGCCGACGGCGAGGGCCGCAACGGCGTGTGGCTCGCCGCGCGCGGGCTCAAGGTGCTTTCGCTCGATTTCTCGCCGAAGGCGCTTGCCAAGGCGCGGCGGCTCGCGGCCGAGCGCAAGGTGGATCTCGCGTTGCAAAAGGCCGATCTCGCCCGCTGGTCGTGGCCGGAGGCGCGTTTCGAGGTGGCGGTCGCGATCTTCATCCAATTCGCCGATCCGGCGTTGCGTAGCATCATCTTCGCGGGCCTCAAGAAGTGCCTTAAGCCGGGCGGCCTTCTGCTCCTCCACGGCTACCGCCCCGAGCAGCTCGAGTACAAGACCGGCGGCCCGCCGTTCGTCGAGAACCTCTACACGGAGGAGATGCTGCGCGCGAGCTTCGCCGACATGGAGATTCTCGAGCTCCGGGCCTACGACGAGGCGATCCACGAGGGCCGCGGTCACGCCGGCATGTCGGCGCTCATCGATCTCGTCGCGCGGAAGCTCTAGCCGCGCTCAGCCGGGCTGTCGCTTGAGTTCGACCTCGACGAAGGCCATGGGCGTCTTGCCGGCGTTGAACACATTGTGCTCCACGCCTGCCTTGCGGAAATATGCGATACCCGGCGCCAGATCGGCCAAGCTCTCGCCGGCCGCGGCGACGGCGCGCAGCTTGCCTTGAGTGAGCGGCACGACGACGTAGTCGTAGTCGTGGCGGTGAGGACCCGTCTCCGCGCCCGGCGCGAAGCGCCACTCGGTGACCCGCACGTCGTCCGTATCGATGCGCAAAATTCCTTCCGCCTTCGTCATGTTCGGCCCTTTCCTAGGCGCCCGCGAAGAGCTCGAAGGTGCCACGGAGCCGGGCAGGGCGTCCAGGCCGGAGTCCGCGCCGCCCGAGGACGCCTGGCCGCCTCGCGCTTTACGGCGCTAAGCCTCCTTAGACCTGCTTGTCCCTAGGGCTGAATTGGAGCATCATTCCGCAAAATCCCCGGTCATCAGGGGAGTGTCGGGGTAGGCAGGGAGGATTGAACTCATGGCCACCGCGTCCACATACGACCAGCTTTCGGATACCCAACATAGCGCGGAATTGCGCAAGGCGGTGATCGCGGCAACCGTCGGCACCACCATCGAGTGGTACGATTTCTTCATCTACGGCACCGCCGCCGGGTTGGTATTTCCGAAGCTCTACTTTCCCAACGAAGATCCGTTGACCGGGACGCTGGCGGCGTTCGCCACCTACTTCGTCGGCTTCGTAGGCCGGCCGATCGGTGCTGCGATCTTCGGGCATTACGGCGACCGCATCGGCCGCAAGGCGACGCTCATCGCCACGCTGATGTTGATGGGTATCGCGACGTTCCTCGTGGCGCTCGTGCCGGGCTATGCATCGATCGGCATTTGGGGCGCCATCATCCTGACCGTGCTGCGCATGCTGCAAGGCATCGGCGTCGGCGGCGAATGGGGCGGGTCGGTCCTGATCGCGATGGAATGGTCGCGCACCCACGGCAGCCGCGGGCTCGTCGCCTCGTGGCCGCAGTTCGGCGTGCCGTGCGGCCTGTTCCTGGCGAACCTCGCGATCCTCGCGTTCAGCGCCTGGTCGGGTGCCGATTTCCTGGGCTGGGGCTGGCGCGTGCCGTTCTTGCTCAGCATTATCCTGATTGGCATCGGTATCTGGATCCGGCTCGGTATCCTCGAGACGCCGACCTTCCGGAAGCTCGTCGACGAGAAGAAGATCGAGCGGGCACCGATCGTCGAGGTGGTCAAGAAGCAGCCGCGCGAGATCATCCTTTGCGCCCTGCTGCGCTTGGCCGAACAGGCGCCGTTTTACATCTTCACCGCCTTCGTCTTCGCCTACGGCGTCAACACGCTGAAGATGCCGCGGAACTTCATTCTTTTCGCGGTGCTCGCGGCCTCGTGCCTGTCGTTCGTCTCCATCCCGCTTGCGGGCCATATCTCCGACCGAATCGGCCGGCGCAAGATGTACCTGATCGGCGCGGCGGTGACCGGGCTCTTCGGCTTCCTTTATTTCGGCATGCTGGACACCGCGATTCCTTCCGCCGTGTTCATTGCGGTCTTCATCTCGCTCATCCCGCACGACATGCAATACGGCCCCCAAGCCGCGCTGATTGCCGAGGCGTTCACGCCGCGCCTGCGCTACAGCGGCTCGTCGCTCGGCTACCAGCTCGCCTCGGTCATCGCCGGCGGTCCGGCGCCGCTCATCGCGACCGCGCTGTTCGCCACCTATCACACGGGCTATGCCATCGCCATCTACATCGCCGCCTGCGCGGTGATAAGCCTGGTCGCGGCGGGCCTGATGCCGGATTACACCGGCAAGGACATCTCGGCGGAATACGACGAGGGCGCCTAGTCTTGCGGCGCGACGGACGCCTCGCGCCTTAGAGGTCGCACGATGAAGCTCGCCCCTGCGCAGATCGCGGAATTCGAGGAGGAGGGCTATCTCTTCTTCCCGAGCCTCTTTTCGCCGGAGGAAATCGGCGTGCTCAGCGGCGAGCTTCCCGGCCTCTTCGCCCAGGCGCGCGAGGAGGTCGTGCGCGAGAAGGGCTCGGAGGCGCCGCGCACGGCCTTTTACTTGCAGGCCTGGAATCCCGCTTTTGCCATCGCGGCCCGCCATCCGCGCCTCGTCGAGCCCGTCATGCAGCTCCTCGGCTCGGACAAGCTCTACATGCACCAGTTCAAGGTCAACGCGAAGGCGGCCTTCGACGGTGCCGTCTGGCAATGGCACCAGGATTACGCGACCTGGTTCAACGACGACGACATGCCCGCGCCGCGCGCGATGAACATAGCCCTCTTCCTCGCCGAGGCAAACGAGTTCAACGGGCCGCTCATGTTCATCCCGAAGAGCCACCGTGAGGGGCGCCTCGCGGCCGGCCACGACGTGACCACCACGAGCTATCCCTTATGGACCACGGACCACGAGACGATCGCCCGCCTCGTCGACAGGGGCGGCATCGTGGCGCCCAAGGGTCCGGCCGGGTCTGTGCTGCTCTTCCACGGCAACCTCGTCCACGCCTCGGGCTCGAACCTGACGCCCTGGTCGCGCTGGATCCTCTATCTCTCGCTCAACCGCTGCGACAACGCGATCCGCCGCTTCAAGCGCCCGAATTGGATCGCCAACCGCGACTTCACGCCGATCGAGATGCTGCCCGACGATTGCCTGCTCGAGTTCGCGCGGCGGCGCACGGCCGCGGAGTAAGGCGCGCCGCAGCAACCTCTCGGGTGTGAGGTGGCGGCGCTCAGATGTCGGGGGCGCCGTCGAGGAAGGCGGCAACGCGGCGATCGGACCTGAGTTGCCGAAGCTCGTCGCGCGAGGGCAGCTGCGGCTTGTCGCGCTCCGCATTGACCATGCAAAGGAAGCCGAGCGGCTCGCCGCGCGTGGCGCGGAACTGGTGCCACGTCCAGGAGGGAATGCTGACGAGGTCGTAGGGCTTCACCTCGCGCACCTCACGGCCGACGAGGCAGTGGCCGTGACCGCGCAGGATCATGACCGCATGCATGTGCTCGTGGCGCTCGAGCGTGGAGTAGCCATCCGCATCCATCTCGAAGTAGCGCAGCTCGCAGCTGAGGTGCGGATCGGCGAAGAGGAGTTGGCGCGAGATCGCCTTGAAGGGCGCGCTGCCTTCCTCCTTGTAGGGAAGGAGCGCGGTCTCGTCCCAGCGAAAGCCCTCGTGAAAACCGCGGACGCGGGTCGCCTCGTCGCTTGCCATGGCGTGTCACCGATAAGCGTATTGCTCGACCACGCGGGTGAAGGCCGCGGTCTCCTCGGTCAAGCGCTCGCGCGCGGCGAGCAGGCCGCCGCCGATCAACAACATTGCATCGGGGCCGTAGAAGTCAAGCATCTCCGGCACGCGCTCGGGCGTCATCCCGCCCGCCGGTACGGGGACGCAACTCCGGATGTCGCCCCAGGGCGCACGCGCGGCCGCCGCCAGGCTGGCGCAGGTCGCGCGCGAGTAGCCGAAGCGGCCGCCGTGATTGGGAAAGATCGTGGCATCGGCGCCGAAGAGGCGGAAGAGCTTGCCGAGCAGAAGGGAGGGCGCGATGCGCGAAGCGCCCGCGAGTGCCGGGTGCGCCATGAACGCCATCGCGGGATTCTCCGTCGCGAGCGCGCGGAGCTGAGGGAGGCCGATGATCATCGGCGCCAGGAGCACCATCGCGAGGCCCGCCTCGCGCGCGAGTGCCACTTGCGCCCTGAGCTGGTCGAGGTTGCCCGAGAGGCTCGGCACGTAGCGCGTGAGCCGGCCCGTCTCTCGGCTCGCCTCGCGCACCGCCGCGGCGCAGGCACCGACGCGCTCGGCAAAGCGGCTGTAGGGCTGATCGGCGAGCCCATGGTCGTCCTTGATGAAGTCGAGCCCGCCGAGCGCCAAGCGCCGGGCGAGATCGGCAAGCTCGCGCGACGGCAGCCCCTGGGGCTTGAGCGCCGAGCAGGTCAGCGCGCGCCGCGCCGCACCCGCGAGCAGGCGCAGCCCGACGAGACCGCAATTGGGGCCGGGGAAGGCCGCCGCGAGCTCAGCCGGCAGCAGCGCGTCCTCGAGGGTGACGTCGTCGTGGATCGAGCTGTTGCCGAACAGCATGTTGATGAGCTGTCCGGTCTCGGAGCCCGTCGTCGCGGCGGCAAGGGAGATGCGCACCTCGAAGAGCCCGCGCTCGCGCTCGACGATCCCCTCGACGCGCCCGACAATGTCGGACAAGACGTAGGCATCGTCGATCGCGGAGACCGGCATCTCGACGCTTTGCTCGACCGCGATCGCCTGTGCGCGCGCCTCGATCGCGCGCGCGTCGGCGCGCACTCGATAGATCGCCAAAACGCGCGCCGGCCCGATCTCTTTCTTGTGGGCGGAAGCTCCTGGCCTCATTCCGCGTCGGGTTGCTTCAAGGGATGTGCGTCGGCGAAGGCGGGGATCGTCATGCAGCTGTCGTAGACCCGCATCACCTTCTTGTACGGCGCCAACTCGCATTTGAACATCTTTGCCGGAGTCACCTGCGTCACCAGGCAAATGTCCGCCACGGTCGGCGTCTCGCCATGGCAGAAGCGGCCGCTTTCCCGGTGCTCGGCCAAGAGCGCCTCCATGGCCTCGAGCCCGAGCCCGATCCAATGCTGGATCCAAGCGAGCTTCTGCGCCTCGTCCACTTGCAGCACGGCCGTCAGGTAATTGCGGATGCGCGGGACGATGAGCGGGTGCGAATCGGCGACATTGACGAGGGCGAGCGCGCGCACCCAGGCGCGCGACAGGAGATCGGCCGGCAGAAGCGGAGGCTTCGGATATTTCTCCTCGAGATACTCGAGGATGGCGAGCGACTGGGTGAGCTTCGCGCGGCCGTCGATAAGGGTGGGCACCACCATCTGCGGGTTGATTGCCTTGTACTCGGCGGCGTACTGGTCGCCGTGCTCGAGATGGAGAAAGCTATCCTCGCGCTCGAGCCCCTTGAGGTTGAGCGCGATGCGCACCCGAAAGGTCGCTTGCGAGCGATAATAGGTGTAGAGCTTCATGGCCTGTTCCCTCCCCGCCGTGGTGCCTCTCAAGGCTGCCGCGGTGCGCGATAGCGTATCTCCGGCCGGGAGCTGCGGCAACCGAACCGACGACAGGGGAAGCGGTCGACGGAAGGGGAAATCGCCGAGCGCCGAACTTCGCAGCCTCAGGGGCGCCGGGCGGGCACGCGGATCTTGAGCAGGCGCGCGGCGTTGCCGCCCATGATCGCGGCCCTGTCGGCGCGCTTGAGCGCGCGCGCGCTCGCGATGAAGCCGACCGGGTCCTCCATTCCCATGTCGTAGGGATAGTCGGTGCCGAGAAGCAGGTGGCCGCTGCCGTACTCGCGCGCGAGATAATCGAGCTGGTGGGTGGTGAAGACGACGGTGTCGAAGTAGAGCTTCTTGAGATAGCTTGTCGGGCGCTTCTTGATGAGCCGGCGGCAGTCCTCGCGCGCGCGGTGAGCGTGGTCCATGCGGCCGGAATAGGCGGGGAGGAAGCCGCCGCCGTGCGCGACGCAGATTTTGAGGCGGGGGTGGGCCTCGAGCACGCCGCCGAAGATGAGATGGCTCACCGCGAGGGTTGAATCGAGCGGATTGCCGATCACGTTCGCGAAGTAATGGTCGGCCAAGCGGCGGCCTTCGCTGAAGCCGCTCGGATGCAGGAAAACGAGGATGCCGAGCTCCTCGGCCTTGGCGAAGAAGGGGCGGAAGCGCTCCTCGGAGAGCTCGGCTCCCGCGACGTTGGTGCAGATCTCGACGCCGCGCAGGCCGAGCTTCCTCGCCGCGCGCTCGAGCTCGGCCACGGCGAGCTCGGGGGCCTGCAGCGGCACGGTGGCGAGGCCGACGAAGCGGTCGGGGTGGGCGGCGACGATGGCCGCGATGTTGTCGTTGATGAGCCTGGCGCTCTCGCGGCCGAGCCCGGGCTCGGTCCAATAGTGGTACTGGAAGGGTGCCGGTGAGATCGCCTGCACGTCGATGCCGGCCATGTCCATCGCCTTGAGGCGCGCCTCGACCGAGGTGATCTTGTCGCGGATTGCTATCCCCTGCAGCCGGTTGACCTCGCGCGTCGCCGCGTTGGCGAAAAGGAAAAGCGCGTCGCTCTCGGGCTTGAAAAAGGGCTTCACCAGCTCGTCGGCAGCCGGGGTGAGGACGTGGCAATGAATGTCGACGGTGAAAGGGCGGGGCATACCGCGCCGCTTCTCCCGTGCGGGGCTCTTCAGGGTGGCAGCTCGGCGGGCCGCGGGCAGGCAGCGGTAGAGCATCGTGGTCTCCTCTCTCAAGGCTCCGTGTCGGGGATCGCCGCGCGGCAGGCGCGCCAGACCTTCTCGGGCGTCGCCGGCATGTCGAGGACGATACCCGCCGGCAGCGCGTCGGCGACCGCGTTCATGACCGCGGCAAGCGCTCCCGTGGTGCCGGCCTCGCCGACGCCTTTGACGCCGAGTGGATTGGTTGGGCAAGGGACCGCGTGAAGGGCGCCGGCCAAGCGGGGCAGATCGTCGGCGCGCGGCATGGCGTAGTCCATGAAGGAGCCGGCAAGCAGCTGCCCGCTTTGCCGATCGTAGACCGCATGCTCGAGGAGGGCCTGGCCCACGCCTTGGGCGATGCCACCCTGCACCTGGCCCTCGACGATGACCTCGTCGAGCGCCACCCCGCAGTCGTCGACGGCCGTATAGGCGGCGAGCGTCACCCGACCCGTCTCCGGATCGATCTCCACTTCCGCGACGTGGCAGCCGTTGGGAAAGGTCTGCGGCACCTCGGCCGTCTCGCGCGTGTCGAGCGTCTCGGCGATCTCGCCGCTCGCCTTGAGCTCGACGGCGCGCTCTGCCACCTCGAAGAGCGAGAGCCGGCGGTCGGTGCCGGCGATGGCGAAGAAGCCGCGCGCGAAAGTGACGTCGGCTTCGGCGGCCTCGAGCGCCAAGGCCGCGACGCGGCGTCCCTTGGCGAGCACGCGCGCGACGGCCGCGTGGATCGCCGTGCCCGCCATGGTCGCCGAGCGCGAGGCGACGGTGCCCATGCCGGCGAGCCCGAGGCGCGAATCGCCTTGAACGAAGGCGACTCGCGCCTCGTCGAGGCCGAGCTCTCGCGCGGCGAGCCTGCGGAAGACCGAGGCGTGGCCCTGGCCCATGGCCTGGACGGCGAGGCCGAGGCGCACCGTCCGGTCGCCAGGAAAGGCGACCTCCGCCGGCTCGGTGGGCGCCCCGCCGGCATGCTCGAGGAAGCAGGAGACGCCGATGCCGCGTCGCCTGCCGGCCCGCTCCGAGCTCCGGCGCCGCTCGCGAAAGCCGGCATAGTCGGCCCGTCGCAGGGCTTCATCGAGAATGGCCGCGAAGGCGCCGCTGTCGAAGGTGGCACCCACCGCGGTGCGATAGGGCATCGCCGCGGGTGCTATCATGTTGCGCCGGCGCAGCTCGATGGCGTCGATGCCCGAGACGCGCGCCGCCTCCTCGACGAGGCGCTCCATCACGTAGTTAGCCTCGGGCCGCCCGGCGCCGCGATAGGGGCCGACCGGCAGCGTGTTGGTGAAGACGCAGCGCACCGAGACATCGATGCGCGGCACGTCGTAGACGGTGGGAAAGCAGCGGGCGAAGTTGTGGGTCGCGATGAAGGCGCCGTGCGAGGTGAGATAGGCGCCCATGTTGGCGAGGACGGCCACGCGCAGCGCGAGGAAGCGGCCGTCGCGATCGAGGGCCAGCGCCGCCTCCGTCACCGTGTCGCGCGCCTGATTGTCGCTCACGAAGGCCTCGGAGCGGGAGGACGCCCAACGCACGGGCCGGCCGAGCTTGCGCGCGGCGACCAGGAGGGCGGCGTACTCGGGATAGCCCGAGGTCTTCATGCCGAAGCCGCCGCCCACGTCGCCCGTCACGACGCGCAGCTTCTCGGGCGGCATGCCGAGGGCAGCGACGAGCTGGTCGCGCAGCACCTGGGCACCCTGCGAGCCGGCATGGAGCGTGAGACTGTCGCTCGCCGCGTCATAGCTCGCGACGGCGCCGCGCGGCTCGAGCGAGGCCACGACGAGGCGCTGGCTTGCGAGCGTCAGGCGCGCGACGAGTGCCGCAGCGGCGAAGCTCCGCTCCACCTCGCGGAGATTGGGATTGTCCTTCAGTGCAGCACTCGACCAATCGAGCGCCAAGTTGCCGGGCGCTTCCGGCCAAATCTGCGGTGCCCCCGGTGCCACCGCGTCATGGAGATCGACGACGGCGGCAAGGGGCTCGTAGTCGAGTGCCACGAGCTCGGCCGCGTCGAGGGCCTCGGCCTCGCTCTCGGCTACGACGAGGGCGACCGCCTCGCCCACGTGACGGACGCGCTCCCGCGCGAGCGCCGGACGCCGCGGGATGCTCAGCGTGGAGCCGCCGCGGCCGCGGAAGGGACGCAGTTGGGAGATGTTGCCGACGCTCGCCGCCGCCATGTCGTCGCCCGTGAGCACGGCAAGCGTGCCGGGAGCAGCGAGCGCGGCCGAGGCGTCGAGCGAGCGGATGCGCGCCGAAGCATGGGGCGAGCGCACGAACACGCCGGCAACTTGTCCCGCGAGCCGCAGGTCGTCCGTGAAAGTCGCGCGCCCCTCGAGGAGGGCCGCGTCCTCGAGACGGCCGGGCCAGGGACCTCCGCCTTGCTCGCTCATGGGGCTTCCGCTCATGCTTGCTCCTCAAAAGACGCCGAGATGCTGGCCGAGATCGACGGTCTCGCGCACGACCGCAGCCGGCGTGGTGCCCACCGCGACGCGTCCGCTGGTGAGGATGACGATGTCGTCCGCGAGATCCATCACGAGCCGGGGATTCTGCTCGACGAGCAGGATCGAGAGCCCTTGATCCTTGAGCTTGCGGATCGTCGCCATGACCTCGGCGACGATCTGCGGCGCCAGGCCTTCCGACGGCTCGTCCATCAGCAGCACGCGCGGGTTCGACATGAGCGCGCGCGCGATCGCGAGCATCTGCTGCTCGCCCCCCGAAAGCAATGCCGCCGACTGATTGCGCCGCTCGCTCAAGCGCGGAAAGGTCTCGAACACGCTTGCGAGCGACCAGGGAAAGCGGGCGGCACCCCGCGGCGGGCGCGCCGCTACGGCGAGGTTCTCGCGTACGGTGAGGCTGCGGAAGATGCGCCGGCCCTGCGGCACGAGCGCCACCCCGCGCGCCGCGATGGCCTCGGGTGCCGCACCCGCGACCTCCTCGCCGAAGAGGCGGATGCGGCCATTCCTCGGGGCCAGGAGGCCGACGATCACGCTCAGACAGGTCGTCTTGCCGGCGCCGTTGCGGCCCAAGAGGCCGAGAAGGTGTCCTTCCGCAAGGCCGAGCGACACTTGCTGCAGCACGTGGCTGTCGCCGTAATAGGCATCGACGCCGTCGAGCGCCAGCGCGTCACTCGCCAAGATAGACCTCCCGGGTACGAGGGTCGGCGACGACGTCCGCGCGCGTGCCGTCGGCGATCACTTTGCCGAAATGGAGAAGCGTTATGCGGTCGGCGAACTCGAGGGCCGTGTCCATGTCGTGCTCGATCATGACGATGGTGACCTCGCGCGGGATGCCGAGGATGAGCCGCAGGATGTCGCGCCGCTCCTCGACCGAGAGCCCGGCAAAGGGCTCGTCGAGGAGCAGGAGGCGCGGGCGCTGGGCGAGCGCCATGGCGATCTCGACCCGCCGGCGCTCGCCGTAGGAGGTCTCGTTGAGCGGCCGGCCCGCGATCCCGCCGAGGCCGACTCGCGCCAAGGCCGCGCGCGCGTCTTCGGCAAGAGTTGCCTGGCGATCGAGCCGGACCACGGGGTTCCAGCGCAAGGGCGAGAGGCCAAGCAGCGAGAGCACGGCATTGCGCAACAGCGTCTCGCCGGGGAAGAGCGTGATGATCTGATAGGTGCGCGCGAGGCCCAGGTGCGCGCGGAGCCGGCTCGGGGCGTCCGTGATGTCGCGGCCGAAGAGCATGATCCTGCCGCTTCTGGGCTTGAGCTCGCCCGTGATCAGGTTGAAGAGCGTCGTTTTCCCGGCGCCGTTCGGGCCGATGATCAGGCGCCGCTCGCCCTCCTCGACGGCGAGACTGACGTTGGCGGTCACGGTCAGGCCGCCGAAGGATTTTTGCAGCTCGCGGACCTCGAGCGCCGTCATGATGCGCCGCTTCCTCCTCAGCCGAGATGCGCGGCCGCAGCGCGCGCGCGTCGGGCGCGCCGCGCGGCGCGCCACAGGCGGAGCATGCCCGGAACCAATCCTTCGGGCATGAAGAGAACGATCGCCACGAAGATGGCGCCGAGCACCAGGTTCCAGCGCTCGATGTAGGCGCTTGCCACGTACTTCATGACCACCACGAGGGCCGCACCCGCGATTGGACCGATGAGCGTGCCGGTGCCGCCCGAGATCACCATGAGGAGCGCCTCGGCCGAAGTCGCGAGCGAGAGCGCGTGCGGGCTCACGAACTTGTCGTAATAGAGGAAGAAGAGCCCGGCAATGCCGGCGACCAGGCCGGAGAAGAGGAAGGCGAGGAAGCGGATGAGCCAGACGTGATAGCCGAGCGCCGTCATCCGCCGCGGCTGGTCGCGCGTGCCGCAGAGGCTCGCGCCGAAGGGGGAGGCGACGAAAATCTCCATCGCGGTCACCACGACGAGAAAGGCCGCGAGGGTGGCGAGGTAGAACGCCTGGGGGCTCTCGAGCGAGATGCCGAAGGGCGCCGGGCGGCTCGGGAGGTTGATGCCGTTGTCCCCGTTCGTCAGGCTGATCCAGCGATAGGCGATGCCCCACAGGATCTGGCCGAGCGCGAGCGTGATCATGAGAAAGCTGATGCCGGTCGAGCGCAGCGAGAGCAGGGCGAACACGACGGTTGCCGCAAGCGTCGCGGCGAGGGCGAAGGCGGCTGCCGTGAGCTGGCCTGCACCGCCCGCGACCGACAGCGCCGCCGCGTACGACGCCATGCCGAAAAGTCCGGCGTGACCGAGCGAGACAAGGCCGGCATAGCCCGCCAACACGTTCAACGCGAGCGCCAGCATGGCCCAGATGAGAATCTGGCTCGCGATGTTGACGTAATAGCTGTTGGCAAGCCAAAGGGGCAGCGTGGCGAGCACCAAAACCGCAAGGGCGAAGGTGAGGCGCCGCGTCATGCCTGCCTGCCGAAGAGGCCCTGCGGGCGGATGACGAGGACGGCCAGCATGGGCAGGAAGAGGATGACGTAGGCCAGCTCGGGAAAGAGGGCCTGGCCGAAATTATAGAGAAAGCCGACGACGAAGCTGCCCACGAAAGCACCGACAAGACTGCCGGTGCCGCCGAGGATGACCACGATGAGGGCGAGCGGCAACATGTCGGAGTCGAGTCCCGGATAGACCGAGAGGATCGGCGCGCCCATCACGCCGCCGATTCCGGCAAGGCCGGCGCCCAGGCAGAAGATGATCGAGAACAGCCAGCCGACGCGGATGCCGACGACGCGCGCCATGGGGGCATCGTCGACGCCGGCGCGGATCATCGCACCCAGCCGGGTGCGGTCGAGCATGAGCCAGAGCATTCCGGCGATGACGACGGCGATGAGCGCGATCGCGAGACGATAGGCCGGGAACACCACGCTCGCGATCGGCACCACGCCGCGGAGCGCCGGCGGGGTCACGATCTGCACGGGATCGCCCGTCCAGATCATCAGGCAGATGTCCGCGATCATGAAGGAGAGGCCGAGGGTGACGAGCACCTGTGCCAAAGCGTTGCCCTGAAGCCGGCGCAACAGCAGGCGCTCGATCAGGCCGCCGATCGTCGCCATGGCAACGGCACTCGCGAGGGCCGCCGTCCAGAAGCCGAGGCCGGCGTCGAGGAAACTCACGCCCAGATACGCACCGAGCATGAAGAACGAGCCATGCGTCAGGTTGGGAATGCGCATCAGGCCGAAAATGAGCGAGAAGCCGGCGGACAGCAGAAAGAGCAGGCCGCCGAGCGTGATGCTATTGATGGCAAGCAGAAGCCACAGGGTCATGGCCGGCGCGGTCCAATCGGCACTACGCGCTCAGGGTGCCAGGGCAATCGCATTTGGCATTGAGCGGATTTCCTCATCCTTCGAGACGGGCCTGCGGCCCTCCTCAGGATGAGGAAATCCGCTGGCTTGTCAGGCCGCCCCACCCTGAGGAGCGCGCGACGCGCGCGTCTCGAAGGGCGAGGCGGCCATATGCGATTGCCCCGCTCCGGGGGTGGCGAGGCACGGATATTCGATGCCGACACTAAAGCTTCGCCGGCTCTGCGTCGCGCGTATAGACCGGGGCTGCGAGATATTTCTTCTCGTCGTACGTCCAGAACTGACTCACGTCCTTGTAAGTCTTGATGATCGTGTTCACGAGCTTGCCGTTCTTGCGCTCGAGCTTGCGGATGAAGACATTGCCCACGACGTTGCCCAAGTGGTCGAAATGGAAGGGCCCGCGCGGCGAATCGGAGAGCTTGACGGCGCGCAACGCCGCAATGGTCTTTTCCTTGTCGTCGGTGGCGCCACCGGTCTTCTCGAGCGCCGCTTCGATGCACATGCCGTTGATGAAAGTGCCGGCGGCATAGCCGCCGGGAACGTTGCCGTAGTCCTCGACCATGCCGGCGACGAAGGCCTTGTTGCTGGGCGTGTCGAGGTCGCTCGAATACCAGCTGGCGGAAACGGCGCCCACCGCCTCGTCGCCGAAGCTCTTGAGGAGCGCGTCGTCGTAAGCGGTCCAGCCGCCGCAAATCGGATACTTCGCCTTGAGGCCGAGCTCGGCATATTGCTGGTTGAACTTGATCGGGTTGGATCCGGCAAAGCCGTTCCAGACGCCGTCGACGTCCTCGATCTGCGCCAGGAACGGCGTGTAGTCCGCGGTGTTGAGCGGCGGCCAGAGCTTCTTGACGACGCGGCCGCCGTCGTCCTCGAAGACGCGCTGGAAGCCGCCGGCCTGCTCGTAGCCATAGGCGAAATCCTCG
>DASPPM010000151.1:0-2023 GCA_035625535.1 Alphaproteobacteria bacterium
CCGTCGCTCGCCACCGCCACCACAGAGGGATCATCGGGGCAGAGGAGCGGCTTGCCGAGCGAGGCGCGGTAGACCTCGAGCTTGTCGTGCGTATGCCCCTTGAAGCCCTCGAGGATCACGAGATCTACCGGGGTCAGGCGCTCGACGAGCTCCTCGATGCTCGGCTGTGGCCGACCGCGCAGTTCGTGCATGAGCGCCCAGCGCTTGCCCGAGCTCACCAGGACCTCGGTCGCACCCGCTTTGCGGTGCTCGTAGCTGTCCTTGCCGGGCTGGTCGACGTCGAAGCCGTGGTGCGCGTGCTTGATCGTCGAGACCGTGAGCCCGCGGCCGATAAGCTCGGGGAGCAGTCTCCTCACCAAGGTGGTCTTGCCGCTCCCGCTCCAACCTGCAAGCCCGAAAAGCTTCATGGTCCGCCCGCATTTGCCCCGCAGGAGCGCGCCCTGCCGGCACCCAGCTATAGGCTATTGGCGGGTGCCGGGCCAAAGTCAAGCGAGCCGGGCGTCGGCTTCGCTCACGGATTGGCCGGCCGGACGCCGTCGACGGCGGCTTTCTTGGGCTTAGGGGGTGCCACCGGCTCCTCATCGAGGTGCGTAACGCCCTCGCGCAGATAGTCATAGCCGGTGACGACGGTGAGGACCGCCGCGACCCAGAGCCCGACCACGCCGATCTCGGCCGCATAAGGGACGACCACGTTGCCGGCGTCGCCCACGATGAGAAAGCCGATCGCCACCATCTGGATGCCGGTCTTCCACTTGGCGAGCCGGGTGACGGGCACGCCGACGTTGAGGCCGGCGAGGAACTCGCGCAAGCCCGAGACCAGGATTTCCCGGCAAAGGATGATGATGGCCGGGAGCAGCGTGAGCCCGCCGATGCGGCCGAAGGCGGCAAGCAGGAGAAGCGTCGTCGCCACGAGCAGCTTGTCCGCGATCGGGTCGAGGAGCGCGCCCAGCTGCGATTGCTCGCCCCAGGTACGCGCCAGATAGCCGTCGAGATAATCGGTGATGCCGGCGAGCGTGAAGAGCAGGCACGCGGTCCAGCGCGCGCCGTCGCCCGGGACCCAGAACAGCGCCACGAGGAGCGGAATCACCGCGATGCGCGAGAAGGTCAGGAGATTGGGAATGCGGGTAGCCATCGCGCAGATTCCTCGGGACCGCAGGGTGGAATTCTAGGCACCTAGCCCTCCGGATGGAAGTGATCATAGACCTTTTTCGCGACCGCCCTGCTGATTCCCGAGACCGCCTCGAGGTCGGCGAGGCCGGCGCGCGCGACGCTTTGCGCCGAGCCGAAATGGTGGAGGAGCGCGCGCTTGCGTCTGGCGCCCACCCCGGGCACGTCGTCGAGGCGCGACTGGAGCGCCGACTTGGCGCGCTTGGCGCGATGCGTGCCGATCGCGAAGCGGTGCGCCTCGTCGCGCAGACGCTGCAGGAAATAGAGCACCGGGTCGCGCGGCTCGAGCGAGAGCGGGGCTCGACCGGGGAGGAAGATGCGCTCGCGTCCGGCGTTGCGCTCGGGTCCCTTGGCGATCGCCGCGACCGCCACGTCGGCGATGCCGAGATCGGCGAGCACGCCGAGGGCGGTGTTGAGCTGGCCGAGGCCGCCGTCGATCAGGATGAGCTCGGGCCATTGCCCGCGCTCGCGCTCGGGATCCTCCTTGAGCGCGCGGGCGAAGCGGCGCGTCAGCACCTCGCGCATCATGCCGTAGTCGTCGCCCGCCATGATCCGCGGCCCCTCGCTCGCGCTCAGGAGCTCTATCGCGTTCGCCAGCGGAAGAGGCCCCTCTTCCTCCGAGACGGTGCTCTGCACCTCCTCGGCGGAGCGGGCTTCGCCTTCGCCGGGTACGGCGGCGGCCGACGGTCGTTCGCCCGGCTTGCCCGCGGTCTTGATGTTGAATTTGCGGTAGGCGCCCTTCGTGAAGCCCTCGGGTCCGGCGACGATCATGGCGCCGACCGCGTTGGTGCCCATGATATGGCTGTTGTCGTAGACCTCGATGCGTTGGGGCGGCCCGTCGAGGCCGAGGGTCGCG
>DASPPM010000152.1:0-5941 GCA_035625535.1 Alphaproteobacteria bacterium
GAGATGGTGATGCCGGGGGACAATGTGGCGATGGAGGTCGAGCTGATCGCCCCCATCGCCATGGACGAGGGCCTGCGCTTCGCCATCCGCGAGGGTGGGCGCACCGTCGGCGCCGGCGTCGTCGCCAAGATCATCCAGTAGGGCTCTTTCCCGGCGCGGGCGCGCGCCGGCCGGGATGGCAACGAGCACGGCGCTGACCGTTAGGAGTGTAGCTCAATTGGCTAGAGCACCGGTCTCCAAAACCGGGGGTTGGGGGTTCGAGTCCCTCCACTCCTGCCAGGCCGAGAGCGGAGGGTGCTGCGTGCGGCGGCGGCGCGTCTCTGGGCACGTGGCGCCGGGCTGCAAGCTTCTTTCCGCGCTGGAATCCTGAGCGATGGCGAAGGTCAGCCCCGCCGAGTTCATTCAGCAGGTCCGCCAGGAGATGGCGAAGGTCACCTGGCCGAGCCGCAAGGAAGCGTTGGTGACGACGGGCATGGTGTTTGTGATGGTGTTCTTCGCCGCGATGTTCTTCTTCGTGGCCGACCAGGGCTTATCGCTTGGCATCCGCATGCTCCTCGGCGTGGGGAGCTCGTGATGACGGCGCGCTGGTACGTCTTGCACGTCTATTCCGGCTTCGAGAAGAAGGTTGCCCAGTCGATCCGCGAGCAGGCCAAGCAGAACGGCCTCGAGGACAAGATCGAGCAGGTCATGGTTCCGGTCGAGGAGGTCATCGAGGTGCGCCGCGGCAGCAAGGTGCAGAGCGAGCGCAAGTTCTTCCCGGGTTACGTCCTGCTCAAGATGGAGATGACCGACGAGACCTGGCATCTCGTCAAGAATACGCCGAAGGTGACCGGCTTCCTTGGCGACAAGGGCAAGCCGATCCCGATCAGCGAGTCGGAGGCGAACCGCATCCTGCACCAGATGCAGGAGGGGGTGGAGCGGCCGAAGCCCTCGATCACCTTCGAGATCGGCGAGCAGGTGCGGGTGTGCGACGGGCCCTTCACCTCCTTCAACGGGCTCGTCGAGGAGATCGACGAGGAGCGCGCCCGGCTCAAGGTCTCGGTCTCGATCTTCGGGCGCGCGACGCCGGTCGAGCTCGAGTACTCGCAGGTCGAGAAGGTATGAGGAGCGGCGTCGCGATGGAGAACATCGTCCAAATGCAACTTTCGCCTCGTTATACCGGCGAACGCCGGTATCCACGGCGGGAATGGGTCCCGGCCTCCACCGGGACAGCAATGGCGGCGTTTCGGGCAACCGGCGCAACTATCGAGTCGAGACCTTAGATGGCAAAGAAGATCGACGGCTATATCAAGCTGCAGGTGCCGGCGGGGAAGGCGAACCCCTCGCCGCCGATCGGCCCGGCCTTGGGTCAGCGCGGCCTCAACATCATGGAGTTCTGCAAGTCGTTCAACGCGGCGACCCAGAAGATGGAGCCGGAGATGCCGCTGCCCGTGATCATCACGGTGTACTCGGACCGCTCCTTCACCTTCCAGATCAAGTCGCCGCCGGCGAGCTACTTCCTCAAGAAGGCAGCGGGGCTGGAGAAAGGCAGCTCGACCGCGGGACGTGACGCCGTGGGCAAGGTGACGATGGCGCAGATCCGAGAGATCGCCGCCAAGAAGATGTCGGACCTCAATGCCAACGACGTGGACGCGGCCTCGCGCATGCTCGCAGGCACCGCCCGCTCGATGGGCCTCGAAGTGGTGGAGTGAGCCATGGCACACGGTAAACGCCTGAGGAGCGCCTACGAGAAGATCGACCGCGCGCGCTTCTATCCGCTCCCCGAGGCGGTCAAGATCCTCAAGGAGTTCGCGGCCAAGAAGATCGACGAGACGGTCGAGGTCTCGATGAATCTCGGCATCGACACGCGCCACGCGGACCAGCAGGTGCGCGGCGTGGTGTCCCTCCCGCACGGCACCGGCAAGGGCGTGCGCGTCGCCGTCTTCGCCAAGGGCGACAAGGCGAGCGAGGCCAAGTCGGCAGGTGCCGATATCGTGGGCGCCGACGACCTCGCCGAGAAGGTGCAGAAGGGCGAGATCGATTTCGAGCGCGTGATCGCCACCCCCGACATGATGGCGGTGGTGGGCAAGCTCGGCAAGATTCTCGGGCCCCGCGGGCTGATGCCCAACCCGAAGCTCGGCACCGTGACCATGGACGTGGCCAAGGCGGTCAAGGAGACCAAGGCCGGCCAGGTGCAGTACCGCGCCGAGAAGGCCGGCATCGTGCACGCGGGCATCGGCAAGATGAGCTTCTCGGAAGACGCCATCATGGACAACGTCAAGGCCTTCTACGAGGCGGTCGCGCGGGCCAAGCCGTCGGGGGTCAAGGGACACTACATCAAGAAGGTTTCGCTGAGCTCGACCATGGGGCCCGGGCTCAAGCTCGATGTCGCCAGCTTGGGCGGCGCGGCCGGGGCTGGCTGAGGCCCGTGGCCCGCGGATTGAGGACAAAGGATAGAGGACTGGGGATTGCGTGAATTCGCCGCCCGGCCACCCTTGGCCCGGCGGAGATAGGGGACCAGCGGGAGGCTCGCCTCCCCCCGGTCCCCGACCTGTCCGAGACTGCAGGTGCCGCCGAAGCCAGCGCTTCTTGCGGCATAAAGGGGCTGAAGCACCGCCTGCATAGACGGGAGTTGGAGGCCAGCCTTCGGCCCGAGAGGGGCGAAGGAGGGGCTTGAACTTCTGGGACAGGGTGAGCCGGACCCCGGGCTCGACCCGTGGGTCCAGATCGCAACGGCCGGTGCGGCGTTCGCTTGTTGCCGCAACGGCCATGGAAGCGGAGAAGACGGTGCAACGCACGGAGAAGGAGCAATTGGTCGCCTCCTTGAACCGCGCCTTCACGGAGGCCACGGCGGTGGTCATCACCCGCCAAAGCGGCCTCAGCGTGTCCGAGATATCGGAGCTGCGGCGGAAGGTGCGGGCGGCTGGCGGCCGCTTCAAGGTGACCAAGAACCGTCTCGCGCGCCGCGCCTTGTCCGGGACCAAGTACGAAGGGCTTGCGGATCTCCTCACGGGGCCGACCGCGATCGCTTTCTCGAGCGATGCGGTGGCCGTCGCCAAGGTGGCCGTCGACTTCTCGAAGACGAACGAGAAGCTGGTGATCGCCGGAGGGGCGCTCGGAGCCCGGGTGCTCAATCCGGAAGGGGTCAAGGCGCTTGCCACGCTGCCCTCGCTCGACGAGCTGCGCGGCAAGATCGCGGGCTTGCTCAAGGCACCGCCCACCAAGATCGCGGGCGTGCTGCAGGCGCCGGCGGGCATGCTCGCCCGCGTGGTCCAGGGCTACGCCCGGCAGGGCGAGGCCGGGCCAGGCGAAGCGGCGTAGGACGAACGCTTAACCCGGAAGTTCAAGCTTAGGAGAGAAGTATCATGGCGAATCTGGAGAGTCTGGTTGAGGAGTTGTCGAAGCTGACCGTGCTCGAGGCGGCCGAGCTCGCCAAGTTGCTCGAGGACAAGTGGGGGGTAAGTGCCGCCGCACCTGTGGCGGTAGCAGCCGCTCCCGCCGCAGGCGGCGCGGGTGCCGCCGCGGCAGCCGAGGAGAAGACCGAGTTCACCGTGGTCTTGGCCGCCGCCGGCGAGAAGAAGATCAACGTGATCAAGGAGATTCGCGCGATCACCAGCCTCGGTCTCAAGGAGGCCAAGGACCTCGTCGAAGGGGCCCCCAAGACGGTCAAGGAGGGGGTCAACAAGGACGAGGCCGCGAAGATCAAGAAGCAGCTCGAAGATGCAGGCGCCAAGGTCGAGGTCAAGTGAGGCGGCCGGATGCGGCTGAAGGAGTTGACCAGGCGGTCGAGCGGGGCGGGTGCGGCGCGCACCCGCCCGGTTGCGGCGGGCTCGGGCCCGCCTATCTAGGTGGAACGGCCGGTGCCCGGCTCATGTGGGCGCCGGTCTTGCCGTCTCGGCGCGAGCCGGCGATGCCCGTTTGAGGACAAGAGGACAAGGAGCAGCGATGGCGAAGTCATTCACCGGTCGCAAGCGCATTCGCAAGCACTTCGGGCGCATTTCCGAGGTCGCCCCGATGCCGAACCTGATCGAGGTGCAGAAGAACTCCTACGACCAGTTTCTGCAGAAGAACGGGGCGCCGGAGCAGCGTCCGACCTTCGGGCTCCAGGAGGTCTTCAAATCGGTCTTCCCGATCAGGGATTTCTCGGAGCGCGCCCAGCTCGAGTTCCTCAAGTACGAGCTCGAGGAGCCGAAGTACGACGTCGAGGAGTGTCAGCAGCGCGGCATGACCTACGCGGCCCCCCTCAAGGTGACGTTGCGCCTCGTCGTGTGGGACGTCGACGAGGAGACCGGCTCGCGCTCCATCCGCGACATCAAGGAGCAGGACGTCTACATGGGTGACATGCCGCTCATGACGGCGAACGGCACCTTCATCATCAACGGCACCGAGCGCGTCATCGTCTCCCAGATGCACCGCTCGCCCGGCGTGTTCTTCGACCACGACAAGGGCAAGACGCACAGCTCGGGCAAGTATCTTTTCGCCGCGCGCGTCATCCCCTACCGCGGCTCCTGGCTCGATTTCGAGTTCGATGCCAAGGACCTCGTCTACGTGCGCATCGACCGCCGGCGCAAGCTGCCGGTGACCACGCTCTTCATGGGCCTCGACAGCCTCGAGACGCAGAAGCTGCGCGCGGCGCGCGCGGCCGAGGGCAAGCGGGTCGAGCCCCACGAGGTGGCCGGCATGTCGGCCGAGGAGATCCTCTCCTACTTCTACCGCAAGGTGCTGTTCCGCAAGACGGCGCAGGGCTGGCAGATGCCCTTCGACGCGCAGCGCATGCGCGGCGTCAAGCTCAATTCAAACCTCATCGACGCCAAGAGCAAGAAGGTGCTCGCCGAGGCCGGCACCAAGATGACGGCGCGCCTTGGCCGCAAGATCGTCGAGGGGGGCACCAAGGAAGTGCTGGTGCCGGCGGAGGAGCTCCACGGCCGCTACGTGGCCGAGGACCTGATCGACGAGAAGACCGGGCTCGTGCTGGTCGAGGCCGGCGAGGAAGTGACGGCGGATACGCTCAAGACGCTGGAGAAGAACGAGTTGACGCAGCTGCCCACGCTTGCGATCGACCACGTCAGCGTCGGCCCCTACCTCCGCAACACGCTCGCGGTCGACAAGAACTCGACCCGCGAGGAGGCGCTCATCGACATCTACCGCGTGATGCGTCCGGGCGAGCCGCCCACGCTCGATACGGCGGAGACGCTCTTCCAGAGCCTCTTCTTCGATTCGGAGCGCTACGACCTCTCGGCCGTCGGCCGCGTCAAGATGAACATGCGCCTCGGCCTCGAGTGCCCGGATACCGTGCGCGTGCTGCGCAAGGAGGACATCCTCGCCATCATCAAGGTGCTGGTCGACCTCAAGGACGGGCGCGGCGAGATCGACGACATCGACCATCTCGGCAACCGACGCGTCCGCTCGGTCGGCGAGCTCATGGAGAACCAGTACCGGGTCGGGCTCCTGCGCATGGAGCGGGCGATCCGCGAGCGCATGTCGACGGTCGAGATCGACACCGTGATGCCGCACGACCTGATCAACGCCAAGCCGGCGGCGGCCGCGGTGCGCGAGTTCTTCGGCTCCTCGCAGCTCTCGCAGTTCATGGACCAGACCAATCCGCTCTCCGAGATCACCCACAAGCGCCGCCTTTCGGCGCTCGGCCCGGGCGGTCTGACGCGCGAGCGCGCGGGCTTCGAGGTGCGCGACGTGCACCCGACGCATTACGGCCGCATTTGCCCGATCGAGACGCCGGAAGGTCCGAACATCGGCCTGATCAATTCGCTCGCGACCTTTGCGCGCGTGAACAAGTACGGCTTCGTCGAGACGCCGTACCGCAAGGTCAAGGACGGCCGCGTCACCGACGAGGTGGTCTATCTCTCGGCGATGGAGGAGGGGCGCTACGCGATCGCCCAGGCCAATATCGAGGTCGACAAGGACAGCAAGGTGAAGGCCGACTTGACCAACTGCCGCAAGGCCG
>DASPPM010000153.1:0-4923 GCA_035625535.1 Alphaproteobacteria bacterium
GCTGGAACCATCCGCAGCGAGGCCAGCTCAAGCCTGGCCTCTTCGTGCCGATCGCGGAGAAGACGGGAGGCATCCAAGCGCTCGGGCATTGGGTCCTCATGGAAGCCATCCGGCAATTCGTCCGTTGGCGCGGCCTGGGCATCGCCCCGTCGTTCATCGCGCTCAATCTTTCCGCCGCTCAGCTCAAGATCAGGCCGGAGATCGAGGAGAAGGTCGCCCAGGACCTCAAATCGACCGGCATAGATCCGAGCGCTGTGGAGCTCGAGCTGACCGAGGCGGCGCTGATGGAGGCGCTGCGGGCGCGCGAGGCTTCGCTCGATCGTCTCCGCGCGCTCGGCTTGCGCATCGCGGTCGACGACTTCGGTACCGGGTATTCCTCGCTCGAGTCGCTGCGGGACAAGCGGGTGAGCCGCCTCAAGATCGCTTCCCGGTACGTCCGCGCCATGATGACCGATCCGGGCTCGGCCGCCATCGTGCGCGCGACAATCAGCCTGGCGCGCGAGCTCGGCATTGAATCCGCGGCGCAAGGGGTGGAGGGCGAGGACCAGCTCGCCGCCCTGGCCGACGCCGGCTGTCGCTACCTCCAGGGATTCTACTTCAGCGAGCCCGTGGCGGCAGAGCGCGCCACCCGGCTCCTCCAACTCGGCACGCTCGAGCCCGCCGGCAGGAAGGGCGCGGGACAGGCGTAGATCCCCGGTGCGGCTGATCCCCACCCGGAAATTGCGCAAAATCCATTAGACAGGGTTTCGCCCGCCGTACCAAACTCGGGCGGTCTCGCGCCGGCGCTCATGCCTGCGGCGAGGGCATGGCCAGGGGAATGGCGGAGAAGCCGTGACGATCGCACCGGATCCGATCCTGCGCTCGGTGATCCAGTATCGCCTTTCCTCCATCGTGGAGGAGATGGGAGAGGCGATGTTGCGCACCTCCTATTCCCAAATCCTCAACTCGAGCCGCGACTTCTCGACGGCGATCTGCGATGTGAGCGGGCGGCTCCTGGCACAGGCGGAGCACGTGCCGGTGCACGTGGGGGCGATCCCCTGGGCCACGCGGGCCGTGCGCGACTTCTTCAAGGATGAGGTGCGCGCGGGCGACGTCATCTTGCTCAACGACCCCTATTACGGCGGCAGCCATCTCCCCGACGTGACCGCGTTCGTGCCGGTCTTCGATCGCGAGCGCCACCTCTTCTGGACGATCGTGCGCGCCCACCAAGGCGACATCGGCGGCGCCACCCATGGCGGCTACAATCCGGACGCCGTCGAGATCTGGCAGGAAGGGCTGCGCATACCCCCGCTGCGACTTTACGACGCGGGCGCGCTCCGCGCCGACGTGCTCGAGATGCTCGTCGCCAACGTCCGCCACCCGCGCGATTTCCGCGGCGATCTCGCGGCCATGGTGGGTGCAGCACGGCTCGGCGAGCGCCGCATGCGTGAGCTCTTCGAGGAGACCGGTGCCGCGGTCGTCGAGGCCGCGATCGAGGCGGTCCTCGATGCCGCCGAGCGGCAGACGCGGAGCATCATCTCCGGCTGGCGCGACGGCAGCTATCGCGGCGAGGCGGTCCTTGACGACGACGGCCATGGCAGCGAGGACATCCGCATTGTCGCGAAGGTGACCAAGCGCGGCAGCGACCTCGAGGTCGACCTCACGGACTCGGACGCTCAAGTCGCGGGCTTCGTCAATTCCTCCCACGCCAACATGCAGTCCTCGGTCGTGATGGCGCTCGCCTATTTGCTCGACCCCGAGGTGCCGAAGAACGATGGCACCTTCCGTCCGCTCAAGGTGACGGCGCGCCCCGGCAGCGTGGTGTGGGCCGAGGGCACGGCACCGGTGACGCTCTGCACCAGCCATTGCGCCAACGAGATCGTGGAGGCCGTGGTCAAGGCGCTCGCCCCCGCCTGCCCGGAGCGCGCCATGGCAGGCTGGGGCCGGCGCTTTCGCATCGCGATCCAGGGCGAGGACCCGCGCAGCGCGCGCGGCTTCATCTGGCACCTCTTCCAGGCGCGCCCCGGCGGCGGGGCGTCTTCGGCGGGCGACGGTTGGCCCTCCGCCGGCGAGTGGCATTCCGTCGGCGGCATCAAGTTCGGCAGCATCGAGGTCGCCGAGGTGCGCTTCCCGCTCTTCTTCCGCAAGCACGAGTTCCGCGCGGGCTCGGGCGGCCAAGGGCAGTTTCGCGGCGGCGCCGGGGTCGATCTCGAGGTCGTGGTCGAGACGGCGAGGCCGGCGCTCGGCAACACCGCCGGCGACGGCGTGCGCCACGGCGCCTGCGGCCTCTTCGGCGGCAAGGACGGGCTGCCGCACGACTACGTGCTGCGCTCCAAGGGCCGGCCGCCGCGCACGCTCAAGACCAAGGAGACCGGCATCGTCATCAGGCCGGGCGACGTCATCGAGGTCCATTCCGCGGGCGGCGGCGGCTGGGGTCCGCCCTCGCGCCGCAGCGCCACCGCGCGCGCGCGCGACGAGCTCTATGGGCTCACCGACGGCTCCCCCTCCGTACGCGGCAAGAAGAGGAACAAGCGCAAACGCAGCTGATGTCCGAAGCCAAAGTCGGGCGCCCACGAGAAAACGCCCGTCATTGCGAGCCGACCTGCCTGCGCGAAGCCGAAGCGGCTTCGCTTCGGCGAAGGCAGGAGGCGAAGCAATCCAGGAGTCGCTTGCGGGGGGTGCTGGATTGCTTCGCTGCGCTCGCAATGACCTGCACATCCGGAGGAGGCTAATCTCCGATTAGGGACGCGAATGGTGTTAGAGGCAATGAACTTCCGCATCGGCATCGACGTGGGCGGCACCTTCACCGACGTGGTCGCGATCGACGGCGGCGGACGCGTCAGCTTCGTCAAGGCCGCTTCCACGCCGGCCGACCCCTCGCTCGGGGTCCTCGACGGGCTCGGCAAGCTCGCGGCCCGCCTCGGCCTCAAAGAGCGCGAGCTTCTCGCGCGCTGCGAGCGCATCGTGCACGGCACCACGATCGCGACCAACGCGCTCATCGAGCGCAAAGGGGTCAAGGTCGGGCTCTTGACCACCGAAGGCCACCGCGACGTGCTTGAGATGCGCGAGGGCTTGAAGGCGGACCGCTACAACCTGCGCCTGCCGCCGCCCGAGCCGCTCGTGCCGCGCAACTTGCGTCTCGGCGTGCGCGAGCGCCTCAAGCCCGACGGCAGCGTCCACCTCCCGCTCGATGAGCGCTCGCTTGCCCGCGCGGTGGCGGCGCTCAAGCGCGCGCGCGTGGACGCGGTGGCGGTGTGCTATCTCCACGCCTATCGCGACGCGCGGCACGAGCGTCTCACCCGCAAGATCGTGGAGCGGGAGATGCCGGGCGTCTTCGTCTCGCTTTCGAGCGAGGTGCTGCCGCAGATCAAGGAGTACGAGCGCGTCTCCACGACCGCGGTCAACGCCTACGTCGGGCCGAAGGTCGAGCGCTATTTATTGACCTTGAGGCGCCGCCTCGGCGAGGCGGGCTACCGCGGGCCGCTCTTCATCGTGCTCTCCCACGGCGGGGTGGCGCCGGTCGAGGAGGCGGCGCGGCTCGCGGCGGCAACCGTCCTCTCCGGCCCCGCGGGCGGGGTCGCGGGTGCCAGCCGGATCGCGGCCCTCTTGGGCGAGCGCGACCTCATCCCCTTCGACATGGGCGGGACCTCGACCGACATCTCGCTCATCGCAGGCAGCGAGCCCGCGCTCACGGCCGAGCGGAGCTTGGCCGGCCAGCGCATCGCACTCCGCAGCCTCGACATCATCAGCATCGGCGCCGGCGGCGGCTCGATCGCGCACGTCGACAGCGGCCGCACGCTTCACGTCGGACCGCAAAGTGCGGGTGCCGAGCCCGGACCGGCGTGCTACGGCCTCGGCGGGAGCAGCGCCACGGTGACCGACGCCAATCTCATGCTCGGCTATCTCGATGCCGATGCCTTCCTCGGCGGCGAGCGCCGCCTCGATCGAGCCGCCGCCGAGCGTGCGGTCGGAGCGGTCGCAGACGCGCTCGGGATCGCGCCCATCGCGGCCGCCGCGGGCATCTATCGCATCGTCAACATGCGCATGGCCGAGGGCATCCGGCTGATGACCGTGCGCCGGGGCGTCGACCCGCGGCGCTTCGCGCTTTTGAGCTTCGGCGGGGCTGCCGGACTGCATGCGGTCGAGATCGCGCGTGAGCTCGAGCTCCGCCGCATCGTCGTGCCGAGCGCGGCCTCGGTGCTCTCGGCCTGGGGCATGCTGTCGACCGATCTGCGCTACGAAGTCGCCCGCACGCACGTGGGCGACGCGAAGCGGCTCGATGCCAGGCGTCTGCGCCGCACCTTCGAGCGCATGGCGGCCGAGGGGACGCGCGAGCTACGCCGCTGGTTCGACGGGCCGATCCGGACGCAGCACTCGGCCGAGATGCGTTACGGGGAGCAGATCTTCGAGATCGACGTGCCGCTCGACGGCATCGACTGGCGGAGCGAGCGCCTCCTCGAGGAGGTGATCGCGCGCTTCCACCGCCGTCACGAGGAGCTTTACACCTACTCGATTCCGGACCAGGAGGTCGTGCTGGTGAACGCGCGCGTGGCGGTGGTGGGCGCCTTGCCGACGACGGAGGAGGTGCCTCGTCCCGCGAGCGGGCGCGCGGCCGAGGCCGATCACCGCCGCCGCGTCTATCTCGCGGGCTGGCGGGACGTGCCGGTCTTCGCGATGGAGCGCCTCGCGCCCGGCCAGGCGATCGCCGGCCCGGCCATCATCGAGGCGGAGACGACGACGGTGCTGCTCGCGAGCGCCGACCGCGCTAAAGTCAACGAGTTCGGCTGGCTCGATATCGCCGTCGGCCCGAGGACGCGTCGATGAGCGCACTTCCCCCGATGCCCTCGCCAGAGTGGCTCAATGCCCATCCCTATTGGTGGGAGGCGGCACCTCGGCCGAGCCTTCCCGAGATGCCGCTTCCACCGCGTGTGGATGTCGCCATTG
>DASPPM010000154.1:0-5832 GCA_035625535.1 Alphaproteobacteria bacterium
CGAGAAGACGTCCCTCCAGCCGATAAGCCATTTTCGCCTCCCCATTTGCCAGAATGGCGTGTCAAGCGTCGGTGACGAGGAATATCCTATGCTTAAGGCTCGCCCTTGGGAAGCGACGAAGCGGGAATGCCGGAGGTGGCACCGCGATTGCGCCGCTCGCCTGATCCGGGCGCCCTACCCCTTCGAGTCAAGGCTATCGCATTTGAGTGCTTATGAGTGTGATAATCCCTCGTCCCGGCGAAAGCCGGGACCCATTCTAGAGCAGGTGCGGCGTCGCCCCTTTCTCCAACAATGATGATCCTGCTCAATGGATACCGGCTTTCGCCGGTAATGACGGAGCCGATATCGCGCGGAATCACCAAATGAAATTGCCGCGCCCCCTGAAGGGGGATACGGAGCGGCTCAGCTCGCCGGCGAGGCGGGGGCGACGCCGATGTACTTATACTGGTGCAGCACGTCGTCGTCCGGATACTTCGGATCGTGCACGATCTGGAAGACGCTGATCACCTTGTTGACCATGTCGCCGTTCTCGTCGAAGGCGACCTCGCCCTGCAAGGTCTTAAGCCTCGTCGCCTGGATCGCGTCGCGCACGCTCGTGCGGTTGACCTCCTTGCCGCTCGCGGCCACCCGCTTGATCGCGTCGATGATCACCAGCATGCCGTCGTAGGCGGTGACCGCGTAATCGCTCGGCGTGACCTTGAAACGGGCCTGGAAGCGGGCGACCCAGTCGGCCATCGCCGCATCTTCGGTCACGTGGGGCGAGGCGATGGTCGCGTACCAGCCCGCGACCGCCGGGAAGCCGCCGCTCTTCAGGAGATCGCCCCCCGTCATGCCGTCGCCGCCCGCCTTGATCACGCTCGGAACGATCTCGTAGGCCTGCTTGGCGAGCTTGACGCCGGCCTGGAGCACGCCGCCATAGTAGAGTGCCGAGGGATTGAGCGCCTTGAGCTTGGTGAGAACCGTCGCGTAGTCGGCCTCTTTCGCGTTGAGCTGATCGTGGCCGAGCACCTCGATGCCGATCTTCCTCGCCTGCGTCTCGAACGCATTCGCGAGACCGACGCCGTAGGCGCCGCCATCGTCGAGAACGTAGACCGACTTCACCTTGAGGGCGTCCTTCATGTAGTTGGCCATGTTGGGACCCTGGTAGGCATCGGTCGTGACCGTGCGGAAGTAGACCGCCTTGCCGGCCGGCCGGTACTGCCCGGCGAACTTCGGATCGCTGATGTCGGGATTGGTCGAGGACGGCGTCACGGTCGCGAGGTCGGCCGCCGAGAGAATCGGCGACATCGCCTTGCCCTCGCCGCTCATCATCGGGCCGATCGCGGCCACCACGGCGGGATTGGCGACGAACTTCTTGGCGTTCGTCGCGGCCTGGGCCGGATCGTATTGGCCCGCGGTCGAGGTCGCGCTGTCGAGCACCATGGCCTCGAGCTTGTATCCGGCCACTCCGCCCGCGGCGTTCGCCTCCTCGAGCGCCATTTCGAAGCCGTAGCGGATGCGGGCCGAGGCATCGGCGTCGGCACCCGTGAGCGGCAGCTCGAGGCCGATGGCGAGCGTCTTCTCGGCCGCTTCAGCCGCGAGCGGGCCTTGGGCGCCGCCGAGCGCCCAAAGCGCGCCCGCGCTGAGGAGCGCCGCGCCGAGCCTCCGACGAGTCTCTCGATTCATTCTGTTCCTCCCTCTGATCCTGTCCTTGCGGTTCAAAGAGCCGACATCGCTCAAAGAGCGCTCAGAGCCTGAAGATGCGCTCGGCGTTGGCGCCGCTCACGGCCTTGCGCGCGCGCGAGGGCAGCGAGTTGACGCGGCCGAGACAGCCCTTCATGTCGCCGATGTTGTGCGGCCAGTCGGAGCCGTACATCACGTTCCCCTCGCCGCCCACGTTGATGCACATCTCGAGCGCCTCCTGGCGATACACCACCGCGTCGTAGTAGATGCGCGTGAGATACTCGCGCGGCGGCTCTTTGATCTTCTCGCGCACCGCGACCATGTTGTCGAAGCAGATGTCGAGCCGGCCCGCGAGATAGGGCAGCGCCGCCCCGCCGTGCGAGGCGATGATCTTGAGGTTGGGATAGCGGTCGAGGAAGCCGTCGTAGATCATGCGCGCGATGGCGAGCGAGGTGTCGAACATGAAGCCGATTTGGGCCACGAGATTGTAGCGGCGCATGTCGAGGTAGTTGACGCCGGGCGGGGCCGTCGGATGCACGAGCACGGGCAGCGCGCGCCTGTCGATCTCGGCCCAGATGGGCGCGAAGAGCGGATCGGTGAGCGAGCGCTCGGCGACGTTGGCAAGCACCATCACGCCCACGGCACCCTTGCGGCAGGCGCGCTTGAGCTCCTTGAGGGCGAGCTTCGGGTACTCCCACGGCATCGAGGCGAGCCAGCGGATGCGCCCGGGGTAGGTGCCTTGGGCCTCGGCCATGTCGTCGTTGACGAGCTGGGCGGCAGCTAAGCTCGTCTCCGCGTCGCCCCAATAGCAGTTGGGCGTGGTCAGCGACACGATCGCCATGTCGACGCGCGCCGCGTCCATCTCCTTGATGCGCAGCTTGTAGTCGAAATGCCCGGGCTGCGGCGTCATGAAGGGGGCGCCGTCCGAATAGATGCCGAGCGGTGCCGGATAGTCCTTGCTGCGCTTGACCTCGAAGCGGGGCGCCCCCTTCTTCTTGATGAGGGCGAACCATGCCCGGCTCAGCATATGGGTGTGGACGTCGATGGCGGTCATGCGTGTCCTCGCTCTTTTCCTTGCCCGGCGGCACCGGTCGCGCGCTCGGACGCGGGCAGCATATCGTCCCGACGGCGGGCGCCACAATGGCAATTCGCGGCGCGCGGGCGAGTGCCGTACCGTGCTAAGCTCGGCTGGGCGGCGTGCTGCGGAAAGGCGGAGGGGATGAGGCTTTCAGTCGTGGGGGCGGGTGCCATCGGCGGCATCATCGCCGCCCGCCTGGCATTGGCCGGGGAGACGGTGACGGCCGTGGTACGCGACGCCGCACGTCGCCGGGCGATCGCCGAGGAGGGCTTCGGCGTCATCGAGACGAGCGGCGAATGCCGGCGCGCGCGCGGGCTCAAGGCGGTTGCGAGCATGCGCGAGGCGGGGCCGCAGGACGTCGTCATCATCGCGGTCAAGGCGCATCAGATCGCGGCACTCGTCCCCGGCATCCGCGCGCTCTTCGCCCCCGAGACCGCGGTGGTCACGCTGCAGAACGGACTTCCCTGGTGGTATTTCGAGCGCGCAGGCGGCGCCTACGAGGGCCGTCGCTTGGCCGCCCTCGACCCCGACGGCGCCATCGCGAAGGCGATCGAGGCCGAGCGCATCATCGGCGGCGTCGCTTACATCGCGGCCGAGCTCGCGGGTCCGGCGCTGGTACGCCACGGCGGCGGCAACCGCCTTCCGCTCGGCGAGCTCGACGGCCGCGCGAGCGCGCGCGCCGAGCGGCTCTCGGCGGTCCTCGCGCGCGCCGGCATCGAGGCGCCGGTCACGCGCGACATCCGCGCCGAGCTCTGGTTCAAGCTCTGGGGCAATGCCTGCTACAACCCGCTCGGCGCCCTCAGCCATGCCACGGTCGGCGAGATCAGCCGCTATCCGCCGACGCGCGCGCTGGTCGGCGCCATGATGGAGGAGCTGCGCGCGCTTGCCGGCAAGTTCGGCGTGGTCTTCTCCCAAAGCGTCGCCGAGCGCATGGCAAGCGCCGAGCGCATCGCGGCCCACCGAACCTCGATGCTTCAGGACGTGGAGGCGGGTTGCGCGCTCGAGGTCGAGGCGCTCATGGGTGCGGTGGTCGAGCTCGGCCGGCTTACGGCGACGCCGCTCCCCCATTTCGAGGCCGTGCACGCCTCCGTGGCACTGCTCGATGCCGAGATCGCAGAGAGCCGCCTCGCCTTCGTGCGCGAGGCGATTGGAAGGCGCGCTTAGTGCGATCTGCGTCGAGGCGGGAAGCGTCGCTCCCGCGCAAAGCGCGAATCACGGCCTCTCCGGCGATATCCGGGAAATTCACCTGCCCGGTCGCAACTCCGCCCCGTACTACCGGGTCATTGCTACTTCGGTGATACCGGCGGAACCTTGTAACACTTCCCCGTTCGCTCTTGCGCCTCGAAATCATAAGTGAGGGTCACCGGAGCCGTGCAGCCGCTGACGACCTCCACGTAGCCGGCGGTGTAAGTCGCACCTGCCTGCACGAGGTCCCAGTCCTTGGGCCAGTCCGGCATCTTGCAGATGCACGTTTTTTTCGGGCAGTTGTCTTCGCTTTCGCCCATATCGTCGAGTGCTTTATTTAATTTCTCCGTTACTTGGTCGATCATGTTTTGGTCCGTAATGCCGGCGCAATTGCCTTTCATTTTTGTCCTATCGACGGAGCCTTTGATGCTACCGGGTTTGGCGCGATATCGGCTCTCTGAGCAGGAGTGACCAAGACAGTCTGCCATTGGTTGACCCTCCCTGTCGCTATGGTGGCCGGAATTCCGCTTACGAATTGATAATGCGCCGGCTGATATTGCTCAGCAAGCTGAATCGCTGGTGGTAGCGCGGGAGGAAGTGCGCGGAGGCGGTCGACGAGGTCTTCGGGCGTGTCCACCTCTGCGGATATGGCTCATTGCGATGCCGCTCGCGGCAGAGTAGGCCCGTGATGCGACGGCTTACCCGAAACGGTCACGTAGACCTCACCCTTCGAGACGGCGGCTTCGCCGCCTCCTCAGGCTGAGGTCATTTCGTTGAAACAATGCATCCTCATGGTGAGGAGCGCGGCCTTCGGCCGCGCGTCTCGAACCATGAGGATGCTCGCAGGAGTTTTCCCGCTGGCTCTACCCCTCGCTCCTCTCGCCGGGCTCGAAGAGCGAGAAGCGCACCGGCAGGACCTCGCGCATGGAGAGCTTGCCGCTCGCATCCTTGACCACGAGCGTGAGCTGCTGGGACTCGGGCATGCCCGCCGGGATCACCATGCGTCCGCCCGCCTTGAGCTGGGAGAGCAGCGGCGGCGGGACGAGCTCGGGGGCGGCGGTGACGATGATGCGCTCGTAGGGGCCGTGCTCGGGCCAGCCGTAATAGCCGTCGCCGAGCTTGAACTCGACGTTCTTGTAGCCCAGGCGCGCGAGACGGGTGCGCGCCTCGCGGGCGAGCTCGTCGACGATCTCGACGGTGAAGACCTGCCGCGCCAGCTCGGCGAGGACCGCCGCCTGATAGCCGAGCCCGCTGCCGATCTCGAGCACCTTGTCGTCGCCTCCGACCTCGAGGAGATCGGTCATGAGCGCCACGATGAAGGGCTGGGAGATGGTCTTGCCGTAGCCGATCGGGAGCGGGGAGTCCGCATAGGCGTACGGGCGCAGCTCGAGCGGCACGAAGTCGTGGCGCGGCACGCGGCCGAGCGCCTCCATCACCGAGGGAGCAAGCGTGTCCTTGCCGAGCTGCTCGCGGGCGAGCTGCGCGTGGGCCAGGATCTCCTGCACCATGATCGTTCGAAGGGCCGCGAACTGGGTGTCGCTCATGTGGACTGCCTTGCCGCCTCCGGGGTGCCGCGCACCGCCGCGCTCGCGGGCAAGTTTATGACGCTCCCACCCCGAATTGCACCAGGAAAGCGCGAGGTGCGCTTGACGGAGCGCAAGGCGGCAGCGCGCGCGGAAGCTACCGTCGAATCATCCACTCGCACGGGCGCTACCGCTGCCGAATCCAAAAAAGCCGGGGCGCGCCCTCGATTGGGGCTTGAATTCCGCGCGTGCGGCTTCCTACAAGAGATAGGGGCGACGGGACGGCCGCCGCCCGAGGAGTCTATGGGCGACGGTCTCGCGGCAAGTGCCGAAGGATGCGTGGATGAGCGGTCTCAAGCTGGCGCATGGACTCGCGTTCGAGGC
>DASPPM010000155.1:0-7019 GCA_035625535.1 Alphaproteobacteria bacterium
AATCCATTTCGGTGGAAGCAGCCCCCTCACCCTACCCTCTCCCCCTTTGAGGGGGAGAGGGTTGCGCAGCCTTAGCGAGCGTAGCGAGCTTAGGCAAAGCTGGGTGAGGGGGCGATTCCACTTCGTCGGATATTGCTCTAATTTGGCGACGCTGCCGGGCTCAGGGCAGCCTCGGCCTTGCCTTCAGGCGGCACAGAGGCAGCAAAGACTCCTCCGCTCATTTGCGCGCTCCTTGGCGCAGGCGAGCACGGCCTCCAATTGCGCGAGCGTGACACCGTCGCGCCGCATCACGAGATGCACAATCGGGTCGGCGAGGATTTCGCGGAGACTGGGCTCCTTCCCCGCTTCGCGCCAAGCCTGGTGCCAGCGCTCAGGTGCCAGGGCGAGCGGGGAGGGGGCGTGTGACGGTTTCCTCGGCATGAGCGGCCTCGTCTTCTCGGCTCCTCTCAAGGCGGAGCGGTGGATGCGGAAGGCGGGCCTCGCGACAAACCCGCCGCAGCTCGGAGCCGGGCGGGTGCCAGGCGCTTTAGCTGCATTTGTAACGCGCCCGCAAGCTGTCTGCTTCAAATCGGCGCCAGCACGAATCTATAGCTACATTTTTTGATGTCAAATAAAAATATTCAACATTTATTGTTTGTTAAAGTCTCGCGCAAGCAAGCCACTGTCCGGGCCCCTTCGCTCTTCGCTCAGGCCTTCCTCGATCCTCGAGGAATTTGGAGGGCCCGGGTCCCTCATTCGGCGTCGAGCCGCTCGACCGCGGCGAGCGCGCGCCGCACCGCCTCGTCCATGTTGATGTACTCGAACTCGGCGTTGCGCCCGACGCTCACGATGCCGAGGCCGTTGAGGTAGGCGAGTGCGGTGCGCAGCTTCTCGCGGTAATCGAAGGTGCGCACCACATAGGCGTATTTGGTGCGCCGGACGCGGCAGAAGCGCACTTGGCGCGGCGCGGCGAGCGCCATGGAGCTGAGGCCGTCGAGCACGCGCTTGACGACTTCCTCGTCGCCGAGCTCGTGGAAACCGTCTCCCGGGTTGGTGGTGATCTCGGCCGTCACGGCCATGTGCCCGGGAGGCGCTCCCTCGTCGGTGAAATTGAGGGGGAAGGAGAGTCGGTGGAAGGGAAGTGCGGGGTCCGGCACATAGAGCGCCGTATAGGGCGAGCGCTCCTCCGTCTCCACCCCGAGCATCACGGTGATGAGCGAGTTGTAGCGCAAGCCCCGCACGCCCTCGCGGATCTCGGCCGGCGCGTCGGGCAGCGCCTCCAGGAGCTCCCCGATCGGGATAGTGGAGACGATGCGGTCGTAGCTCTTGGTGGCTCGCCCGTCGCTCACCCGCCAGCGGCCCCCGTCGCGCCACACCTTCTCCACCTTGAAATTGAGCGTCACCGCGCGGCAGTCGCGCGCGAAGGAGCGCGGGAGGGACTCGATGCCGCCGTGCTTGGGGTAGCTGAAATAGAGCTGCTGGGTATAGCCCTCGGTCTCGACACCGACCGCGGACTTGATCACGTCCTCGACGGGCGGGCGCGGCACCCGTCCTTCGACCCAGTCGAAGGCCATCTGGTCGGCGGGCAGGTTCCAGATCTTCTCGTTGTAGGGAAGCATGTACTTCTCGGCGATGCCCTTGCCGAAGACGTGGTAGATCCACTCCTTGAAATTGCGCGGCTCGGGATAGTCGTTGTGCAAATAGTGGTAGAGGCATTCGAAACGGTCTTGCGGCGCCAGGTCATGGAGGCCGTTCTCGAAGGGATATTTGACGAAGCGGCCGTCGAACCAGATGCGGTTGTTGCGCCGGCGCTGGGCGAGGTTGTCGCCGAGCTGGGCGTGGAGAAGTGCGAGGATTTCCTTGTTGGTCGAGAAAAGGATGTGCGGCCCGCCGCAGTCGAAGGTGTAGCCGTCCTCGACCAGGCTGCGGCAATGGCCGCCCAGCGAGTGATCGAGCTCGAGCACCTCGCATTCATGCCGGCACCGGCTCGCGACCACGAGGCCGGTAAGCCCGCCGCCGAGCACGCCGATCTTCATCCTCGAGGCTCTTCCGCTGCCAAGGGTGCCACCTCGCAAGCGCGCTCCGCGAGGGACGGCCGCCCGTCCCTGTGCGCGGGCAGGATAACCTCGACGGAGATGCGCGAGAAGAGGTGCCTAGGAATTGAGCTCAGCCCGACGTTTCATCCAGGCCAATGCGAGTCCTTGCGAGCCCGGGCCGCTCATCGGGTCCGCGTGCTGCCACCGTCGCCGACAAGCGTGAAGGGCGCCCAGAAGAGCGGGTGCGCGTAGCTGAACAGGACGCGGTTCTGTGCCTTGTCCATGTAGCCCGGCCCGTCCATCAGCTCCAGCATCGCCCCGCGCAACGCGTCCGCGCGCGCCATGCCCTCGCTCGCCGCCTCGAGACGGAAGACGGCCGTGGTCAGCGCGCGGGCGGAAGTGGTCTCGACCGGCCAGTTCGTCACCATAAGCGCCCGGGTGCCCGCATAGAAGAAGGCAAGGCCCAGCCCCGAGACCGCCTCGGCACCGGCCCCGTTGCCCGCCGCCGTGTTGCAGGCCGAGAGCACGACCCAATCCGCATTGAGCTTGAGCCCGAGAATCTTGCTCATGGTGAGCAGCCCGTCGCCCCCGCCTCCGGTGACGCTCGGGGCCGAGAGCGCCAATGCGGGCTCCGAGAGGCCGTCGAGGTCGTCGGGCACCAGGCCGTGGGTGGCGAACATCACCACGCGGCGATCGTCGAGCTTCATCGTGCGCACCGTCTCCTCGCTCGCCTGCGCGCCGAGGAATACGTCAGTCTGCGGGTTGGCATGGAGTGCCAAGGCGACCTCGCGGACCTCTTCCGCGGTTTCCGGCAGCCGCGGCAGCAGTCCGAGCTCGGCCTTGTTCACGCTTTCAGTCTTGGGAATGCTGCGCAGGCGGATCGCCAAGCCCTTCTTGACGCCGCGGGTCTCAAGCTCGGCCATCTGGGTCCCGCCGCCATGCGCCTTCGCCTCCGCCGCCTCCTTGGCGCTGAACCAGGGATCGCCGAAGCCGACGAACGGCTTGCGCGCGGCCCCGAGCGCCCGCGTGCCGCGCAAGGTCAGGAGGGAGGCCACCGACGGGAGCTCGGCGAGCGCCACCTCGCGCACCAGCCAGGGCACTTTCTTGTAGCCGGCAAACATCACCTCGCCCGGCTTGTCGTGCTCGAGACTGGCCGGCTGCGTTACCAAGAGGGCCAACGGCAATTGTCCAAGCGCGCCGTGCGACACCACGAGGAGCCACTTGGCGCCTTTCCAGCCGGCCTCGACGGGCTTGAAGAAGAGCGAATAGAGCTTGTAGGCGAGGGTCACGTCGAAGGGCGGAATGTCGCCCAGGCCCGAGCCCTCGGGCGCGAGCGCCTTGCGCAGGTTCGCGACGATCGCCTCCACCTCGCTGCGCTTGAGCGCCACGGGTGCGAAGGCGACCGGCCCCGCTTTCGGCACCGCCCAGACGTAGCTGCGCCCCTCCGCCACGTAGGTGGCGATGAGCGCCTCGCCGGGCTCGAGTGCCTTCTGCGCGTCCGCGACGGTCGCCGGCCTCGGATCGATCAGATTGACGTAATCCGGGAAGCGCTTCTCGATCTCGGCGCGGATCGTGGCGCGCGCCCCGCGGAGCTGGTCGATTTGCGCGCGCAGCGTTTGGACCGTGGCGGCATCCTGCTGGTTGGACGCCATCAGGAGGATGTTCGAGATGAGCGAATTGAGCCCGGCGATCTGGCGGAGCGCGTCCTGCTCGCGCCGCACCAGGTCCGCGAGCTGAGGATCGCCCACGGCCGCACGCGCCGCCGAGGCCGCGAGTGCCTTCTGCACCGAGCGGCCGCGGGCCGCGTCGGCGACGCGGAAGGCCTCCGCGACGGCGTCGGGTCCTGCGCTGCGCTGATCGGCGAGGAGAGAGAGATACCCCTCGAGAATCTGCTGCAGCCGGAATTCCTTGGCGCTCCCCTCTGCCTCCTCGTCGCTTGTTTGGCGCGAGGCCTGCAAGAGAACGGGGACTGCCGCCGCGTAGTCCGAAAGGGCCGCGGCCTGATTGCCGCTTGCCGCGAGCGCCATGGCGTGGAAGCCGCGCGCCTCCGCGGTGTCGTAATGCTTCTCTCCCAGCCCTTTGACGCGCCGCTCGAGCGCATGCTGCGCGACCTCGAGTGCGGCCTGGACGCGGTTGCCGCGCAAGGCGGCGACCGCGAAGTCGAGATTGCCGCCCAAGAACACGCGCAGCACGTCCGGGTCCTTCTCGACGCCTTGGCGGATAAGGTCGAATTGCTGAAGTGCATCGGCCCAGCGCCCCTGGGCCACAAGGGTCGAGGCGAGTTTGCGCCGCGCCACGTTGAGCGAGTAGGAATCGGCGCCATGGCCGAGGGCGGCATAGGTATCGATGGCGACCTTGTCGAGCTTCTCGGCCTCCGCGTTGCGGCCTTGCGCCGCGATGACATTGCCCAGGCTCACCAGCATGGTCACCGTCTCGTTCGCATAGCGCCCGCGCATGTGAAGCTGGTCCATGAGCCCGCGACGCGCTTCGATCTCGGCGTCGATCAGGCGGCCCTGGGCAACGAGATCGTTGGAAAGGTCACGCCGGAGGAGATCGCTGGCGGTCTCGAATTGGCCGGCCGACGGTACCACGTCCCAGCTCTTCGATTCGCCGGTCGCGGTGATGTTCTCTGCCAGCGCCCGGCGGTAATAGCCTTCGGCCTCGGCGAATTTGCCCTGCGCCTCGGCATAGGCGGCCTTCGCCCAGTCGTATCTCGAGCGGAACGCGTTAAGGCGGGCAAGCGCGCGCCCTCGCCATGGATGGGTCGTGACGACGCTTTCGCACTTGGCGAGCCAGGCGCTGGCGGCCGCCATGTTGCCGAGCCGGATATTGGCAGTGGCCAGGAGATAATACTGCCCGACGAGGGCTCCCGTGATACTGGGATTGCTCTCGGCGAAACCGGCGAGTTTCTCGTGCAGCCTGATCTCCTCCCGGATGTTCCCGGCGCGGCCTTCCGTCAGCGCGAGATTATTGGTGAATTGGTTGTAGTCGTCGACGTGGCTGCTCTTGAGCGGCTCGATCAGCTCGACCGCCTTGCGGTAATCGGCGAGCTCTTGGGCGGAGCGGCCCAACTCTCCGGCAGAGGTGCCGCGGTCGAAATAGAAGCGCGCGGCGGCTGCGGCATCCAGACCGGCAGGCGGCTCCTTGTCCGCGACCGCGCGCGCGGCCGCCACCTTGGCGGGATCGGGCTTCTCGCGGTCGAGCACCGCCGTGATGTCGGCGATCGTGCGCGGAGGCAGCACGAGCGGCTGGGCCTCCTCGCTCGAGGTGATCTTGCGCGCGTCCTCGAGGGAAACGGGCGGTGCGCTCGTCGCCGCCGGCGATTGGCCGGTGTCCGGCGCCGGCGATTGGCCCGCCTCCGGCGTCGGCTCGCTCGGCTTGATGTAGGTTCCGCTCGGCGCCTGGCCGCCGCTGCCCGAGCCCCGTGGTCCCGCCTCGCACAGAGCGGGAATAGCGGCGGCAACGAGGGCAATGACCGCTGTTGCGGCCGCTCTTCGCCAAGGCGGTATTTGCGGCTGCGAGCCGGAGAGCGGAAGCCTGGGCATGGTTGCTCCTCCAAAGGCGCAAATTCTATCTCCGGGGCGGCGCATTGCAAGTGATGAGGATCGCGCGGGACCCTTTCCGCGGGCGGGAGCGTCGCAATCGCGCGGCCGGGCCATGGGGCGGGTCTCGGCCTCGGCGGGAAAAGGGAAGAGGAGATCAGTCGGCGCCTCGCTTGCCGCCGGCGTCCCTCACTCCACGCTCTCGGACTGCAGCTGAATGTAATTCTCTAGGCCGATCTTCTTGATCAGCAGAAGCTGGGTCTCGATGAAGTCGACACCCTTCTCCTCGCCGTCCAATATCTCAGCCAGGAGGTCGCGCGTCCCGAAATCCCGTACCGCCTCGCAATGCGAGATGGCTTCGCCAAGATCGCTGATCCCTTTTTGCTCCAATTTGAGGTCGCACTCCAGTATTTTCCGGACATCCTCGCCGATCAGGAGCTTGCCGAGCCCCTGCAAATTCGGAACGCCCTCGAGGAACAGGATGCGATTGATGAGGCAATCGGCGTGCTTCATTTCGTCGATGGACTCGTCGTATTCATGTTTCCCGAGCTTCGTCACACCCCAATGCCGCAGCATGCGCGCGTGCAAAAAATATTGATAGATGGCCGTCAGCTCGTTCTTGAGCACGACATTGAGATGTTGGAGTACCTTGGAATCGCCCTGCACGACGGCCTCCGCTTGTTGCCTGCATTCGAGGCGACCGCCGACCGGGATCGGGTCGCCGCTCGCCTCGAGCGAATGGGTGAAGCTTAGCCGGGCGACGGCAGGTCTGCCAACCCCGCGTTCGAAGCCGCTTCCGAGCGCCCGCGGAGAACCTTCTTCACCGTCGGCACATGCTTGCCGCACCGGCGACGAGGATGGAGCGTCAGCTCGCGGCAGCCTTGCTCTTGATCGCGTGATTGAAACGGAAGAAGCGCATGAGTCCGAGGATCACGGCTACGGTCATGAGATAGATGACAAGCTGCGCGCCGTTTGGGCGCGCCGTGTAGCCGATCAGCGTGTGAACCATGCGCCCGATCAGGCTGTCGTCCGATAGGAGCCAGGAGGTATTCCACACGGTCGAAGTCAGCACGCCGAGGTATCCGGCTTGCTGGAGGAACGCGACGGCCTGCGCGGCAAGGCCGGCGGCGAGCAAAGTGATGAGACCCGAGGTGACGGAAAACAGGTGGCGCGCGGGGATGGTCAAGAGGCCGAAATATATGAGCGCCGAGACGCCGGCGCCGGCCAGCACCCCGAGGGCGCCGCCGGCCACCATACCGACCGCCGAGGTGCCGCCGGCCGCCGCGACGCCGTAAAGGAAGAGGACGATCTCCGATCCCTCCCGCAGCACCGCGACGCCGCACACGATCGCGAGCGCGGCCAGGGGCCGTTTGCCGGCCGCAACATCGGCGCCCACTTGCCGCATTTCCTGCGCCGTGACGCGGCCGTGGCTCGCCATCCAGACGTTGTGCCACGTCAGCAT
>DASPPM010000156.1:0-4015 GCA_035625535.1 Alphaproteobacteria bacterium
CTTCCGCGGCTGATCCGCCCTCATGCGTGCCGCACGTTGCCGCGTCCGCCGCGCCGATACATGTCCATGTAAGTGGGAAGGATGCTCTCCGCCGGCGTCGGCGTGATGCCGAGCTCCGCGAGCCCGATGGCACCTGCGGACAGAATGTTATCCCGCCGCAGGAGCCGCACCTGGTCGCGCGTGATGAGCGGGGTCGGCAACGGCACGAGACTCAAGAGCGCCGCCTCGATCTCGGCGAGCCATAATGGCATCGGCAGCAGCCAGCGTTTGCGCTTCGTCTCGCGCAGCACCAGCTCCATGAGCTCCTTGAAGCTGTAAATGCGCGGGCCGCCGAGCTCGTAGGTCTTCCCGGCCGTCGCAGGATCGTCGAGAAGGCGCGCGATCGCCTCCGCAACGTCGCCGACATAGACAGGCTGGAAGCGCGTGCCGCCATCGCCGCACAGCGAGAAGCGCGCGCCGCCGCCGGGAAGGTGCTCGAGGCGCGGGGTGGCGCCGAACACGGGAAGTGCCGGCAGCACGCGCGCGAGTGCGGCGAAGCGGTTGAAGAAGTCGTCCTCCGGGCCGAACACCACGCTCGGACGCACGATGGCAGCGCCCGCAAACGCCTCGCGCACCGCTTGCTCGCCCGCCGCCTTGCTGCGCGCGTAGAGCGCCGGCCCTTGGGGATCGGCGCCGAGGGCCGAAACATGGACGAGGCGCTTGACGCCGGCACCCTGGGCCCGCCGCGCGATGCGGCCTGCCGCCGCTGCATGGATCTCGGCGAAGCGCTGCTTGCCGCGCTCGAAGAGAATGCCGATCAGGTTCACGACCGCATCCGCGCCGGCCGTGGCCGCCTCGACCGCTGCCTCGTCGCGCACGTCGACCCTGAGCGGCACGACCTGCCCGACATCGCCCATCGGCTTGAGAAAAGCCGCGGAGACCGGATCGCGCACGGCGATGCGCAGGATGTCGCCGCGCGCGGCGAGCCGCTTTACCAGGTGGCGGCCGAGAAAGCCCGAGCCGCCGAACACAGTCACGCGGCGATTTGCCATTTGGCTCCTCCCGTCTTGCCGCTTCTTATCCGCTCCCGCTTCCGCTCGCAAGCGTGCTCGCGTCTCGGCTTCCCTTGCCGCTGCCCGCAACCGCGCGGGGAAATGCCGATTGACATCGAGTAAGGGGCGGGCTAGGCAGTGCGGACCGTAGACATGGCGGATTCTTCCTAGCCCAGGTGGCGGAATTGGTAGACGCGCAGGTTTCAGGTACCTGTGGCCGCGAGGCCGTGGAAGTTCGAGTCTTCTCCTGGGCACCAGTTCCTGGGCCGGCATACTTTCCACGGCGCAGATGAGCCTTTCCCCCGTAGAGATCAAGCTCCACCGAAACGACCTGCCGCGCGGGCTCAAGCTCGGTGCCGTTGTCGCCATCGACACCGAGACGATGGGACTCAACCCGCAGCGCGATCGGCTCTGTCTCGTGCAGCTCTCGGCCGGAGACGGCATCTGCCACGTCGTGCAATTCGCGCGCGGCCACTACGAAGCGCCCAACCTGAAGGCCCTCCTCGAGGACGCGAAGGTGACCAAGCTGTTCCATTTCGCCCGTTTCGACGTGGCGACGCTGCGCCACCATCTCGGCGTCGCGTGCCGCCCGATCTATTGCACGAAGATCGCCTCCAAGCTCGCGCGCACCTTCACCGACCGGCACAGCCTGAAGGACCTGTGCCGCGAACTTCTCGGCATCGAGCTCAGCAAGCAGCAGCAGCTCACCGACTGGGGCGCCGAGCGGCTCAGCGAGGAGCAGCTCGTTTACGCCGCGAGCGACGTGCTGCACCTGCATGCACTGCGCACGAAGCTCGATGCGCTCCTGAAGCGCGAGGGGCGCCGGGCCCTGGCGGAGGCTTGCTTCGCCTTTCTGCCCGAGCGCGCCGAACTCGATTTGGGCGGCTGGGACGATCCGGACATCTTCGCGCATTGAGCGCGGCCTCGCGGGCTCAATTCATTGACCGGCGGAGGGCCGCGGAGCATACTAACAACAGTGTCAATCCGTGAGCTATTACAAGCAAATGCCGGAGCGCCGCAGAAGTCCCGGGCGGACTTCCGCCAATTCTCGCCCGGCCGGTAGTGAGGGAAGCGTGGCCAAGCTCGCCGAGAGCCAACGCGGCAGCGTCGATCTGATGGCGGCACGGCGCGTGCTGCGCCTCGAGGCGGTGGCCATCGAGACCCTTGCCAAGACGCTCGACGGCTCCTTCACGGACGCGGTCGAGCGGTTGCGGCAGGTGCGCGGCCGCGTCGTGGTGACGGGCATGGGCAAGAGCGGCCACATCGGCCGCAAGATCGCCGCGACCTTCGCCTCCACCGGGACGCCCGCTTTCTTCGTCCACCCCGCCGAGGCAAGTCACGGCGATCTCGGCATGATCACCCGCGACGACGCGGTCTTGGCTCTCTCGAACTCGGGCGAGACCAACGAGCTCGCCGATCTCGTCGCCTTCACGCGCCGCTTCGGCATTCCCCTCATCGTCATCACGAGCGGGGCCGCGAGCTCGCTCGCCGAAGCCTCGGACGTGGCCCTCCTCCTGCCCGCCGCCCCCGAGGCGTGCCCGCTCGGCTTGGCGCCCACCACATCGACCACGGTGATGCTGGCCTTGGGCGACGCGCTTGCCATAGCGCTCCTCGAGCGCAAGGGCTTCTCGCTCGACCAGTTCCAGGCGCTGCACCCCGGCGGATCGATCGGCCGCCAGCTCCTCAGCGTGGCCGACGTCATGCACAGCGGCGACGAGATGCCGCTGACGCGGCCCGAGGTGCTCATGTCCGAGGCGATCCTCATCATGACGGCCAAGCACTTCGGCTGCGTCGGCGTGATCGATCCAGCCGGAAAGCTGATCGGCATCATCACCGACGGCGACCTGCGCCGGCACATGGGGCCGGCGATCCTCGACATGGCCGTCGGCGAGGTGATGACGCGGGCGCCCCAGACCATCAGACCGAAGGCGCTCGCGCTTGAGGCGCTCAACCTCATGAACACGCGCGGCATCGACAATCGCGGCATCGGTTGCCTGTTCGCGGTCGAGGACGGCCGCCCGGTCGGCATCCTCAACATTCACGACTGCCTGCGCGCGGGCGCGAGTTGAGCGCGAGACAAGCGATGATCGAGCTCGCCAAGGAAAAGTCGGCCGCCGAGGGGCGCAGCCGGCTGCGCGTGCAGATACCGCGCCCGCGGCCCTTGGCCGAGCTTGCGAGCAAGAGCTACAGCTCCTTCGTCGGCGCCATGAAGATCGTGCTGCCGGCAATCGCGGTCGGCATCGTTCTCCTCGTCATCGCCTGGCCGCAATTCCAGGTCCGCAACGAAGGTTTCCACGTCGGGCTCGCCAACATCACCCAGGAAGACGTGCAGAACCTGCGCATGATCAGCCCGCGTTACCAAGGCACGGACAAACGCGGCGAGCCCTTTGCGGTCACGGCCGATTCCGCGACCAAGAAAAGCCCGCAATCCGACGTGATCGAGCTCGAACATCCCGTGGCCGATATCACCATCACGCAAGGCAATTGGATGGCGCTCAAGGCCGATTACGGCGTCTACCGCGAGCAGGATCAGCAGCTCGATCTGATCGGCGGGGTGGACCTCTTCCATGACGACGGCTACGAGTTCGAGACGCTGGCCGCCCACGTCAACTTGGCGAACAACACCGCGCAAGGCGACGACCCGGTCCACGGTCAAGGCCCTTTCGGCGAGATCCAATCCGACGGCTTCCGCGTCTACGACAAGGGCGCGCGCATCGTGTTCACCGGCAAAGCCCATCTCTTGCTGCGCTCGCGCGAGGAGGGCGGCGGCAATATTCCCGATTTCTTCCCCACCGTGAGCCCGGACCAGCCCAATCCCGGGATCAAGGGGCGCGGATGACGGAATTCGCGAGAGCTGCTGCGCGCGGCGCAAGGCTCGCCGCACTCTTCGCCGTCGCCACCTCGCTCGGCGGCGTGCCCGCCCAAGGCCAAGGGCAGGCTCCGGCGAGCGCCGCGACCGGCGCGCCCGCCCCGCCGGCCACTCC
>DASPPM010000157.1:0-7642 GCA_035625535.1 Alphaproteobacteria bacterium
GCAGATCAGCGCATTGATCGGGCGAGCGGCGTTCATGATGCACCGAGTGCGGCCATGAGCCGGCCTTCGAGCCACGCAAGGGAACGCTGCCAGCGCCTCGGATTGACCCGCCGCACCGCACGGTAAAAGGAGGGACAGAGACCCGCCACCCCGATCACGGCGCCGCAGAGCCCGCAGTCCAGGCAGCTTGCGGCGACCGCAGCACTCGGCCCGTCCTTGAGCGGATCGTGCTGGGGCCTGAGCGTGAGGGAGGGACAGCCGTTCAAGCGCATGCACGAGTGATCACCGGCGCAGACCTCCTCATCGACGCCGAAGCGCGCCCGCGTGATCGGCCGGCCGGCCTCCTCCGCGGCCGCAAGCGCGGCTTTCTCGCGGCGCTGCCGCGCGAGCATGCACTCGCGGTCGGAGATCACAACCCGCAGGCCCGGACCGCGCGCGTCGAGCGCGGCGCGGAGCGCCCGCAAGGTGTCGCGCAGGCGGTAGGAATCCACTCGCTTGATCCAGCGCACGCCGATGCCCCTGAGCGCCTGCTCGATCGAGACGCGGACCCGCCGTCCCCAAGGCGTAGAGCCGCTCGACGGCACATGCTGTTGGCCGGTGGCGGAGGCATAACCGTTCTCCAGCACGACCAGAACCGCATCGTGGCCGTTCCACACGGCATTGACGGCACCCGAGGTGAGGCCGTTGTGCCAAAAGCCGCCGTCGCCCATCACGGCGACGATCGGCTGGCCGAGTGCCGCCGCCGCCGCCCCGCCACTCGCCATGCTGAGGCCGTATCCGAGCACGGTATTGCCGATGTTGAAGGGCGGCATCGTCGAGAAGGTGCTGCAGCCGATGTCGCAGGACACGTGCATGGGTCCGCGTTCGCGCTCGAGTAGCTTGAGCGCGGTGAACACGGGACGCTCGGGACAGCCGGTACAGAAGCCCGGCGGCCGCGCCGGCAGGTCCGCCGGGGCCTTGACGCTGAGGGCGGCGGCTTCCGCAATCTCGGCTGCACGCCCAGCCGCCTTGCGCGCGATCGGCTCCGGTGCCGCGCCCTCGAGATATCTCGCAATCCCGCCGCGCACCACATCGGCGGTGTATTCGCCGGCCATGGGCAGGAGGTCCTTGCCGTGAACGCGGATAACAAGGCCCTCCTCTTGCGCGATGGCGCGGACTTGCTGCTCGATGAAGTTCGGGTTGCCCTCCTCGACCACGAGCACGCTGTCCTTGCCGTCGAGGAAGTGACGGATCTCGTCGGGGACCAGCGGGTAGGTCACGTTGAGGACGAGGTGCGGCACCTCCGAGCGGCCGAAGGCATCGGCGGCACCGAGGAGGCGGAGGCCGCGCATCACGGTCCCGTAGGCGCCGCCTTGCAGGATGATCCCGAAGCGGCCGCCCGCCCCCGCATGTACTTCGTTGAGGCTGCGCTCCCGGATGAACGCCCGCGCGGCCGGCAGCCGCTCGGCGAACTTCGCCTTCTCGTGCGCGTAGGAGGACGGCGGCAGCACGATCTTGCCGTAATCGAAGCGCGCGCCGGGCAGCGCGTGCTTGAGGCTGTAGCGCGGCGCCTTGTTGTCCTTGCACACGAAGCTGCCGGTCATATGCGCAGCACGGATGCGCAGGCTCATGATCACCGGAAGATGGCTCGCTTCCGAAAGCGCAAAGGAGTCCTCGATGAGCTCGACCATGCGCGGCAGGCTGTAGCGCGGCTCCAGCAGCAGGAGCGACGACTTCATCGCGGTGGCATAGGTGCGCTCCTGGATGACGCTGGCGCCCTCGCCGTAATCCTCGCCCACGATGACGAGCGCGCCGCCGACCACGCCGGCCGAGGCAAGGTTCGAGAGCGCGTCCGAGGCGACGTTGGTGCCGACGATCGATTTCCAGGTGACCGCGCCGCGCAGCGGATAGTGGATGGAGGCTCCGAGCAATGCCGCAGCGCCCGCCTCGCTCGCGGAAGCCTCGAGCTGAACGCCGAGGGGCTCGAGCACGCTGTCGCGCGCGTCGGCGAGCACGTCCACGAGGTGCGACACCGGCGCTCCGGGGTAGCCACCGACATAGGCGACGCCCGCCTGAAGAATGGCCTTGGCGAGCGCCACGATGGTCTCGCCGTGGAAGATGTCACCCGCGCCCAGCTCGAGCTTCTCCACGTCCCGTTGGAAGGAGCGCTCGCGGTCGATTGCTCTTGCCGCTTCGCGCATGCCTCAGCTCCACCCCGGCCGGGCCTCGGCCCTTGTGGCGCCGCCGCGCGCTCCGTGCGGCTGAGCAATCGCGAATCCCTGGTTGAAGGCGGCGCGCCTGATGATCGCGTGCTTCATCCGCCAGCCGATGGCAAGTGCGGCGAGACCGCCCAAGGGTGCGAGCGCGTTTACGGCGTCCGGCAGCGCCAGCGCCGCGAGCAAGAGGACGAAGGGGACGATCGTGCCGAGCACGACCACCATGGGCGAGAACGCCGCGAGCGCGCGGCGCGCTCCGGCGGGGGCCGAGCCGCGGGACAAGTGTCGCCGGTAGGAAGACCAGGCGAGCGAGCGGGCAAAGATCGCGGCGAGCGTCAAGGCGATTGCAAACGGGCTTTCCGGCAGAACGCCAAAGACGGCGCCGATGAGGAGGTAGGCGCCGGCCCCTTCGGCAATGCCGGTCGCCACGATCAGGGGCACGATGCGCGGCTCGCGCCAGGCGGGGATACCCTTGGCCGCATGCAGGATTTGCGACTGGGAAAAGAGAAATGCCAATGCCAGCACCAAGGCCGCGACGGCGGACGCGGCGCCTTCGAGCCAAGCCGCGATTCCGAGCGCCGCCAGCAAGGGCGGTGCGATGAGGGCCTCGCGCGTCATCCAGGACGTCTGCGGATGCAGAAAGACGTGGAGGAAGCGCCACGGCCGACCCATCTCGAGCCAAACCAGCCCCAGCCCGAGCGCGATCAGGAGCGCCGCCAGCGCGAAGGCGGCCGGCGGGCTCTCGCCGCTCGCCAGCAGCGTCGTCGCGGCGACGATCGCGAGGCCGCTGCCGGTGCCGCCGCCGATGAAGTTGCCGGCGGCACGATCGTCCCAATGAGTCTGCAGCCAGGGTGCTATGCGGTCCATGGCCGGTCCTAGCCCCACAGGTAGTACATGCGAGGACCGGTTCCGAGCTCCTCGTGCATGCGGAAATGCGCGTTGCCGGCGACGAGGTGCCGAACGTTGCTGGCGGGATCGTCGATGTCGCCGAAATGGAGCGCGCCTGCGATGCACGAATTGACGCACGCCGGCGTCGCGTCGGGATCGACCCCCGGCTTGAGCCCTTTCGAGATGCCCGCATCGACGCGGTCCACGCAAAAGGTGCACTTCGTCGCCACGGCGAGGCGGTCGCCATCGAAACTCATGTCCTCGGCATCGCTCGGCCGATCGCCATAGGCGAAGCTCGCCCGGTCCGTCTTGAACCGAGCCTGATAGGGGCACGCGACGGCGCAATAGCCGCAGCCGATGCAGAGGCCGTAATCGATGGTGACGATGCCGTCCTCGCGCTTGCGCGTGGCCGTCGAAGGACAAACGCTCATGCAAGGCGGATCGTCGCAGTGCATGCAGCCGACGGGCACGAAGGTGCGCTGCACCCGGGGATACTCGCCGACTTCCATGTCGAGCACGCGGCGCCATTGCACGCCGGGCGGCGTCGCGTTCGCCTGCTTGCAGGCCGCGGTGCAGGTCTGGCAGCCGACGCAGCGGCGGAGGTCGACGACCATGGCCCACTTTGTCATTGCGGGCCTCCCACGCGCGAAAGACTCACGCGCACCAGATCGGCGCCCGACCCGGTCGCGTCGGTGAGATCGAGCGACATGGGCACGAGCCCGTTCATGCTCGGGACGCCGAAATTCTTGGCATAAGGCGTCGCCCAATGCTGGAACTGCCCGACCATGAGCAAGGTGTCCGGACGAATGCCCTGGCGCAGGACGGCGCGGCCCCGGGTCGCGCGCCGCGGCGTGCTTATCTCGACGAGATCGCCGTCCGCGATGCCGAGCCGCGCCGCCGTGCCCGCGTTCACGATGACGCCGCCGTGGCCGGCGACGTTCTCGGCGACCTCGTGCATCATCTGGATGCCGGCATTGCCGCCCCAGGCGTATTGCATGCTGCGCGCGGTCACCAGCCAGAACGGAAAATCCGCCGCGCTCCAACCCGCCTCGGCCGCGGCCTTCTCCCACAGCGCCGGAAAGTTCCGCCAGGGCGGCAGCGCCTGGTATTCCGCAAGCTGCTCGTCCCACCATGTCATGCCCTGGTCGTGCAATCGCCGACCGAGCTCTTGTCCAATGCGGAAGAGCCGCTCCTGGTAGGGCAGCTCGAAGCGCAGCCCTTGGCGGACGAGCGCGGGATAGAGATACCAATCGAGCGTGGAAAAGCGCCGCGTGCGGAAGCCGTGCGCCTTGTACCAATCGAGTCCGTCGGAAGCCGCCCCATCCGTGAGCTCGGCACTTGCCGCCCGGCACGCCCTATCCCAGATCTCCTCGCGCCCATGGGCCTTCGTCACGTCGAGGCTGAAGTCGTAGCCCTCGGCCTTGAGCGGCGTTCCGGCCGCACCCTTATTGATCGCGGCGTTATAGGGCTCGAGCAATCCGGTGCGTCGCGCGAGCTCGGTCGCGATGTCGGTGAAGTCCCGCGCCGATCCCCGTGCGTCCACGGCCGGTTGGCGCAGCGCAAAGCCTTCTTGGTCCCAGAACTGCTCGACGTATTTGGTGCCGCCGATGCGAACGAGCTGCAGCCCCTCTAGGTCGGTGCATTCCGGGAGCAGAATGTCGGCCATGTGGTTCGACTCGTCGCGCGTGTAGGCGAAGGCCACGATGAAGGGGAAGCGCGACATCTTGTCCTCGATCGCCGCGGTGTCCCAGAACGAGATGGCGGGGTTGCTGCGATAGAGGAACCACAGCTCGGGGAAGGTCACCCCGGGCAGGCCCTTGGGCGTGCCGTCGAGGAACATCCAGGAAAAATGCGTCGGCCCGAGGGCCTGGCTCCACGGCCCGTTGGCGGCGAGCGGCACCAGCGTGCGGTAGGCGTTGCGGATGTTGGGGCTGGCGCTCCAACTCTCCTTGTCGGTGGGGTTGAAGGGGTAGGCCATGAAGCCGTCCGCACCCGCCTTGACGCTGCCGGTACGGTCGGACATCGGGCGGTTGAGCCGGACCGTTGTTCCCAGCGTGCCGCCGGGGACCTCAAGGCCGCCCACCAACGCAACCGCCACGGTGCGGGCCCAGCAGCACTCGTAGCCGCCCCAGCCGTTGTTGACGGTCTTGCCGAGCGTGATGGCGACCGGCCGGAACGGCAGCGTCTCGCCCTCGATCTCGACCGTCTCGCCGACGCACGCCTGGGCGAGAAACTCATTGGCGACGCGGCGGATCGTCGCCGCCGGCACATCGCAAATCGGTGCCGCCCATTCAGGCGTGCATCGCCGCATATGCTCCAGGAGCTTGCCGAACGCGGTCGTTCCGGCGAGCGATCCGCGCTCGAGCTCTTCCCCGTCCGGACCGATCTCGATCGCGTCTGCGAGAAACTCGCCCTCGAGCGCCGGGTCGGCATCGGGGGCGTCGTAGGGGACGGCACTCTTGCGTCTCACGTCCCACATGAGCGGCCGCCGGCTTGCGGGATCACGCAAATAATAACCGTGCCGCCCGACGAGATAGGGCGAGGCCGTGCGGGCCTTGAGGAATTGCAGGTCAAGGGCCGCGCGCGCGTTCTCGTGGAGAAGAACGTGAATGAGCGCATAAAGGAACGCCGCGTCCGTCTTGGGTCGGATCGGCAGCCATTCCGCGGAGCAGGCGCCCGTGACGGAGAGATGGGGCTCGATCTGGACGCGCTTGAGGCCGCGCACGCGCGCATCCGCATGGCGCCGCACGCCGACCACCCCGCCGGAAGCTTCGGTGTTGCTGCCGAAGGAGAGCAGATATCGGCACGAGGGCGTGTCGGGAGAGACGGTGAAGGCGCGGTGCCAGAGCTCGCCGTAGAGATGCTCAGAGTGATAGCACTTGACGCCCTGGCCGCTGCCAAAGCCCATGTCGACGGGGCCCCAGGCCGCGAGATAGGCGGGAAAAGTGCCCATATAGGACTGCGGCGTCCCGCCGCCGCCGAAGCTCGCTGCGACTTTCGGGTAGCCCGACGCATCGAGGAGGCCGCTCTTGCGGATGGCATTGAGCTTCGCGGCCACGAGATCGAGGGCCTCGTCCCAGGAGATCGGCACGAAGCCGGGCTCCTGATCGCGCCCCTTAAGCGGGTTCGTTCGCTTCATCGGCGAGAGGACGCGATGCGGGTTATAGGTCTTTTGCACGAGGCCGTAGGCCTTGACGCAAACCCGGCCTGCGCCCGGGTGAATGCCGGCCGCACAGAAATTCGGCTCGACGGCGACGGCCACACCGTCATCCACCTGAACCGTGAGGAGATCGGGACCCGCGACGCACTGATAGCAGTACGTCGCAACGCGCCTTCTCGTCGTTGGCTCTCGCCTCGTCATGGCCCGCTTGCGCCCGCGGCAGCGGCTTTTGCGGCCTTTGCCTTCAGGCGCTCGGCGCTTTTGCGCACCTCGACGATGAATCGCACATGCTTACCGCGCGCGATCTCGTCGAGGGAATCCCGCGCGCTCAGCTCGAAGGTGACGAGTCGCCCCTTGACCTCGGCAACTCTCGCCTCGATCTTGACGGCCATGCCGAGCAGCGTCGGTGCAAGATGATCGAGCTCCACCCGCGTGCCGACGGAATCTTCGCCGCTATCGACGTGGCCCAGCAGGCCCTCGCGGCAGGTCACCTCGATATCCCGGACGAGCGAAGGGGTCGCATAGACGCGCCCTTGCTCGCCCATGAAATCGATCGTCCGCGCACGGTCGACCTCGAACTGCCGCACGAACGTCAGACCTGGCGCTAGGCTCGCTTTCATGAGACACATCCCTGTCCGCGGATAAGCGGTACGAAAATTCCGAATTATCGATACCCGTTCTTATTGAAGCGAGATTGTGCCTCGAAGCGGGGGCCGCGTATTTGATCCGGATCAATCTGCCCAGCTGAGATTTCGCCCGGGTGCCGGACCGCGCTTGCAGCGAATAAATATTATGGATCAATTACTTATGTCAAAACGTGCGCGCCGAAAGGAACGCGCGTCGGAGACCGGGCTAGACATGGAAGCGCCTGGGGCCATGCGCGCTTGGCGGCGCAAAATTAGCGGTTTACCTCTGCGCATTGATCACTAAGCTCCGGGGGGCCGCCGGCGCGGAAAAGGGAGAGACGCCCACCGTCGCTGCGGCAGTTTGCCGCACGCGCGGCACGCGAGGAGAACGCCCGCTTGAAGCGACGCTCCAAGACGCTTAAGGCCGCGGAGCCCGAGCCGGGTCCGCGCATCCGGCCCGCGGCCCCGGAGGACGTGCGCTCGGTCATCGCGCTCGACGAGGACGTGACGGGCCTCGCCAAGCCGCCTTATTGGCAGGATCTCTACGAGCGCTACGGCTCCACGCGGCGCGAGGGGCGCTTCTTCCTCGTTGCAGAGGGTGAAGGTCGCATTGAAGGCTTCATCATCGGCGAAGTGCGCGCCTGGGAATTCGGCTCGCCGCCCTGCGGCTGGATTTTTGCGATCCAGGTGCGGCCGAAGGGCCGTCTCAAGGGCACCGGCACGCGGCTGTTCGAAGCCATGTGCGACTGCTTCCGCCGCGCGGGCGTCGAGAA
>DASPPM010000158.1:0-23735 GCA_035625535.1 Alphaproteobacteria bacterium
TAATCGCCGGCACCGGCGGTGCCCGGAAGGCGCGCGCCGCTCGCGGCGGCAAAGGCAAAAGTGGGGGTGCCCGCATTATTTACTACGTCGTGGTCCGTCGGGGCGTGCTCTACCTGATCGACGTCTATGCCAAGAGCGCCAAAGAGGATTTGACCAATGTCGATAAAAAGGAAATCTGCAGGCTCACAGGCGCGCTCGAAGCGGCTGACTAGCGCGCTCGGCCGCCGGGTGGTCGCGGGGCTCAGCGAAGCGCTCGCACATGCGCGCGGCGAGGTGGCGCTTCCCGAATACACCGTGACCGTGCCCGCCAAAGTCAATGTCGCAGGCTTGAGGAAGGTGCTGGGCCTGTCCCAGCGCGCCTTCGCCCAGCGCTTCGGGCTCGACGTGACCGCGGTGCACGCTTGGGAGCAAGGCCGCCGCCGCCCCGATCGTGCGGCGCGCATTCTCTTGGCGGTCATCGCAAAAGAGCCCGAGGCGGTGCGCCGGGCACTTGCTGGGTAGCGGACGTGATCGTGCGATCTTATTCGTGCCCTCGGAGAGATTCGAACTCCCACAGCCTTGCAACTGACTCGAGCACGGCGAGTAAGGTCCCGAACGAAGGCGGGCGGTATGACGCTGCCCAGTGAGGGTCGGAGACCGACGACGGCCGCAACAGGGCCCGGTTCGCGCTTGCCAAGCGAGGGCCGCGAAGTCAGGTCGGAATATGCCCCTTAAGGGGCACCCCCGTGGCCCGGTGCCTCGCACACGGCGGCTTGCCGGCATCCGGGCTACTTCGGCTGGAAATCATGGCTCGCCATCCTGTCCCGTACCGCCTGATAGGCCTCGCTTCCGATGGTGACCTCGCCGCGAAAGGGATAGTCGAAAGCCACGATGAGCACGATGACGAGGGCGAGCGATGCCGCGACGCCGGCGGTCATCGTCAGGTGCATCTTGAAGCTGTGCGGGCCGAAGAGATAGGTGAAGGCGACCGTGAGGACGGCGCCCGAGAAGATGATCCACCAGACGACCTCGGGAATATGGCCCCCCGCCGCGAGCTGCCTTGCCCGGCGCGAGCTCAAGAGAAAGTCGAGATCCTGCAGCAGCTTGCTGTGCAAGTTCGACTCGCCCTGGGTTTTCGGCTCGAAATGCGCGACATCGACATTGAGGTCGTTGAGGATGGTCCAGCCTCTTTGGTAGACCGACTTGCCCGTGTGCCCGGAATGCTGTGCGGGCCACTCCTCGTCGATGACGAGCTCAACGTACTGGCTCAAGAACTTGCGGTAGCGGGCGCCGATTGCGTCCGGCACGCCTGCGGTATCAAGAAACATATTGCCGACGGCATTGGCCTCGTTGTCCGCCGCATCGCCGGCCTTGGAGTAGGTCTCCCAGGTCGCAACCGCGATGAAGGCGAGCAGCACCGCATAAAGCACGCCGACGATCGCGATCATGAAACCCGCGACGTCGTTGTGGCTGCGGCGCAGCTCCACTTTCACGAGGCGATGAACGGCGAAAAGTCCGGCGCAGGAAAAGAGGACCGAGGCCGCCACGATCGCGCTGCCGACCAGCCAAGTGGGTTCGTCGTAAATCCAGTCCGTGAGCATGCTTCCCCCGGCCGTCTTCGAAAAATCGGGCGCTCAGCACTGCGGCCGCTCAAATTGGCGGCCAAGCGAATATGGCCCGGGCGGACGGCACTTCCTAGAGCAAGTTCCGATTGCATAAGTGCCGCGCGTGCTTGGAGACGCGGTGCTTCGCACCGCTCCTCAGCATGAGGTAGGTTCATGGTTGCACAAAGAACCTCCTCAGCCTGAGGAGCGCCCGAAGGGCGCGTCTCGAAGGCCGCACCGATTCGATCCAGCCGGAACTCACTCCAGCCGCTCTTGCCCTCAAAATTGGTAAAGCCGCGCCGGGTTGTCGACGAGGATCTTCCGGCGCGTCGCGGCATCGGGTGCCCAGAGCGCGAGCTGATTCAACAGCCGTCCGTCATCGATCTGAAAGAGCGGTGTCACGTCGGTCGCCTCGCGGCCCGGCGGCGTGGTGGAGTTGGGATGCGGCCAGTCGGTCCCCCATACGATGCGATCCCGGTTTGCCGCGATCAAGGCCTTGGCGAAGGGTGCCGTATCGGGGTAGTCGGGCGCTTGGGTAGACGCACGGTAAGCTCCGGAAATCTTGACATAGGCCTTGCCCGCGCGCACGAGCTCGATGAGCTCGGCAAATCCCGGCTGTTCGAGCCCGAGCGACGCCTTGGCGCCGCCGAAATGGTCGAATACGACCGGAACCGGCGACGCCAGCACCAGGTCCTTGATGCCCGAAATTACCGCGAGGCTCGTATACATCTGGACGTGCCAGTTGCGCTTTTTCATTCGTTCGACCGCGGCCGAGAAAAGCCGGCGGCCGAGCGCCGGGTCGTTCACCCCACCCGTCGCGAGATTGAGACGGATGCCGCGCATGCCCGCCCGTCCCATGGCATCGAGATCGCCGTCGCTCGTCTTGTCGTCGATCACCGCGACGCCGCGCGCATCCGCACCGCGCGCCTTCATGCCGAAAAGGCTCGCGGAATTGTCCGTGCCGTACACGCTCGGCGTCACGATCACGACGCGCTTGATGTGCAGCTTGCGGTGGAGCGCCAGCATCTCCTCGGGCGAGGCCGTCTCGGGGGTATAGACGCGCCCGGCGAAGAAGGGAAACCGCTTCGGGTCGCCGAAAATGTGCGTGTGGCAGTCGCACGCATTCGCCGGAACCGCAAAATTCACGGCTGTGCCGGGTTGCGAGGCTTTGGCAAAGCTTGCTTTTGTGCGCATTGCTGCTCCCGCGGCGATTGCTCCGATCAATGCAGCCCGTCGTGTCAGCATTTCTTCCCCCTGGGGATTCCGGATGATCCGAGCCACCGACCGCGCGTTGTGCGAACAACGCCGGCACGCCCCACGCACGTCCCGCGGCGAAGACTGCGCCCACTCTTCGGCGCTGGCAAGGGCGATGGGCCTCGGCGCTCCTTGCTGCCTAAGCCAAGCGGCGGCGAGCGTTCGGGGCGAGGCGCTTTCGCTAAGCCATTGATGATAATGGTGCCCCCGGGGAGACTCGAACTCCCACGTCCTTGCAGACAACAGATTTTGAGTCTGCCGCGTCTACCGGTTCCGCCACAGGGGCGCCCGCGCCTCGCGAACGACGCGCGTCTGCCGCGGGCGCGATCATAGCCGAGGCGAGGCCGCGGTCAACCGGCTGGTGCTGCCGCGGCCCTGTCCTCCTGTCGTCCGCCGCGGGCGTAATGGACAGGGCGATGGCGCTCGCTCACGGAGATGGGATTGCAGCGCTCCCGGAAGGCGAGCCAGGTCGCCATCGTCGCTCCCGGCGCCCGCGTGACGATGGTCAAGCTCACGTGAAGCCTACGCGAGGACAAGGAGCGCATGCGAGATTGCTCTCGCCGCCCTTGCCTGCTACACCAGCGCCGCACAAAGCGAGGGCCGCGGCGCCGGAAGGTGCTGCGCGCCGAGACGGAGAGCGCATGCTGCAACGGCTTTACGACTGGACCATGGCGATCGCGCGCCACCGCCATGCGCTCTGGGGCCTGGCCGCGGTCGCCTTCATCGAGAGCTCCTTCTTCCCCATCCCGCCCGACGTGCTGCTCATCCCGATGGTGCTGGCGCTGCCGAGCCGCGCCTTCTTCCTCGCCGCGGTGTGCACCGTCGCCTCCGTCATGGGCGGCTATCTCGGCTACGCCATCGGCTATTTCGCCTTCGAGGCGATCGGCGAGCGCGTGCTCGAGTTCTACCACGTCATGGACAAGTACGAGGCGCTCAAGGCGTCCTACGCCGAGTGGGGCGCCTGGATCATCATCATCAAGGGCATGACGCCCATCCCCTACAAGCTCATCACCATCGCGAGCGGCGCGCTCAAGTTCAACCTCGCGACCTTCACCTTGGCCTCGCTCATCTCGCGCAGCCTGCGCTTCTTCCTGGTGGCGGCACTGCTTTGGCGCTTCGGCGAGCCGATCCGCGTCTTCATCGAGCGGCGGCTCATGCTGGTGACGAGCGTCTTCGCCGCAGCGCTCGTCGGCGGCTTCCTCGTGTTGCGTTATCTCTAGGAGCGCTCCCTTGCACGCGACCGCACGGCAGCCGCTCCTCGATCACTTGGCCTCCGGCCGCTACGCGCCCGCGGCCCTCGTCCTCGCCGCCTCGGTCGCCACCTTGGGCGGCGCCTTCCTCTTCCAATATGTGGGCGGGCTCGCCCCTTGCATCTTGTGCATCTACGAGCGCTATCCTTACGGCGTCGCAATCGCGTTAGCGCTCATCGCCCTCCGCCTCCGTGACGGCCGCGCGCGGGGAGCAGCACTCCTCTTTTGCGCGCTCGCCTTCGCGGTCGACGCCGGCATCAGCGCCTTCCACGTCGGCGTCGAGCAGCATTGGTGGGAAGGAACGGCCGCCTGCACCGGAAGCGTCGTCTCGGGGGCCGCGGCCTCCCTCGAGGCCCTGCGCCAGCAGATCATGAACGCCCCCGTGGCGCGCTGCGACCGCATCCCCTGGTCGCTGTTCGGCATCTCGCTCGTCGGCTACAATCTCCTGATCACGCTCGCCCTCGCCGTCTTCTCGCTTCATGCGGCGCGGCGGGCAATGCGGCGAGGGCAATGATGACCGGAAAGAGTCCGCATCCGAGACGCACGGCCGAGCGGCGCCGGCCGGGCGACCCCGACCGCGAGGAGCTCGTCAAGCGCATGATCCGCGTCGACCAGGCGGGCGAGTACGGCGCCAAGCGCATCTACGCGGGACAACTCGCCGTGCTCGGCCGCGGCTCAGGCGCTGCCGCCGTCCGCAAGATGGCGGAGCAGGAGGAGCGCCACCTCGCCGCCTTCGACCAGCTCATCGTCGAGCGCCGCGTGCGCCCGACCGCGCTGCAGCCGCTCTGGTACGTGACCGGCTTCGCGCTCGGGGCGGCGACGGCACTCCTCGGCGAGCGCGCCGCCATGGCCTGCACGGTCGCGGTCGAGGAGGTGATCGAAGAGCATTACGCGCGCCAGGCGACGGCGCTGGGCGACGACGAGGCCGCGCTGCGCGAGCGAATCGAGGAGTTCCGCGCGCACGAGATCGAGCACAAGGAGACCGCGCTTGCCCACGGCGCCGAGGCGGCACCCGCCTATCCGCTCTTGAGTGGCGCCATCAAGGCGGCCTCGCGCCTCGCCATCTGGCTAGCGACGCGCATCTGAGGACTCGCCCGAAATCACGACTCGCCCTCGGGCGGCCTTTTCTGCGGCGGCTCCTCTTGGAGCGGCACAGCGTAAGCTCCATCCCGCCTCAGGGGCATTGCTTTTTGAGCGGACGCCGTCGTGCCCGCGCACGCGGCGGATTGCAGACCGACGCTCGACGCCTTCTCTTGCGCGAGAGCGGTGCTTTGGCGGAAAATCGTCCCGGGGCGGCATGGCCCGCCAAGGATGGGGAGAGCCGGCATGCGGTTGAGCCGTGGGCAGATGCAGGCGTTCGAGCAGCAAGGCTTTCTCGTCCTGCCGGGCCTCTTCACGCCCCGCGAGGTGGAGGTGCTGCGCGCTGCCCTTGCCCCCCTCTTCGCCGAGGAGAGCCCCGCCAACGTGCGCGAGAAGCTGAGCGGAGAGGTGCGCACCGCCATGGGGCTGCACTTGCGCAGCCCCGCCTACGCCAAGCTCGTGCGCCATCCGCGCCTTTTGGCTCCGGCCTTCCAGCTTCTTGGCGACGGGCTTTATGCGCAGCAGGTCAAGGTCAACGTGAAGGCGGCCTTCGAGGGCGAGGCCTGGCAGTGGCACTATGACTTCGCCACCCACCACCACGAGGACGGCGTGCCCGAGCCCTTGGCGCTCAACCTCCATGTCTTCCTCGACGAGGTGAACGAGTTCAACGGGCCGCTCTATTTCGTCCCCGGCTCGCAGCGCCACGGGCCGGCGCCATGCGAGCTCGATTCGGTCTCGACGAGCTATCCGCTCTGGGTGGTCGAGCGTGCCACGGTCGCCCACCTCGTGGCAGCGCACGGCATCGTCTCCGCGACCGGGGCCGCGGGCACGGCGCTCATCTTCGGCGACTGCCTCGTGCATGCCTCGCCGCCCAACCTATCGCCCTGGAACCGCCGCATCTTCTCCCTCATCGCCAACCCCATCGCCAACCGCCAGACGCGTTTCGCGCGCCCGGATTACAAGCATCACAGGGATTTCACCCCGCTCACCCTCCTCGCGGACGATTGCCTCGTCGCGGCGGCGGCGGCATGAGCGGCGCGCGAGAGGGCGTGCGCGCGCGCGTCGTGCATGCCGGCTATTTCAGCGACGGGCTCGCGGCGATCGACCCCACGATCGCCGACGCCGTCGAAGCGGAGTACCGCCGCCAGTCGGAGGTGATCGAGCTCATCGCGTCGGAGAACATCGTGAGCCGCGCCGTGCTCGAGGCCCAGGGCTCGCTCCTCACCAACAAGACGGTCGAGGGCCTGCCGGGCAAGCGCTACCATGGGGGTGCCGTCAACGTGGACGTGGTCGAGCGCGTCGCCATCGAGCGCGCCATGGCGCTCTTCGGCTGCCGCTTCGCAAACGTGCAGCCGCACTCGGGAAGCCAGGCGAACCAGGCGGTCTTCCTCGCGCTCGTCGAGCCGGGCGAGGTGGTGCTCTCGATGGCGCTCAGCGCCGGCGGGCACTTGAGCCACGGCGCCTCCGTCAATCAAAGCGGCAAGTACCACCGCGCCGTGCAGTACGGCGTGCGGCGACAGGACGGGCTCATCGACTATGACGCCTTGGAGGCGCTTGCGCGCGAGCACAGGCCCAAGCTCGTCGTCGCCGGCGGCTCGTCCTATCCGCGCGCCATCAACTTCGCGCGCATGCGCCAGATCGCCGATGCGGCGGGCGCCCGGCTCCTCGTCGACATGGCGCATTTCGCCGGACTGGTCGCGGGCGGGGTCCACCCGAGCCCGCTGCCCCACGCCGACGTGGTCACCACCACGACCTACAAGTCGCTGCGCGGCGCCAGGGGCGGCATCATCCTCACGAACGACGCGGCGCTTGCGCGCAAGATCGACGCGGCGGTCTTCCCGGGCATGCAGGGGAGCCCGCTCCTGCATGAGCTCGCCGCCAAGGCCGTGTGCCTCGCCGAGGCGCTCAAGCCGGAGTTCCGCAGCTATGCCCATGCCGTGCTGGAGAACGCGCGCGCGCTCGCCGAGGCGCTCCGGCGGCGCGGCTATGATCTCGTCGGCGGCGGCACCGACACGCCGCTCGTGCTCGTCGACCTGCGCCGCCAGGGCCTCAAGGGACTAGCGGCGTCCGAGAGCCTCGAGCGCGCGGGCATCACCTGCAACAAGAACGCCGTTCCCTTCGACGAGGAGAAACCGACCGTCACCCCCGGTATCCGCCTCGGCGTCTCCGCCGGCACCACGCGCGGCTTCGGCGTCGAGGAGTTCCGCCGCATCGGCGACTGGATCGCGGACGTGCTCGACGGGCTCGCGCGCGATCCGGGCGGCAACGACGTGGTCGAGGGAAAGATCCATTCCCAGGTCAAGGCGCTCACCCGCCGCTTCCCGATCTATCCGGCAGAGGCGATCGCGTAGCCGCGATCTGGATCGCTTCGCCTGCGGCTCGCGATGACGGGTTGTGTGCGTCATTGCGGGGAGGCAAAGCCGACCTGCATGCGCGAAGCCGAAGCGGCTTCGCTTCGGCGGAGGCAGGCGAAGCAGTCTAGAAGAAATCAGTTCGGATCGAGCTCGGTATCCCAATAGAGGAAGTCCCGCCAGCTCTGATGCAGATAGTTGGGCGGGAAGGCGCGGCCGTTTTCCTGCAGCTGGTAGGTGGTCGGCGCCGCGGGCCGCGCGCGCGGATACATGCGGGATTCCCGCGGCACGCGGTTGCCCTTCAGGAGATTGCACTGGCCGCAGGCGGTGACGACGTTCTCCCACGTCGTGCGCCCGCCGCGCGAGCGCGGTACCAGATGGTCGAAGGTGAGCTCCTGGGTCGGCTTGCGCGTGCCGCAATATTGGCAGGTGAAGTGGTCGCGCAGAAAGACGTTGAAGCGCGTGAAAGCCGGCCGGCGCGCCGCCCGGATATACTCCTTGAGCGCGATCACGCTTGGCAGCCGCATCGCCATGGTCGGCGAATGCACGAAATCCTCATATTCGGAGACGATGTTCACCCGCTCGAGGAAGACCGCCTTGATGGTCTCCTGCCAGGACCACAGCGAGAGCGGAAAATAGCTCAGCGGCCGGAAGTCCGCGTTCAGCACCAGGGCGGGGCAATTGTTCGGTGACAACATCGCAAGCGCTCTCGCTACCTTCTCCGAGCTCAGTCATCGCGCGTCAGGGATAGAACCATATTGTGACAGGGTGATGAAGTGAAGCCCAAAAAACGGCAAATTTCGTGCCGGGCCCCCAACATCTTGTGGCAGACGAGCGCCAGGTTCGGATCGCGCTGCCCCTCGCCGGGAGTTGCAGCCGGCCAAAGACGTGCTGAGAGAGCGCTCAGGCCGCGGCCGCGAAGGCTTGGGAGAGAAAGCGCCGGCCGGCCTCGAGTCCGAACTCGTCGATGCCGTGGCCGAGCCCGGGCCGCTCATAGGCCTCGACCGGGACGCCGAGCGCCTCAAGCACGCGCTTGGCCTCGCGCATGGCCTCGATCGGCAGCATCTCGTCCGCGCTGCCGTGGACGAGCAGCACGCGCGGCTTGGAGGCGATCTCCTCGGCGAGCGAGGCCCCGTCGAGGAGCCGGCCCGAGTAGCCGACGACCCCCGCGAGCTTGCGTGCGCGGCGCAGCGCCACGTAAAGCGCCATCATGGTGCCTTGCGAGAAGCCGACGAGGGCGAGCCGGCTCTCATCGAGGCCGCGCGCTTCGAGTGCCTCGTCGATGAAGGCGCCGAGTGCCGGCGCCGTTGCGCGCACGCCCGCGATCACGCGCTCCGGCGAACGGTCCGCCAGGCTGAACCACTGGCGGCCGAAGCCCATGTCGCAGGGGAAGGGCCCGTGCGGGGAGAGGAATTCGGCATGCCGCAGGCTTTGCGCCCAATGGGGCGCAAGCCCGATGAGATCGTTGCCGTCGGCACCCCAGCCGTGGAGCAGGATTACGAGCTCCTTGGCCGCCCCGCCCGCGAGCGGGGGAAAGCTGGGACCGGCGAGATTGAAAAGGTCGGACATCGCGTTCTACTCTCATACCACCGTGGCTGGCGCCCTCGGCTTCTCGGCCGCCCACCGTCACGTGGGCGCGTTGCGGTAATAGTGCCACATCAGGCGGGCCGCATAGCTGCGCCAGGGCCGCCAGGGCTCGGCGATCGCCAGCATGCGCTTGCGATCGGGACGCTCCTTGAGCCGCTTCAAGCGTTGCACCGCGACGACGACCGCGAGATCGTCGACCGGCCAGATGTCGGGGCGCTGCAAGGCGAACAAGAGATACACCTCCGCACTCCAGCGCCCCAGGCCCTTGAGCTCGGTGATGGCGGCGATCGCCTCCTCGTCCTCCATGCGATGGATGCGCGCGAGATCGAGACGGCGCGAGGCGATCGCCTCCGCCAGCCCGCGGCCATAGAGGATCTTCTGCCGGCTGAAGCCGATCGCGCGCAAGCTGGCATCGTCAAGCGCCAAGAAGCGCTCGGGCGTGAGCGGTGCCACGAGACCATGGAGGCGTCCGCGGATCGCTTCCGCCGAGGCGGCCGAGAGCTGTTGCGCCAGGATGATGTTGAGGAGGGCGGCGAAGCCGGGCGCGCGTTTCCTCAAGCGAGGCGTGCCGGCCTCGCGGTGCGCGCGCGCCAGATCGGCATCGCGCCGGCCGAGCTCCGCCAGCGTCTCCTCGAGGACTTTGCGGCTGAAAGGATGCGTCATCGTCTTTGTCTTTTCCCAGGAAGCTTCCCTTAGAGCCATTCCCGATGTGATGAAAGCATCCCCCTCACCCTACCCTCTCCCCCGACGCGGGGGAGAGGGTTGCGTAGGCTTGAGCCGAGCAAAGCCGAGCTTAGCCGTTTGACGCCTGCCAAGCGTCCACTGGACGCTTGGCCCGAACATGCCAGTGGCATGTTCGGCTGGCGTCAAAGGGTGAGGGGGTGATTCCATGCTTTCGGGATTTGCTCTAGCCGAAACTTTGTCGTACTGCCAGGCTCATGACGGCCGCCCGCGAGATCGTGACCCGTTTCGCCCCCAGCCCCACCGGACGCCTCCATCTCGGTCATGCCTTCGCGGCCCTCTTCGCGGCGCGCGCCGCGCGCGAGGCGGGCGGACGCTTTCTCCTGCGCATCGAGGACATCGACCGCGCCCGCGCAAGGAAGGAGTTCGAGGACGCCATCTTCGCGGACCTGGCCTGGCTCGGGCTCGCGTGGGAGGAGCCGGTGCGCCGGCAGTCCGAGCATATGGCGGATTACGCGGCGGCGCTCGCGCGGCTCGACGCGATGGGGCTTCTCTATCCCTGCTTCTGCACGCGCGCGGAGATCGCGGCCGAGGTCGCGCGCGCGGCCGAGGCTCCCCACGGCGCCGAGGCTCTCCTCTATCCCGGCACCTGCCGCCGGCTCTCGCCCGCCGAGCGCAAGGCATTCTTCGCGCGCGGGCGCACTTACGCGCTCCGCCTCGACATGGCGGCCGCCGATGCACGCGCGGGGCCGCTCAGCTGGCACGAGCGCGGCCGCGGGGAGGTGCGCGTGCAAGCCGAGCTGCAGGGCGACGTGGTGCTGGCGCGCAAGGAGCTGGGGACGAGCTATCACCTTGCGGTCACCGTCGACGACGACGTCCAGGGCGTCACGCTTGTCACCCGCGGCGAGGACCTCTTCGCGGCGACCCATGTGCACCGGCTCCTCCAGGCGCTCCTCGGGCTCGCGGTGCCGGACTATCACCATCACCCCATGCTCCTCGACGCGCGCGGCCGGCGCCTCGCCAAGCGCGAGGGGGCCGAGACCATCGCCGCGCTGCGCGAAAGAGGCGCGAGCCCGGCCGAGGTGCGCGCGCGCCTTGGCTTTCAGGAGAGGTAGGAGGATGCCTGCGAATCGTCGCCGGCGCGCCGCTCAGATCACGCCGCTCTTGAGCTTTTGATCGAGCGATTTCTCGTAATAAAGCACGCCGAAGAGGAAGAGCCAGGCGGCAGCGACGACGTACCAAGGCATGTCGTTCTTGAGCACGACGACGATGGAGAGGCTGAGGGCATAGAAATAGAGCAGGCCGACGGCGAACGCGCCGACCCCTACGAACAGCCCCTTGATGATCGATCCGCCCATAATGACATTCAATCTTAGCGATCAATTGCACGCTAGACAACCGTCTCCCGCTCCGGGAAATGCGTCAGTCTTGTGTCGCCCTTAGAGACGGCCGCTTGGCAGCCTCCTCAGCGCCGCCCGAACAGCCTCTCGATGTCGGCAAGCTTGAGCTCGACGTAGGTCGGCCGGCCGTGGTTGCACTGCCCGGAATGGGGGGTCGCCTCCATCTCGCGCAGGAGCGCCGACATCTCGGCGGCGCTGAGCCGCCGGCCCGCGCGCACGCTGCCATGGCAGGCGATCGTGCCGCACACCTCCTCGAGTCGCTCCTTGAGCGAGAGCGCCTGGCCCAGCTCGGCAAGCTCGTCGGCGAGGTCGCGCACCAATGCCGGCACATCGCATTCGCCGAGGAGTGCGGGTACTTCGCGCACCACTACGGCCCCCTCGCCGAAAGGCTCGAGCGCGAGACCGAGCTCCGCGAGCTCGCCCGCGCGGAGGGCGAGGCGCTCGGCCGCACCGGCGTCAAGCTCGACGACCTCGGGGATGAGGAGGAGCTGGCGCGCGACGCCGCGCCCGGCGAGCGCCTTTTTCATGCGCTCGTAGACGAGGCGCTCGTGCGCCGCGTGCTGATCGACGATGACGAGGCCGTCCTCGGTCTCCGCCACGATATAGGTGCCGTGGAGCTGCGCGCGCGGCGCCCCCAAGGGGTGGGCTTCCGCACCCGCCTCCCCCTCCTCACCTGCCGCCGCGCGGGCGGCCAGCGGGCCCGCCGCCGGCGGGGTCGCGAGCCCCGGGATCGCCCCGGCCTGGCCGCCGGAAAGGGGGGCCGAATATTCCGCCGCCGCCTCGGCCAGTCCGCGCGGGATGCGCGCCTGGGGATGCGCATAGGTATCCCGCCCCGGGCCGGGCGCCCCGCCGTGGCTCGGCAGCGCTTGCGGACGGAAGGCGCCGAGGGCGGCCTGGGCGACGCTGGTGGAGGCGCGGTGGCCGGCCGCCGCAAGCGCGTGCTTGAGCGCGCCCACGATGAGGCCGCGCACGAGGCCCGCGTCGCGGAAGCGCACCTCGGCCTTGCTCGGGTGCACGTTGACATCGACGAGCTCGGGGGCGAGCTCGAGGAAGAGGGCCAGCATGGGATGACGATCGCGCGCGAGGAAGTCCTGGTAGGCGCCGCGCACCGCGCCGGCGAGGAGCTTGTCGCGCACCGGCCGGCCGTTGACGAAGAGATATTGCTGCTGGGCGGTCGCCCGGTTGAGCGTCGGCACGGCCGCGTGACCCGAGAGCCGGACGCCCTCGCGCTCGGCGGCGATCGCAAGCGCGTTGTCGGCGAACTCGCGCCCCATGACCGCGGCGAGCCGGGCGAGGCGCGCGTCGAGCAGATCGCCTTCCGCCGCCTGGAGCTTGACGAGCGTGCGCGCGCCGTCGCCGAGCGTGAAGGCGACATCCGGATACGCCATGGCGAGGCGGTTCACCACGTCGAGGGCCGCCTGCAGCTCGCTGCGCTCGGCCTTCATGAACTTGAGCCGCGCGGGAGTGGCGAAAAAGAGATCGCGCACCTCTACGCGCGTGCCTGGCGGATGGGCCGCCGGCTGCGGGCGGCCCTTGCGGCCGGCCTCGACGCTGAGGCTCCAGGCCTCGCTGCCGCCCCGCACGCGGCTCGTCAGCGTGAGCCGGCTCACCGCAGCGATCGAGGGCAGCGCCTCGCCGCGAAAACCCAAGCTCAGAATGCGCGTGAGGTCGTCTTGCGGCAATTTGGAGGTGGCGTGGCGCTCGAGCGCCAAGGCGAGCTCGTCCGCCGTCATGCCGCAGCCGTCGTCCGTCACCTGGATAAGCGTGCGCCCGCCCTCGCGCACCAGCGCATCGACGCGCGTCGCCCCTGCGTCGAGCGCGTTCTCGATGAGCTCCTTGAGCGCTGCCGCCGGCCGCTCCACCACCTCGCCGGCCGCGATCTGGTTGACCAGATTGGGGGGCAGGAGGCGGATGCTCATTGCCGGCCCCGCTCGGAGAGATAGGCCCGCGCGCGGCGCTTGCCGTCCTCGACCGCCGGCTGATCGAAGGGATCGACGCCGAGGAGATCGGCGGCGATGATCACCTCGAGCATGTAATGCATGAGGAGCGCGCCGAGCGCGCGCTCGTCCACCCGCTCGAGCGCCAACAGGCGCACCGGCCGGCCGGCGGCGACGAGGCTGTCGTAGGTGGCGCGCTGCTCGGCCGCCAAGAGATCGCCGAGCGTGCGCCCGGCAAGATAGCCAAGCCGCGGGTCGGCGGCGAGATCGGCGGGAACGGGACGGCCCTTGCCCTCCTCGGCCGCCACGACGAGGGTGAACATCTTGTCCGCCGGGCCGTCGAGATAGAGCTGGAGCTGGCTGTGCTGGTCGACGGTGCCGAGCGCGCGCACGGGTGTCGAGCCCTTGCCGCCCTTGCCCAGGCTCTCGGCCCAGAGCTGGCGGAACCACATGCCGAAGAGGGCAAGACAGTCGACATAGGGCATGAGCACATTGCCGGTGATGCGGCGGCGCCACTCAAGAGCGATTGCGATCGCTGCACCCACCGCGGGCGGCAAGGCCGCAGGCTGGGCCGCCGCATTGAGCGCCCTGATGACGGAGCTCGCGCCCTCGCGCACGGCAGCGATATCGACGCCGGCCACGCGCGCGGGCAACAGGCCGACGAGCGAGAGGACCGAGAAGCGCCCACCGATGCCCGGATCGTGGTCGAGCACGGGGATGCCGAAACGCTCGGCATGCTGGCGCATGGGATTGTCGCCGGGCTCAGTGATCACGGTGAAGCGGTGCCGGGCCTCGCTCTCGCCCACGGCCGCGCGCACGGCTGCGAAGCTCAAGAGGAGCTGAGCCACCGTCTCTGCGGTGGCACCGGACTTCGAGATGGCAAGGAAGCCCGTGCGCCGCAACTCGACGGCGCCTAACAGGCCCTCAAACCGCGCGGGGTCGATCGTGTCGAGAAAGCGCAGACGCGGCCTTCCCGCCAGTGGCCCGAGGCGCTCGCCGGCAAGGGCTGCCAAGGCTTGCCCGCCGAGACTCGAGCCGCCGGTGCCGAGCAGCACGAGATCGTCGCAGCCCGCCCTCAGGCGCTCGGCATGGCGCTCGATAGCGGCAAGATCGGCGCGGGCCTCTGGGAGCCGGAGGAGCGGCAGCGAGCCGTCCGCGTAAGCGGCCTTGAGTCGCTCAAGCGCGGGTGCGGTCGCGGCAAGGGTGTCTTCGTACTCCTCCTGCGTGAGACCGTGCGGTCCGATGCGCTCGGCGAAGCAAGCCTCGGCGATCTGGCCATAAGGCAGGCGCGCTCCCTCGGGAAGCGCGAAATCGAGCGGCCGCATTGCCGCGGCGCGCTTGGCGCTCTCGTCTCTCCTGGTGGAACCGGCCATGCTCACCGCGGGCATTCCTATCGGGCTTGCCAACCACGCCGGCGGGCGCTGCGCCTCAGCGGAAGCGAGCCTCGCGGAGCGCCTCAGCCCTTAGGGCGAGCGCGGTGGCGGCGGAAGCCGGCACTAACGCTCGATGCTCGGCTTGTTGACGCCGCCGAACAGACTGCTGAACCAGCCTTCGTCCGAGCTCTTGCCCGCGTTGGCGTCCCCGGGTGGATTGAGCAGGTTGTTGACGAAGCCGTTCTCCTGGTGCTCGAGGGTGTTGGTCTCGCGGTCGACCTTGTTGCGAATACTCGCGTTGCTCGCCGTCGCACCCGCATGCTGCAGAAGTGCCGCCTCGCCCGACGAAGCGCCGCCGGAGCGCTGCGCCCCCGCCTGCCCGCCCTTCTCCTGATCGAGCCCGAAGACGGCCTGGCGCGCCTCTTGGGCGGCCGTGATGTCGGTGGCGCCCGAGGCAGTGGCGGCCGGCGGCCGCAGATTGAAGTCGGGCGGCAGCGTCAGCGGCGGGCGCCTCACGCTTTCATCGCCGGCGGTCAGCGACTGATCGGAGGCGGAATTGCCGCTTTGTCCGGTTACTAGATTATAGGTGCCTTTGATCGTATCGCAGGCGCCGAGTGCGAGCGGGATGGCGACGGCCGCCACAACCCCGGTAAACCTCATGCTGCTCATTTGACCTCTAACCCTCTCGCCCGAGCTGCGTCAGCTCGGCTGAGCCACTCCTTTGTCGCACGACCCCACCGTGCGGAATCGCTTGCGGCCCTTCGCCCCCTCCAAGCGATAAGGCACGGACGCTATCGGCCGCCAGTATAGCGCATCTTTGCGCCCTTTGGGCAAAGCCGGAAGACCGCCTGGGACAGGCCCTAAGTTTTACGGCTTCCGCCCTTCCTAAACAAGCTCTCGAAGAGGAGGAGGACGACCCCCACCGTGATCGCCGAATCGGCCAGGTTGAAGGCGGGCCAATGGTAGCGGCCGGCATAGACGTCGATGAAATCGATCACCGCGTGGCGCAGCAGCCGGTCGGCGACGTTGCCGAGCGCGCCCCCCGCGATCAGCCCCACGCTCGCCGCGATCCAGGGGTCGCGCGCCCGGCGTTGCCAGAGGAAGAGCCAAACCACGATGGCCAAGGCGAAGACGGAGAGCAGCCAGGGCCCCCACGGCCCCTCGAGACGCAACATGCCGAAGCTGACGCCTCGATTGCTGGCGAGCGCCAAATTGAGGAAGGGCAGAAGCGGGATCACGCGCGGCGGCCGCATGACGACCGCGGTGATCCACCATTTGCTCAGCTGGTCGAGCAGAATCACGACGGCGGCAAGCGCGAGCGCGAGCGCGCTCGTGGAGCGCTGGGAGCGCGTTGTCTCGGATGGCACCCTTTCCCAAGTCACCTGTGCCTCTCTCGGAACGTGGGCGGCAAATCATCCTGCTTTTTTGCGCGCGCTCCGCCGTCATTCCCTGGCGAGCACCGACGTGGCGAGGAGCGCGCGGGCACGGCGGCCGTCCTCCTGCATCTGCGCGACGAGCGTGCCGATGCTGTCGAACCTCATCTCGGGCCTGAGCCGCTCGACGAGCGCGACGCGCAGATGCTGACCGTAAATGTCATGCGCGAACTCGAAGAGGTGCGCCTCCAAGAGGCAGGTCTTGCCGTCGAACATCGGCCGCACGCCCAGATTGGCGACGCCGTCGTGCCAGTCGATCTCGCGGCCGCGGTCGAGGCCGGCGCGCACCGCATAGACCCCGCGCGCGGGCTCGAGGTAGCCGTCGAGCGAGAGATTGGCCGTCGGCATGCCGAGCTCGCGCCCGCGCTTGTCGCCGGGCAGCACGCGCCCCTCGATCTCCCAATGGCGGCCCAAGAGCAGCGCCGCCGCCGGAGGATCGCCCGCCTGCAGCGCCGCGCGGATGCGCGTCGAGGAATAGACCTCCCCGCCCGGGCCGCGGACGCGCATGAGGCAGCTCACGCCGAAGCCGTGGTGCCGTCCGAGCCGCTCAAGCAGAGCCGCGTCGCCGCCCCGCTTGTGGCCGAAGGCGAAATTGTCGCCGACCGCGGCGTGGCGGACGGCGAGGCCGCCCACTAAAATCCCGCTCACGAAGGCTTCCGCGCTGAGCTTGGAAAGCGCCTCGTCAAAGGCGAGCACGATGAGCTCGTCGACCCCCAACGCCTCGATGAGGCGCGCCTTGATGCGGAACGGCGTGAGCCGGAAGGGCGGCAGCTCCGGATGGAAGAAGCTGCGCGGGTGCGGCTCGAAGGTAAGCACGGTAAGGGGTGCGGCGAACGCGCGCGCGATTTTTCCGGCCTCGGCGATGATCGCCTGATGGCCGCGATGAATGCCGTCGAAATTGCCGATGGCGACGACCGCACCCCTGGCAGCCGCGGGCAGCTCCGTGTAATGGCGAAAGATGCGCATCTCACTCGGGGCTCCTTTCCGGGCCCCAAGGTTAGGAGCTTGTCGTTGAATTGGCTATGGGCTCAAGCGGCGGCGCGCGAGGGGACGATCACTTGCGCCTCGCCTTCGAGCACCACCTCGTTGGAGACGGTGCACACGGTGGCGAGGGTTACACGGCGCTTTTCCGGCACCACGTCGAGGATGGTGACGCGCGCGCTGACCGTGTCGCCGGAGCGCACCGGCGCCTTGAATTTGAGGTTTTGGGAGAGATAGACGCAGCCGGGGCCGGGCAGCTTGGTCCCCAGCACCGTCGAGATGAAGCTCGCCGTCAAGAGGCCGTGGGCGATGCGCCCCTCGAACACGGTATTGGCGGCGAACTCGTGATTGAGATGGACGGGGTTGACGTCGCCCGAGATGCCGGCGAAGAGCACGATGTCCGCATCCGTCACCGTGCGCGCATAAAGCGCGCTCATGCCCGGCGCGAGATCCTCGATGTAATAGCCATGGAGCTCGTCCATCGCCGACCCCAGAGGATGCTCTGCCATCTCCAATGCCATCACCCCATCCTTCCGTTGGTGCAACGCAATATCTATTTTGCAATGCACTGTAATCGATCCGACCAGATCAGGCAACAAAGATCAAGGCCGCTTCTCTGAGCGTAAAGATTTCGCTAATTCAATGCGTTTCGCCCAAAGCGAGAGGGCGATCCTGGCGCGCGGGTAGAGTGTGCAGGTGCCGAAAATCGGGAGCTAGGGTGGTGGCGGGCGGGGATCGATGGGGAGCTGGCCGGCGAGGCCGGCGGCATCCTCGAAGAGCTTGGCGGCCTCGAGGAGCGCGGCCTCGCCGCGCGGGGGGGCCACCAGCTGCAGGCCGATGGGCCGGCCGTCGGCGCTGAAGCCGCAGGGGATGGCGAGCGCGGGACAGCCGGTGAGCGTGATGGCGAAGGTGACGGCGACCCAGTCGATGTAGGTCTCGTATTTGTGGCCCTCGACCTCGGCCACGTAGCGCTCTTCGACGGGAAAGGGCGGCACCGGTGCCGCGGGGCAGAGCAGGAGCTCGTAGCGGCGGAAGAAATCGGCGACGCGATAGAAGAGCGCCGTGCGCGCGAGCACCGCCCGCGCGATCTCCTCGGCGCCGAGCCTGAGCCCTCTTTCTATGTTCCAGATCACCTCAGGCTTGAGCTTGTCGCGATGCCGGGCGAGCTTGTCGGCATGCGCGATGGCGAATTTCTGCGCGCGCAACACCTGGAAGATCTCGCGCGCGTCCCCCATCTCGGGCGAGGCGTGCTCGACCACGGTGCCGAGGCCCTCGAAACGGCGCGCCGCGCGGGCGCAAACATCCCTTACCTCCGAGGCGACCACGAGGCTGCCGAGATCCGGGGTGAAGGCGACCCGCTTGGGCGGCTTTGCCGCATCGACGTGGGATGTGAAGGCGCGGCCGGGTGCCGGAAGGGCGAGCGGGTCGGCCGGATCGGCGCCGACCATGGCATCGAGCATGAGCGCCAGATCGCCCACGTTGCGCGCCATCGGGCCCTCGACCGAAAGCGTGTCGAAGGCATCCGTCCGCGGCCCGGCGGCGACCCGGCCGGGGCTCGGCCGCAAGCCCGCGACGGAGCAGAAGCTCGCGGGCGTGCGCAGGCTGCCGCCGAGATCGGAGCCGTGCGCGAGCCACACCTCGCCCGTCGCCAGCGCCACAGCGGCACCGCCCGACGAGCCGCCGCAGGTGAGCGAGGTATTCCACGGATTGAGCGTGCGCCCGAAGACCTCGTTGAAGGTGTTGCCGCCGGCGCCGAATTCGGGCGTGTTGGACTTGGCGATGACCACGGCGCCGTTCCGCTCCAGCCGCTCGACCAGGATGTCCGAATGCGGGGAGACATGCTCGGCGAAGAGGGGCGAGCCCCGCGTCGTGCGCACGCCCTTGACCTCGACGAGGTCCTTGATCGCGATCGGAAGCCCGGCCAGGAGGCTCTTCTGCGGCAGCGCGCCCGCGGCCTTTCTCGCCCGTTCGGCTGAGAGCGTGGGCAAGGCGTTGACCAGCGGCTCGACCGCGGCGATGCGGGCGAGCGAGGCCTCGATGAGCTCGAGCGGCGAGATCTCGCGGCGCTGTAAAAGGGCGACGGCTTGGCGGGCGGTCAGCTTGGTGAGCTCTTCGGCCATGGCCTTCCGAGTGGAGCAAAGGCGGGAGGCCGCCGTCAACCGGATGTCGACCGCCCTCGTCAAGGGGGGCGGAAAGGCGCTAGAATGCGGCGCGCCGCGTAGGGGGACGGGGATGCGACAAACAACAAAGGAAGGCGCGCACACGCTCAAGGGCGTTCCCCTTCTGGACGGCCTGCCCCAAAGCGCGCGCGCGCGCTACGAGCACTCCTGCCTTTGGCGCCGGTACAAGCCGGACGAGCAGATTATCGACAAGATGAGCGACACGCGCGAGGTGTTCTTCGTCGTCGAGGGCAGCGTGCGCATCGTCAACTTCTCGCTATCGGGCCGCGAGGTCAGCTTCGGCGATCTGCATGCGGGCGAGTTCTTCGGCGAGATCGCCGCGATCGACGGCAAGCCGCGCTCGGCGAACGCGGTCGCGACCTCCGATACGCTCCTCGCCTCGATGCCGGCCGAGGTCTTCCGCACCATGCTGACGGAGCACCCGCCGCAGGCGTTTGCCATCATGCGGCGGCTCGCGACGATCGTCCGCGTCGCCACGGGCCGCATCATGGACCTCTCGACACTGGGGGCCTATGACCGGGTGTGCGCCGAGCTTTTGCGCATGGCGCGGCCGGTGCTCAAGCCCGACGGCACCGCCCGCATTCAACCGATACCGATCCACTCCGACATCGCGAGCCGCGTATCGACCGCGCGCGAGACGGTCGCGCGCGTGCTCGGCGACCTCCAGCGCCAGGGCCTCATCAATCGCGAGAGCGATGCCCTTGTCGTGCGCAACTTCACGCGCCTCGAGCAGAGCGTGCCCGAACTCGGCGAGGGCGGCGGCTGACCCTTCCGCCGCGGCCCTGCGGCGCAAAATGCGCGCGCGCTCGTCCGTGCGCGTCTCCTTTGGACGAGCGCCCTTGCCGGCCTCACGCCGGTCGGCGCGCCTTGAGTGCGGCCGTGAGCGTGCCGTCGTCGAGATAGTCGAGCTCGCCGCCGACCGGCACGCCGTGCGCTAGGCGCGAAACCGTGATGCCAAGCGGCGCCAGACGGTCGGCCACGTAATGCGCCGTGGTCTGGCCGTCGACGGTTGCGTTGGTGGCGAGGATCACCTCTTTGATCCCCTCCTCCTTCACGCGCTGGACCAGCCTTGGAATGTTGAGCTCGTCGGGTCCCACCCCGTCGAGAGCCGAGAGCGTGCCGCCGAGCACGTGATAGCGTCCCTTGAAGGCGTTGGCACGCTCAAGCGCCCACAAGTCGGCGACCTCCTCGACCACGCAGAGCACGCCCGTCTCGCGCCGCGCATCGGCGCAGATGGCGCACGGGTCCGTGGTATCGAGGTTGGCGCAGCGCGAGCAAGGATGAATGTGCCGCCCTACCTCGGCCAGTGCCGCGGCGAGCGGCTCGATGAGCGCCTCGCGCCGCTTGAGCAGGTGAAGGGCGGCGCGCCGCGCCGAGCGCGGACCGAGGCCCGGGAGCTTGGCGAGGAGCTGGATGAGGCGCTCGATCTCCGATCCGGTCATGATGCAACCGTGGCGCCCGCTCGCACATCGCCGCGGACCGTCATTGCGAGGAGGCGAAGCCGACGAAGCAATCCAGGATGGGCTGGGACGCTCTGGATTGCTTCGCCTTCGGCTCGCAATGACGTTGGTGGAGTTCGCCAACCATCGCTCGGAAGCAAGACTCTCGCTCCCACCCTCAGAACGGCAGCTTGAGGCCAGGCGGAAGCGGCAGCCCGCCGGTCAGCTTCTGCATTTCCTCGGCGACGCGAGCCTCGACTTTCGCCTTGGCGTCGTTGAAGGCGGCGACGACGAGGTCCTCGAGCACCTCGACCTCCTTGGGGTCCACGAGCGAGGGATCGATCTTGACGCGCCGCATCTCGCTTCTGCCGTTGACCGTCACCCTCACCATGCCGCCTGCGGAGGCACCCTCGAGCTCGACCTCGGCGAGCTTCTGCTGCATCTCCTGCATGCGGTTCTGCATCTCCTGGGCCTGTTTCATGAGCTGGCCGAGGTTCTTCATGATGGCGGCTCTTCATCGTTATTGGGCTCGGCATCGCCCGTTGGCAGTGCGGCCTCGAGCGGCTCGCCCGCGGCCTCGGCTGCTGCCTCTGCTTCCGCTCCGGGCGTCAACTCGCGCACGGTCTCGACCACGGCTCCGGGAAAGCTCGCGAGCACGGCTCGCACGAGCGGGAGCTCCCGCGCCTGCGCCAGGCGGTCGGCTGCCTGGCGCTTCGCCTGCTCGAGCAACGTCGGCGATCCCGCTTCGTTCGAGACCGAGATCGTCCAGCGTCGGCCGGTCCAAGCGGCGAGCAGCGTCATGAGCCGCGGTGCCAGGTTGGAGGGCGCGTGCGCGTTCGGCCGGAACTCGAGACGGCCGGGCTCGAAGCGCACGAGGTGCACGTTGTTGCGCAGCTGCGCGCCGAGGATCGGCTCCTCGGCCTCGACCAGGGCCACAAGGGCCGCGAAGCTTTCCGGCTCCGCTGCCTCGGCCGGTGCCCCTTGGGCCGTCTCGGCCGCGCGCGCAAGCGCCGCCTGCCCCCGGCCGCCGCCACCCGGGCTCGGATGCTCGGCGCCGGCGCTCAGCGTGCGCGGCGCCTGAACGGCCTGCCGCCCGCCTGAGCCGTTGCCGGCCCCGCCGGGCGCTGGGGTTGGCGCCGCCGCGGGCGCCGCCTCTTCGGCGGCGAGCGATCGGATGAGCTCGGCCGGGCTCGGCAGCTCCGCGGCATAGGCGAGGCGGATGAGCGCCATCTCGGCCGCGGCAAGGGGGCTCGGTGCCCCCTGGGTCTCGCCGAGGCCCTTGAGCAGCATCTGCCAGGCGCGCGCGAGGACAGGCATGGCGAGCGTTGCCGCCATCCCCTTGCCGCGCGCGCGCTCCGCGTCGGAGGAGACCGGGCCCTCCGCCGCACCGTCGATCTTGAGGCGGGTGAGCCAATGGCAAACCTCGAGCAGGTCCTGGATGACGACGAGCGGATCGGCACCCCCCTTGTAGAGCTCGCCGAGGAGCGCCAAGGCGGGGCCGATCTCCCCTTTCATCAAGAGCTCGAAGAGGTCCAAGGTCTGCGCGCGGTCGGCAAGGCCGAGCATGAGGCGGACCTCTTCGGCCGCAGGCGAGCCGGCGCCATGGGCGATCGCCTGGTCGAGGAGCGAGAGACCGTCGCGCACCGAGCCGTCGGCCGCGCGCGCGATGAGCCGGATCGCCTCCTCGGGCACGAGCGCACCCTCGGCCGCCGCGATCTTGCCGAGGTGTTCCGCGAGGACCGCCTGATCGACGCGGCGCAAATCGAAGCGCTGGCAGCGCGAGAGGACGGTGACCGGCACCTTGCGGATCTCGGTCGTGGCGAAGATGAACTTCACATGCTCGGGCGGCTCCTCGAGCGTCTTGAGAAGCGCGTTGAACGCGTTCTTGGAGAGCATGTGCACTTCGTCGATGATGTAGACCTTGTAGCGCGCCGCGATCGGGCGGTAGCGCACGCCCTCGATGAGCTCGCGGATGTCGTCGACCCCGGTTCGGCTCGCGGCGTCCATCTCGATCACGTCGACGTCGCGGTCGGCAGCGATCGCGAGGCAGTGCTCGCACACCCCGCACGGCTCGATCGTGGGTCCGCCTTGGCCATCGGGGCCGACGCAATCGAGCGCCTTGGCGATGATGCGCGCGGTCGTGGTCTTGCCCACCCCGCGCACGCCCGTGAGGATGAAGGCGTGCGCGAGCCTGCCGCCCTTGAAGGCGTTGGTGAGGGTACGCACCATCGCCTCCTGGCCGATGAGGTCGGCGAAGCGGCCGGGCCGGTATTTGCGGGCCAATACGCGATAGGGTGTGGAATCGCCGGTCACGGTAGTTGCGGTCATGGCGCCCGATGGCGATCCCTCTCGAACGGCTGGGAGGTTGGCGGGCGACCCGGAGCCGGCTCGTTACGGCTGCTTCCTTCCGGACCTGACCGGGTTGGCGAGAGCCCCGTCCGCCGCCAACCTCCCGTGCGGCACTATATCAGGATCGGCCGCGAGAGTCGCAAGCCTCGCATCGCCTCGACCGATTGCGCGGCAGCGCGCGCTGTGCCAGGGTCGGAAACATGAATCGCCCCAATTTCTACGCGGCCTGCGGACTCGATCGCGCCGGCGCCTTGCGCGCGGATGCGCGTTGGCTCGAGCGGTGGCTCGGCGATCCGCGCACGCGCCTCGTGCCGGTGTGGCGCGGCCAGAACCTGTTCCGCGCGGACATCGCTTCCTCAGGCCGGCCGGCACCCCTTCTCCCCACCGTCGCGGAAGCGAGCGCCATCCTCAATGGCGAGGCGCCTCTCGTGCTCCTCGGCCTCAGCGGGGACATCGCGCATTTCGCCCTCGATCTCTCCCATCTCGAGAATCCCGGCCTGGCGAGCACGGCGCTCGGCGGCGAGTTCGCCGACCTGCGCCGCCACGGCCCGCTGCTCGAGCACGGCGAGGGCGCGCTCCTCGCCTATGCCAGAGGCATTCTCCACTGGCATCGCCACCACCGCTTCTGTGGCATGTGCGGCGCCGAAACCTTGAGCAGAGAGGCCGGCCACGTGCGCATCTGCACAAACCCCGCGTGCAAGGCCCAACATTTCCCCCGCACCGATCCGGCGGTGATCATGCTGGTGAGCCGTGGCGAGTACTGCCTCTTGGGCCGGCAGCGCGTGTGGCCGCCCGGCATGCACTCGACCCTTGCCGGCTTCGTCGAGCCCGGCGAGAGCCTGGAGGACGCGGTCGCG
>DASPPM010000159.1:0-5601 GCA_035625535.1 Alphaproteobacteria bacterium
ATGACCGATAACCTCCTCGCCCCGCCCGGCATGCCGAACCTCCCCGAGTTCTCGGTGAGCGAGCTCTCGGGCCTCTTGAAGCGCACGCTCGAGGAGCGCTTCGACCATGTGCGCGTGCGCGGCGAGATCTCCGGCTTCAAGCGCCACAGCTCCGGCCATCTCTACCTCTCGCTCAAGGACGCGGACGCCGTGCTCGACGCCGTCGTCTGGCGCGGCACAGCGGGCCGCCTCGGCCTCAAGTGCGAGGACGGCATGGAGGTGATCGCGACGGGGCGCATCACCACCTATCCCGGCCGCTCCAAATACCAGCTCGTCATCGAGGCGATGGAGCTCGCCGGCGAGGGCGCCTTGCTCAAGCTCCTCGAGGAGCGTCGCAAGAAGCTCGCGGCCGAGGGCCTCTTCGACGCCGCGCGGAAGCGGGCGCTCCCCTATCTCCCCGAGATCATCGGCGTCATCACCTCGCCGACGGGTGCCGTCATCCGCGACATCCTTCATCGCCTGGCCGACCGCTTCCCGCGCCGCGTCGTCCTCTGGCCGGTCGCCGTGCAGGGAACGGGTGCTGCCGAGCAGATCGCCGCCGCGATCGCCGGCTTCAACCGCTTGGCCGCCGGCGGGCCGATCCCGCGTCCCGACCTTCTCATCGTGGCGCGCGGCGGGGGCAGCCTCGAGGACCTCTGGGCCTTCAACGAGGAGATCGTGGTGCGCGCCGCGGCGGCGAGCCACATCCCGCTCATCTCCGCCGTGGGGCACGAGACCGACACCACGCTCATCGACTACGCCTCGGACAAGCGCGCGCCGACGCCCACGGCCGCCGCCGAGATGGCGGTGCCGGTGCGCGCCGAGCTCCTCGGCCAGGTGATGGAGCATGGCCAGCGCCTCTTCCGCGGGCTCGAGCGCATGATGGCGGAAGCGCGCACGCGGCTCGAAGGCCTCGCGCGCGGCCTCCCCGACCCGCTCCACCTCTTGGAGCAGGCGACCCAGCGGCTCGACGATTGGTCCGAGCGGCTCGCGAATGCCGTGCTCAACTTCGTGACGCGGTGCCAGGAGCGGCTCGGCCGCGTGCCCGCGCCGCAGAAGGCGCTCGCGCACCTCCTCCGCACGCGCGGGCACGAGCTCGTCGCCACCTCGGCCCGCCTCAGGAAGGAGCCGTTCCTCGCCGCACTCGAGCGGCACGCGCGCGAGGTGGGACGCTCGGGCGAGCGCCTACGGCCGGCGGCCCTCCGCCTTGCCGAGCGCCTCGGGGAGCGCGTCCTCGGCTTGGGCCAGCGGCTCGAGAATCTCTCCTACAGGCGCGTGCTCGCGCGCGGCTACGCCCTCGTGCGCGACACGAGCGGCGAGGCGGTGACGCGCGCCGCCGCGACCGCGCCCGGCATGGCGATCGGCATCGAGTTCCAGGATGGTGCGGTCGACGCCGTCGTCGGCCGGGGTGCCGCGCCCCGCGCGGCGCGCGCCAAGCCGAAAGCCAAGAGCGGGCAGGGCACGCTGCTTTAGAGCGGCAATCTTCGTCCTTCGAGACGCCGCCAAAGGCGGCAGATCTCAAACCATAAGGCGCCTATATGCCGCTTCCCGCAGGCTCTCCATGCCCCGCCGGGATCGCTCCGCCTAGAGCAATATCCGACGAAGTGGAATCGCCCCCTCACCCAGCTTTGCCTAAGCTCGCTACGCTCGCTAAGGCTGCGCAACCCTCTCCCCCTCAAAGGGGGAGAGGGTAGGGTGAGGGGGCTGCTTCCACCGAAATAGATTCCGCTCTAGCTCCCCTCGCCGCTCACCGGCTCGAGTCCGTGAGCGCGGAGGAGCGGCCGGGTGGCGGGCGCGGTCAACTTGGCGATGAGCGTCTCGGCCGCTTCAGGCGCCTTGGCGGCGCTGCCGATGCCTGCGGCGAAGACCGTGAAGAGCTGCAGCTCCGGCGGAAAGGGCCCGACATAGTCGGCGCCGGCTACGGGCAGAAGCTCGCTCGTCTGCTGTACGGCGATCTCGGCCTCGCCGCGTACCAAGAGCTCGGCCACGCGGCCGCTCGGCCCGAGGATGATCTTGCCGCGCATCGCTTGGGCGATGCCGAGGCGCTCGATGAGCGTCGCGAAATAGCGGCCGCTCGCGCCTTCCGCCGAGCGCACGACGGACTTGGCGTCGAGCAGCGCGCGCGTGAACGCCTCGCGCGTCGAGATGTCGGGCTTGGCCGCTCCCTTGCGCACGGAAAGGCCGAGGCCTGAGCGCGCGATATCGCGGCAGCTCTCGCGCACGACCGTGCCCGCGCGCGCGAGCTCGTCCAATGCCTCTCGCGTCGCAATCACGAGGTCGAAGGCGGCGCCTTCAGCGATCCTGCGCTTGAGAGCTTGCGTCGGATCATAGCTCACGGCGAGCGCGCCGCCGCTCGCGCGCTCCAAGGCGGGAGCGAGCGCCTTGAGCGGCTCCATGAGCGCGTGCGTCGAGAGGATTTTGACCGAAGGTGTCGTCATATCATCATCGCGGAGGCGGGTGCGCGAGCTATCCTCCCTTCAACCGCTCGAAGCCGTCGGCGCTCCACTCCTCGCTCCCTACCCCGTGATGGACGAAGAAGAGCCCGTCCGGATCGTAGCGCCGCTTCGCCGCGAGGAGCCGCACGTAGTTGGCCCCCCAATAGGCCTCCTGCCATTTCTCCTCGAAGAAATCGCTCTCGGCGAAATAGGCGCCGCCCTCGGGCGCGAGCGCGCTCAGCGCCGACATGGCGGCCCCAACCTCGCTTGCGGATTGGCGCGCGGCGGCGAGGTCGGGCTCGTGGCTGGCGACGCCCGGATAGGCGGGCGGCCCGGCGCCATCCAGGATCGCGAGCGCAAAGGCATCGAGGAGCTTCGGGTTCGTCGCCGTCTCCCGCGTGGCGGCGAGCGCCTCGGGCGAGCCGCCGGCGAGCCCCTTCTGGAAATGGAGCTCGACCGGCGCATGCCGGCTCGCGGCAACGAGCGCATCGACGAGCGCCTCGCGGCGCTCCTTCGCGAGCAGCGCCGCCGGCAGCCAAAGCGATTGGAAGGCGAAAATAAAGAAACCCGCCTCCGCGAGATCGCCCGCCCAAAAGACGTTGTCGGGCGAGGCGCCCGGGCGATCGTCCGAGCGCAGCGCGTCCGGGGCGTAGGCCTTGAGGAAAGCAGGATCCCAAAGATGTCGGACCGGAACACTGCGCACGTAAGGCGGGAGAAGGTAGGCGTATTGGTCGGGGATCGCGGCCGTCACCCAGTCGAAGAAGGGGCGCCACAGCGCTTCCGCCTCGGGCTTGTCCAGGCCCTGGAACGACATCCTGATGACGAGCCGGTTGTCCGGCCGGAGCGTCACGATATCGCCCCAATGAGGGCCGAGGAAATTTTCGGCATAGAATGTGACGAATTGCGCGAGGAGGCGGCGATAGGCCTCGTCGGAGGTGGCGCGGATGGTGGCGTAGACGCCGCCGAAATAGGCCGGGAGTTCGTGAGTCTTGAGCGTAAGGCGTGTCACCACGCCGAAGCTGCCGCCGCCGCCGCCCTTGAGCGCCCAGAAGAGCTCGGGCTCGCGGCAGGCGTTGGCAACGCGCACTTGGCCGTCGGCGGTGACGATCTCGGCCTCAAGGAGGCTCGCCGCCGCGCTGCCGTATTTGCGCGAGAAGCTGCCGAAGCCGCCTGCCTGGACAAGACCGGCGACGCCGACGGTGAGGCAGCCGCCGCCCTGCACGTAGCGCCCGCCCTTGCTCGTGACTTCGTTGTAGGCGTGGCCCCAAAGCACGCCGGCGCCGAGGCTTACCGCCGGTACCGGCGCGGCACTGCCGGCGCAGCCTTGTGGCACGAAGGCGTCGTGCAGCACGACGCTGTTCATGTGCCGCGTCCAGATGAGGAGGGAGTCGGGCGCGGTGGAGCGGCCAAGAAAGGAGGCGCCGCCGCCTTTGACCACGAGGCGGAGATTGTGCACGCGCGCGAATTTGACCGCGGCGGCGACGTCCGCAGCGCTCTCCGCCGCCACGGCGTAGGCGCTTGGCCGCGAGCTCCAGGCATCGAGCCATCCGAGCGTCTGGGTAAGCCCCGGAGAATCGCCGAGGTAGTAAGGGTTCTTGAGCTCTTTGAAGAGCGTCTCGCAGGCGGCGCCCGGCGCCGTCCCTTGGCACGCGAGGAGGGGGGATTCGACCTTGAGGAGGCGCCCACCGACCTCGCGGCCGAGCGCCTGCCATTCGGCTTCCGAGGGCCAGCCCGCATCGCCGGGACGCACGCGGCGCGTGGGCGCCGCCACGGTCCGGTTTGCAAGTCCCGAGGCGAGCGCAAGGGGCGAGAGGCGGGCAAGTACGGAAAGCGCCGCCGATCGCAGGAGGAAGCATCGCCGATCGATTGAGCGAGGAATCATGCGAGGCTCGTCCGCAAGCGCCGAGGCAGGCGCCTTTATAGCTGGACGGGCGCCATAACGTCGACTGGTCTGTGCAGCTTCCCCTTGGACGGCCAAGCGCAATGTCGCCATAGGCGGCGCTTGCCCAAAATATGGGTGTCATCCATCCGGATCAAATCAGTGCTCGCTCCCGACGCCGCGCAGTCTTGGACATGACCGCCATCTTGCCGCCCCTTACTCCGGCCAGCGGTTATGCACCCAGAGCCATTGCTCGGGCCGCTCGCGGATCCAGCCCTCGATGAGCGCATTCACGCGGGTCATGAGGTCGAGCACGTCCTTCTGGCGCTCCCCGCTTCTCGTGATCTCGAGTGGGGGATAGACGGTCAAGCGGAAGCGGGCTCCTCCCAAGCGCTCGACCTTGGCGGGGACCACGGGGCAGGCGAACTTGAGCGCCAACTGCGCCAAGGCGGGGGCGGTCATCGCCTCGCGCCCGAAGAAGGGTACCGCGATGCCGTCGTTCATCTTCTGATCGACGAGCATGCCGAGATGGCCGCCCGCGCGCATGACGGCGAGCCCGCGTCTCGCACCCTCGGCGCCCTTCGGCAAGAGCTCGCCCGCGACCGGGCTGCGGATGAGCCGCACGATGTGGTCGACGAAGGGATTGTTGGGTGCGCGGTAGAAACGCGCGAGCGGAAGGCCGCGCTGGGTGGCCCCCATGGAGGCGAGCTCCCAATTGCCGATGTGGGCGGAGAAGAAGATGCCGCTCTTGCCGTCGTCGCGCAGCCGGTCGACGTGCTCGGCACCGATCACCTCCACGCGCGAGCCTGGCTCGTAAAGGCGGAAATGGCTGAGATGGGGATACTCGCCGATCAGGCGGCCGAGGTTGTCCCACATGGCGATGAGAATGCGGCGGACCTCGGCATCCGATTTCTCCGGAAACGCGCGCCGCAAGTTGTCGCGCGCCTGACGCGAGACGGGAAGATGCGGCCCGAGCCGCCGGCAGAGCCAGCCGCCCAGGCGAGAGGCCGTATCGAGGGGCACCAGGCGGAAGAGGGTGAGCGTAAGCGTCACCGCGAACGCCTCGAGCCCATGGCCGAGGTCGAGGAGGGCCCTCCCCATGCGGGTGCGCGGCTCAGCCATGGCGGGCGACGAGCGGTCGGAGCAGGCGCTCGAGCGCGGGGGCGTCCTCAAAGGCGAGGCGCACGCGCACGGCGTGCACCATGCGCCGCGCCTCGGGCGGGAAGCGCACGAGGTCCTTCTCGGTGGTGACGGGCTCGGCCTCGAGTG
>DASPPM010000160.1:0-2287 GCA_035625535.1 Alphaproteobacteria bacterium
TTGGGAGGAGCGCAACCGCGCGCTCGAGGGCGCCGCCTTGCTCGTCAACGCGACGAGCCAAGGTCTCGCGGGCCAGCCGCCGCTCGATGTCTCCCTCGAGCGGCTGCCGCTGACGGCCCTCGTCTCCGACATCATCTACATACCGCTCGAGACGCCGCTCCTGGCCGCGGCGCGCCTGCGCGGCAATCCGACGGTCAACGGGCTCGGCATGCTGCTGCACCAGGCGCAGCCGGCCTTCAAGGCCTTGTTCGGCGTCATGCCGGAAGTGACGCCCGAGCTGCGCCGCATGATCGAGGCGACGATTTAGCGCCTGCGGGCCGGAACTGTGCCGTGCGCATGGAAGGCCGGGGGGCTTCCTGCCTTGGCGGCCGAGCGGTGCGAGCGAGGCTTTAGGCGCTGTTGAAGGCGAGGCGGGAGCCGCGTGTCGCCGCCGGAAGCGCCGGCGACACGTTTAGAGAGCGAGTTCAAGGTGGCGTCCGATCCGTTGAAACGGCCATTCGCGTCGTCATTCCCGCGAAGCTTGTCCCCGCGAAGACGGGGAGCGGGAATGCGGACAGCTTCCGGACCCCGCTTGCGCGGGGGGACGACCAGGCTGTTTCGGCTTGATTGGATCTTGCTTTAGACGGACTCCTTGAGCTCCTTGGCGGCGCGGAAGGCGACCTTCTTGCTCGCCTTGATCTTGATCGCCTCGCCCGTCGCGGGATTGCGCCCCATGCGCGCGGCGCGCTTTCTTACCTGGAGGATGCCGAAGCCGGCGAGGCGTATGCGGTCTCCCTTCTTCAAATGCTTGACCAAAAGCCCCACCGTGTCCGTGAGCAAGGCTTCCGCCTGCTTCTTGGCGATGCCATGGGCTTCGGCGAGGGCTGCCGAGATATGCTTGAGCGTCACGGTCGGCTGTGTCTTGCTGGTCGCCATGTCGAGATACTCCCTTGCGAGCAATGCGGGCCTAATGGAGGGGAACGATCATAACCGATCGTCTAGCACAAATCACCGGTACCTGCATCCCGTGAATTCACGATGCCCGCACCTCTTCCTCCCCTCGGCTCGCGACAAGGGAAGGCCCGTGAAGGCCCGAGAGAGACCGTGTTATTTCCTCGCCGTGCGCGCCCGCACGAGCGGCACGGCGCACAGCACCCTGCGGTCCGCCGGAACCCATAAGGCAGCGCCGACATGAGCATGCGCGGCGTCCATGCGGCCCCTTGGATCGCGGTTCTCGCCCGCCGCAAGGCCATGGTCTTCGCCAGCCTGTTCTTCCTTTCGGCCATCGCGCAGACCATCCTGCTCACGGTCGTCCCGCTGGAGGCGCTGCGGACGCTCGGAGGCGCGCGCGCGGTGAGCCTGCTTTATTTTGGCGTGAGCATCGCGGGTCTCTTCGGGCGGCTCGGCATCCCGTGGCTTGCGCGCCTCGTGCGCCGACGCTCGGTATTCACCTTGGGCGGCGTTCTCCTCGTCGTTGCGGCGGCCCTCCTTGCCACCGGCACGCTCCCCGGCTTGCTCCTCGGCTTGACGCTCAACATTTTCGCGCTTGCCTGCGTCGAGGTGACGCTCAATCTCTATGTCCTGGACCATATCCCCCGCCACGAGCTCGGGCGCTTCGAGCCGACCCGCATCTTCGCGGCCGCGGCACCGTGGACGCTTGCGCCTTGGCTCGGCGTCTACCTCGAGCAATCCGTCGCCTCCCTTCTGCCGTACGCGATCGCCGGGACCGCAGCACTCCTGCTCCTCGCCCTCTTCTGGGCACTGCGCTTGGGCGAGAATACGGTGCTCCAGGCGATGCGCCGGCCGCCGCCCAACCCCTTGCGCTATCTGCGCCGCTATTTCGCGCAGCCGCGCTTGCGCCTCGCCTGGGTGCTTGCCGCCGGACGGGCCTCCTGGTGGAACATGTTCTTCGTCTATGCGCCGATCTTCGCGGTGACGGCCAAGCTCGGCGCCGAGGCCGGCGGGGCCATCGTCTCGCTCGGCTCGGCCTGGATGTGGAGCGTGCCGCTCTGGGGCTGGCTCGGACGGCGCTACGGCTTGCGCCGCCTGCTCCTCGCGGGCTACGCCGCGGCGGGCATGCTTACCCTCGGCGCGGCCCTCGCGACCGCCCTCCCGCCGCTCGGCGCCGTCATGCTGGTGCTCGCGGCCCTCGGTGCGGAGACCCTCGACGGTGCGGGCAATCTGCTCTTCCTGCGCGCCGTCCACCCCTACGAGCGCGCCGAGATGACCACCGTGTTCGTGAGCTACCGCGATTTGGCGCAGCTCGCTCCGCCGGCCGCGTTCTCGGTGCTGCTCTCGCTCTTCAGCC
>DASPPM010000161.1:0-2093 GCA_035625535.1 Alphaproteobacteria bacterium
CACCTCCCGATCGCTCTCTCCGCGCGGACAGGCGATGTCGCACGCGCGCGCACTTTGCTATGATCGCGCCCGCTATCATAGCCGCCCCGGACGCGCGTGCCTACCGGCCCGCGCACGCCCGCAACCTCTCGAGGGCCGCGCCATGAGCTACAAGGATCTCTTCGATCTCTCCGGCAAGGTGGCCGTGATCACCGGCTCGACCAAGGGCATCGGCAAGGCGATCGCCGAGGCCATGGCCGCATTCGGCGCCAAGGTGGTGATCTCGAGCCGCAAGGGGCCTCAGTGCGAGGAGGTCGCCGCCGCCATCCGTGCCGCTGGTGGGGAGGCGGTCGCCATCCCCTGCAACATCTCGCGCCTCAAGGAGCTCGACGAGCTCGTGGCACGGGCGCTCACCGCCTGCGGCCGCATCGACATCCTCGTCTTGAACGCGGCGGTCAACCCCTATTTCGGGCCGATGTCCGGGATAAGCGAGGAGGCCTACGACAAGATCATGGACACCAACGTGAAGAGCAACCTCTGGCTCTGCAACAAGGTGCTCCCCGGCATGGCCGAGAGGATGGACGGCGTGGTCATCATCGTCTCCTCGATCGGCGGGCTCAAGGGCCACGACAAGCTCGGCATCTACGGACTCTCGAAAGCGGCCGACTTCCAGCTCGCGCGCAATCTCGCGGTCGAATGGGGCCGGCACAATATCCGCGCCAACTGCCTGGCGCCCGCGATCATCCGCACGGATTTCGCCAAGGCGCTGTGGCAGAACCCGCAAACCTACAAGGAGGCGACCGCCAGTTATCCCTTGGGCCGCATCGGCGAGCCCCATGAGGTCGCGGGCGCCGCGGTGATGCTGGCGAGCCGCGCCGGCAGCTTCATCACCGGCCAGGTCATCGTGATCGACGGTGGTGCCACCATCGCTAGCGGGAGATATAGTTGAAGGCAGCAGCGCCGCCGGCGTCTCCCGCACTGATTGAAGGCTCGGAGGGCAGGCTCATGAAACGACTCTTCGCCGTCACAAATGCGCGGAGTGCGGCTTGGAACCACGCGCTCCCCATGGAAGAGCAGGAGGATTGGAAGGCCCATGCCGCCTTCATGGACGCGCTCCAGGCCGAAGGCTTCGTGGTGATCGGAGGGCCGCTCGAGGGAACGCCGGAGGCGCTCCTCGTAATACGGGCGAACGATGCGGAGGAGATCAGCTCGCGCCTGTCCGAAGATCCTTGGCGGCGCAAGGGCCTGCTGACGACGACACGTATCGTCCCCTGGACCCTCCGTCTGGGATCGCTCGACTAGCCGCCGCATTCGCCTCCGGCAGCTCCATGCATGCGCGGGGGAAGCGCGCCTCAAGCTGCCACGAGGACCATCCACGCCACGCCGAAGCGGTCGACGAGCATGCCGAAGCGCGAGGAGAAGAAGGTCTTGGCTAGTGTCCTGATCGGGAAATTTGCGACATTGGGGAGACGCTGGTCATTGCGAGGTGCCCGAAGGGCACCGAAGCAATCCAGAGATTTCTTGGCTTCAAGCGCCCTGGATTGCTTCGCTGCGCTCGCAATGACGGCTATTTCCGGGTGAGACGAATGTCCGAAATGGCACCCTGACGCCTTTCCCCCGGCGCGCTCAACTTCCCGGAACCGGAAAGATAGAGATGAGGCAGGATTCGGAACGGTGCTGCTCCTGCCGCGCGGCTCCGGGAAAGACGTGCTCAGGCCCGTACGAGCACGGCGCGTCCGGCCGCGGTCAGCTTGCAGACGAGCCAGTCGGGCTTGATCGGATTGTGGAACCAGGGCTCGGCCCAGCCGTTGTCGATGCAGCTCCTGATGGTGCGCAGATCGACGCGCTGACCATCCCCGTCGAAGAGGGGCAGCTTGCCGCCCGGCTGCTCGAGGCCGCGCTTGAGCCAGCTCCGCTGTGCCGTGCTCGGCCTTCCCCTTGCGGCGCGCGGCGCGCGGCTGCGCCGGAGCGGCAGCTTGACGACGTTGTGGGCCTCGCTCATTGGGCTCCCCTGGGCCGGATGCGTCGGCGTCCGGCGGCCAATGACTGAGCGCCGATCCTACGTTAAATTGCTTGCAGCGCCAAGTGCCGAGCGCATCTTGGCGATGGTATTT
>DASPPM010000162.1:0-2335 GCA_035625535.1 Alphaproteobacteria bacterium
TGGGCGCGGCCGCCGACCTCAGCCGTGAGGCGCGCATCCGCCGCACTCAGCGCGAGGTTCATCGCCTGACCGCTGGTACCCGAAGTGCGATGAAGGCGCATGACCTTCTCGGGCGATGCGGCGAGATAGTCGCCGAAGGGCGGCGACGCCGCCTGGCTCGCGCGCAGCATCGCCTTGTCGCAAAGCGGCAGCCGCGGCAGCTCCTCGAGCCGCACGGGCGGCCGCACCTCAGCCCAGAGCCGCTGGAAGAAGGGCGAATGCCGGGCCACATAGTCCGACTGGGCCGGCCAACGCGCCGCGCGCAGCCTGGCGATCTCGGCAAGGGGAAGGAAATCGGCAGCCATGGCGCGCGAGCGTCGGGCGCCCTACGCCGCTTGTCAATCGGCGTGAGAGCGCGATCTGGGTCTAAAAAATTCCACTACGGAGAACTCGGAGAAGAGAGGCAAGTTTTTGGCGCAGAGGACGCGGGGGTTCCGCAATGGACGCGAAGAAGAAATAAATTCTTCGCGTCCCCTGTGCTTCCTCTGCGACCACCGCGTTAAATCTCGCTATTCCTCTCCGTGTCCTCCGGGGTGAAGCCGATCCGACCTTCCTAAGCCGCCTGCTCCGCCGCGCGGTCGACGAGGGCCACGATGTCGGCGATGATGGCGTTGAGCGCGTAGTCCTTGGGCGTATAGACGCGCGCGACACCGGCCTCGCGCAAGCGCCTGGCATCGCCCGGCGGCACGATGCCGCCGACGACGACGGGAATCCCGCCGAGGCCCAGCTCGCGCATGCGGCCGAGCACCTCGCCCGCGAGTGCCGCATGCGAGCCCGAGAGAATCGAGAGTCCGACCACGTGCACCGATTCCTCGAGCGCGGTGGCGACGATCTGCTCGGGCGTGAGCCGGATGCCTTGGTAGACGACCTCGAGGCCCGCGTCGCGCGCGCGGAGCGCGATCTGCTCGGCGCCGTTGGAATGGCCGTCGAGGCCGGGCTTGCCGACCAGAATCTTGATGCGCCGCCCGAGGCGGCGGCTCACCTGCTCGACCTCGCGGCGGAGCGCGGCGAGCTCGCCAGGAGCACTCGGTGCCGCGGCAGCACCCACGCCCGTGGGTGCCCTGTATTCGCCGAAGACGGCGCGCAAGGCCGCTCCCCACTCGCCGGTCGTGACGCCCGCGTGGGCGGCCTTGATCGACGGCTCCATGATGTTGCGGCCCTCGGCCGCGGCCGCGCGCAGCTCGGCAAGCGCGCTTTCGACCGCCCTTCTATCGCGGCCCTTGCGCCAGGCTTCGAGCGCCGCGATCTGCGCCGCCTCGGCCGCGGCGTCGGGGGCGAGGTAGGCACCCTCCTCGCCGGCCAGAAGCGGCGAGGCCGCCGATTCGGTGAATTTATTGACGCCGACCACGATCTGCTCGCCCGCCTCGATGGCGGCGATGCGCCGCGCGTTGCTCTCGACGAGAGCGCGCTTCAAATAGCCGCTCTCGACCGCGGCGATGGCACCGCCGATCGCGTCGATGCGGGCGAGCTCGGCAAGGGCTGCAGCCTTGAGCTCCGCGACTTTCGCCGCGATCTCCCCGGCCCCGTCGAAAATGTCGCCGTAGTCCAGAAGGTCGGTCTCGTAGGCGAGGATCTGCTGGAGCCGCAGGCTCCATTGCTGGTCCCAGGGGCGCGGCAGCCCGAGCGCCTCGTTCCAGGCCGGCAGCTGCACCGCGCGCGCCCGCGCGCGCTTGGACAGCACCACCGCCAACATCTCGAGGAGGATGCGGTAGACGTTGTTCTCCGGCTGCTGCTCGGTCAAGCCGAGCGAGTTCACCTGCACGCCGTAACGGAAGCGGCGCAGCTTCTCCTCGAGTATGCCGTAGCGCTCGCGCAAGAGCTCGTCCCACAGCTCGGCGAAGGCGCGCATCTTGCACATCTCGGTGATGAAGCGGATGCCCGCGTTCACGAAGAAGCTGATGCGGCCCGCGACCAGCGCGAAGTCCTCCTTAGGCACGCGCGCGCGCACCGCATCCAGCACCGCAAAGGCCGTCGCGAGCGCGAAGGCAAGCTCCTCGACGGGCGTCGCCCCCGCCTCCTGCAAATGATAGGAGCACACGTTGATCGGATTCCATTTGGGAATCTCGCGATAGGTGAAGGCGATCACCTCGCTCGTGAGCCTGAGCGAGGGCTCGGGGGGAAAGATGTAGGTGCCGCGCGAGAGATACTCCTTGACGAGGTCGTTCTGCGTCGTGCCGCAGAGCTCGCGCCGCGCGGCACCCTGGCGCTCGGCCGCCGCGACGTAGAGCGCCAAGAGCCAGGGGGCCGTCGCGTTGATCGTCATCGAGGTGTTCATGCGCGCGAGCGGGATGCCGTC
>DASPPM010000163.1:0-15571 GCA_035625535.1 Alphaproteobacteria bacterium
TTCCATTATGCCTCACTTCCGCAACCGGGAGCGAACCCTCCCGCACTTGACCGGGGCCTCGCGCGGAGCCGGCCGCGGCGCGCAGGTGCCGCGAGCGGTGCCGAGGCCTCGGGCGGAGATGTGGTTGATTTGGATCAATGCGGGTAGTGTCCTGATCGGGAAATTTGCGACATTGTTGAGACGCTGGTCATTGCGAGGTGCCCGAAGGGCACCGAAGCAATCCAGAGATTTCTTGGCTTCAAGCGCCCTGGATTGCTTCGCTGCGCTCGCAATGACGGTTTTCTCCGGATGAGTCGAAATTGCGAATCGGTACACTAGGACGAGCCGACATTCATTTCCACGACCGTCATTCCGGACAAGCAAATCATCGCACATGCGATGATTTGCGCGATCCGGAATCCATGGCCGGGACCGTGCGAGCGGAAGGCATGGATTCCGGATAGCAAGGCTCGCGGCCGGGAAAAGCTCGGCTTTTCCCGGGCTCGCCTAAGCTTCCGGAATGACAATGAACCGAATGTCGATTGGATCTACGCCGCCTTCTGCATGTACGAGCGGACCAGCTCCTCGGCGATCTGCACGGCGTTGAGCGCCGCCCCCTTGCGCAGATTGTCCGAGACGACCCAAAGGCTGAGGCCGTATTTGACGCTCGGGTCCTGGCGGATGCGGCTCACGAAGACCGCGTCCTCGCCCGCGCACTCGGCCGGCGTCACGTAGCCCTCGTCCGCGCGGTAATCGACGAGGGCCACGCCGGGTGCGGCCTTGAGCGCCGCGCGCGCCGCCTCGACCGTGACCGGCTTGGCGAACTCGAGATTGATCGCCTCGCCGTGGCCGATGAAGACCGGCACGCGCACGCAGCTCGCCGCCACCTCGATGTCCGGATCGAGGATCTTCTTGGTCTCGACCCGCATCTTCCATTCCTCCCTGGTCGAGCCGTCCTCCATGAAGACGTCGATGTGAGGAATGACGTTGAAGGCGATCTGCTTGGTGAACTTGTGCTTCTGCGGCTGGTCGCCCACGTAGATTCCGCGCGTCTGCTCGAAGAGCTCGTCCATGGCCGCCTTGCCGGCACCCGACACCGACTGGTAGGTCGCCACCACCACGCGCTTGATGCGCGCGAGGTCGTGGAGCGGCTTGAGCGCCACCACCATCTGGATGGTCGAGCAATTGGGATTGGCGATGATGTTCCTCTTCGCGTAGTCCTTGATGGCGTGCGCGTTGACCTCGGGCACCACGAGGGGCACGTCGGGGTCCATGCGGAAATAGGAGGTGTTGTCGATCACGACGGCGCCCGCCTTGGCGGCGCGCGGGGAATGTTCGGCCGAGACCTTGGCGCCGGGCGAGGAGAGCGCGATGTCGATGCCCTTGAAGTCGAACTTGGCGAGGTCGTGAAGCGGCTTGAGCGCCACCACCATCTGGATGGTTGAGCAGTTGGGATTGGCGATGATGTTCCTCTTCGCGTAGTCCTTGATGGCGTGCGCATTGACCTCGGGCACCACGAGCGGCACGTCGGGGTCCATGCGGAAATAGGAGGTATTGTCGATGACGACGGCGCCGGCCTTGGCCGCGCGCGGGCTGTGGACGGCCGAGACCTTGGCCCCCGGCGAGGAGAGCGCGATGTCGATGCCCTTGAAGTCGAACTTCGCGAGCTCGCGGACCTTGAGCGTGTCCTCCTCGCCGAAGGAGACCTCCTGGCCGACCGAGCGCTCGGAGGCAAGCGCCACCACCTCGTCGACGGGGAAATTGCGCTCGGCGAGGGTCTCCAGCATGGCGCGGCCGACATTGCCGGTCGCACCGACCACCGCAACTCTATATCCCATGATACGCTACCGTGCAGAAATTGAGCCGCTGCGGGCACCGCGTGCGCCTCACCTCATCCTTCGAGACGCGTCGCAAGGGCGACGCTCCTCAGGATGAGGACTCGCTCGCTCCTCATCCTGAGGAGCCGCCCATAGGCGGCGTCTCGAAGGATGAGGCCCGAGAGGCACCCGCTACCCATTCGTGGCGGTTGACTTACGCCGTTCGCCGCGGAAATTCAAGACGAGTGCTGCGGGCTTCGCCGCACTTTTGCAGATGGGCATGACGAAGCGCCCGACGAGCTACGCCGAGTTCTGGCCCTATTACCTCGCCGAGCACCGCGGGGCGGCGACGCGCGCCTGCCATTACCTCGGCAGCGGCCTCGGCGTCCTCCTCCTCTTGGCCGGCATCCTCGCCGCGGACTGGCGAGCACTCCCCGCCGCCCTCCTCGTCGGTTACGGCCTCGCCTGGCTCGGCCATCTCGTCTTCGAGCGCAACCGGCCGGCGACGTTGCGCTACCCCTTATGGTCCTTCGTGAGCGATTTCCGCATGCTGGCGCTCTTCCTCGTGGGCCGGCTCGAGGCCGAGCGCCGCCGCCAGCGCGGGGAGTAGGATTCGGTGGTCGTCTCCTTCCTCGCGCGCAAGCCTGAGAGGGAGGAAGTGTGCGGCGGCGCTACGCCGCGCTCTTGTCGAGCTCGCGCACGATCGAATCGCCCATCACCGTGGTCGAAACCCGGCCCTTGCCGGGCTGCATGATGTCGGCGGTCCTGAGCCCGCCCGCCAGCACGTTCCTGACCGCGCGCTCGACGAGGTCGGCCTCCTCCGTCATCTCGTAGGAGTGGCGCAGCAGCATGGCGAAGGAGAGGATGGCGGCGATGGGGTTGGCGATGTCGCGCCCGGCGATGTCGGGGGCGGAGCCGTGCACCGGCTCGTAGAGTGCCCTGCGCCGCCCATCCTTGCCGGCAGCACCCAGCGAGGCCGAGGGCACCATGCCGAGCGAGCCCACCAGCATCGAGGCCTCGTCCGAGAGGATGTCGCCGAAGAGGTTCGAGGTCACGATCACGTCGAACTGCTTGGGCTCGCGCAGGAGCTGCATCGCCGCATTGTCGACGTACATATGGCTGAGGGCCACGTCCTTGAACTCCTTGTCGCGCAGCTTCTGCACCTCCTCACGCCACAGCACGCTCGCCTCGAGCACGTTCGCCTTGTCGATCGAGGTGAGGCGCTTCTGCCGCCCGCGGGCGAGCTCGAAGGCGACGCGCGCGATGCGCCTGATCTCCTCGCTGGTGTAGACCTCGGTGTTGACGCCGCGCCGCTCGCCGCGGCCGAGGTCCTCGATGCCGCGCGGCTCGCCGAAGTAGATGCCGCCGGTGAGCTCGCGCACGATCACGAGATCGAGCCCCGAGACCACCTCGGGCTTGAGCGTGGAGGCGCCGGCGAGGGACTCGAACACGACGGACGGCCGCAAGTTGGCGAAGAGCTCCATCGCCTTCCTCAACTTGAGCAGGCCGCGCTCGGGCCGCTTGGCGAACTCGAGCTTCTCCCACTTGGGTCCGCCGACCGCGCCGAGCAGCACGGCGTCGGCCGCAAGCGCCGCCGCCAGCGTCTCCTCCGTGAGCGGCGTGCCGTGCGCGTCGATGGCAGCCCCGCCGATCAGCCCCTCCTTGAGCTCGAAGCGCAGCGCGCGCCGGCGGTCGAACCAGTCGATCACGCGCCTCGTCTGGCGCAACACCTCGGGCCCGATGCCGTCTCCGGGCAGCATGAGAAGCGACTTGTTTGCACTCATACGGCTTCCTCCGCTCATGGTTCTCGCCCGCGTCCTCGCCTTCGCCTTGGGCGCTCGAGCAGCCCTCGACCGAGGTGCGGGCTTTTTCAATGAATGTGGCTCAGCGCCAGAGCCAGGGCTGGCTCGCGCGCTGCTTGGCCTCGAAATTGGCGATGAAGGGCGCCTTCTGCAGGCTGAGCCCGATCTCGTCGAGGCCCTCGAGCAGGCAGGTCTTGAGGAAGGGATCGATCTCAAAGGCGATCTCGCTCCCATCCGCGCGCCGGATGCGCTCCTTAGAGAGATCGACGGTGAGCTCGTCGCCGCGCTTGGCGTCCTCCATCAGGAGCTCGACCTCTTGAGGCGGCAGCTTGATCGGCAGCATGCCGTTCTTGAAGCAGTTGTTGTAGAAGATGTCGGCGAAGCTCGGGGCGATGATCGAGCGGATGCCGAAATCCGCGAGCGCCCAGGGCGCGTGCTCGCGGCTCGAGCCGCAGCCGAAGTTCTCGCCGGCGACGAGGATCTTGGCCTCGCGGTAAGGAGCGCGGTTGAGCACGAAGTCGGGCCGCTCCCGCCCTTGCTCGTCGTAGCGCTTCTCGAAGAAGAGCGCCTTGCCGAGCCCGCTGCGCTTGATCGTCTTGAGGAAATTCTTGGGAATGATCATGTCGGTATCGACATTGACCATCGGCAGCGGCGCTGCCCGTCCCTTGAGCGTGGTGAACTTCTGCATCTCTCGACACCCTCTCGCCGATTGCTATGAGATGAGCTCGCGCACGTCGGTAAGCTTGCCCTCGACGGCCGCCGCCGCCGCCATCACCGGACTGACCAAGTGCGTGCGCCCGCCGCGGCCCTGGCGGCCCTCGAAGTTGCGGTTCGAGGTGGAGGCGCAGCGCTCGCCCGGCTCGAGGCGGTCCGCGTTCATGGCGAGGCACATGGAGCAGCCCGGCTCGCGCCACTCGAAGCCCGCCGCTTGAAAGACCTGATCGAGCCCCTCGCTCTCCGCCTGCTCCTTGACCAGGCCCGAGCCGGGGACGACGAGCGCGCGTACGCCCTCTGCCACGCGCCGACCCTTCAAGAGGGCGGCGGCCGCACGCAAGTCCTCGATGCGGCCGTTCGTGCAGGAGCCGATGAAGACCGCATCCACCTTGATCTCCGAGAGCGGCGTGCCCGGGTCGAGCCCCATGTAGGCGAGCGCCCGGCTCCAGGCCTCCCGCGTGCCCTCGTCGGGGGCGTCCTTGGGATCGGGGACCACGCCCGTGATCGGCAGCACCTGCTGCGGCGAGGTGCCCCAAGTGACGTGGGGCGCGATCGCGGCCGCGTCCAGCGCCACCTCCTTGTCGTAGACGGCACCCGGATCGGAGGGCAGCGTCTTCCAGTAGGCGAGCGCCTGCTCCCACTGGCCCGCCTTGGGCGCCATGGGCCGGCCTTCGAGATAGGCGAAGGTGGTCTCGTCGGGTGCGATCAGCCCGGCCCTGGCGCCGCCCTCGATCGTCATGTTGCACATCGTCATGCGCGCCTCCATCGAGAGCGCGCGCACGGCCTCGCCGGCATATTCGATGACGTGCCCGGTGCCGCCGGCGGTGCCGATCTTGCCGATGACGGCCAGCACCAGGTCCTTGGAGGTGCAGCCCAAGGGGAGCCGGCCGCTCACGCTCACCCGCATGTTCTTGGACGGCCGCGTCACCAGCGTCTGGGTCGCCAGCACATGCTCGACCTCGCTCGTGCCGATGCCGAAGGCAAGTGCGCCGAAGGCGCCGTGCGTCGAGGTGTGACTGTCACCGCACACGATGGTCGTGCCCGGCTGGCTCATGCCCTGCTCGGGGCCGATGATGTGCACGATGCCTTGGCGCACGTCGGCCACGGGAATGTAGGGGATGCCGAACTCCTTGCAATTGGCCTCGAGGGTCTCGACCTGGAGGCGCGACTCCGCGTCCTTGATGCCGGCCGCACGATCGGTCGTGGGGATATTGTGATCCGCGACCGCGATGGTGGCGTCGGGCCTGCGCACCTTGCGCCCGGCGAGCCGCAGCCCCTCGAAGGCCTGCGGGCTGGTCACCTCGTGGACGAGATGGCGGTCGATATAGAGGATGACGGTGCCGTCGCGCTGGCGCTCGACCAGGTGGCTCTGCCAGATCTTGTCGAAAAGCGTGCGGGGTGCGGCCATGGTAGAGCGTCCTTCTGCGTCCACTCCCAAGCGGCTCAGGCTCCGGCGGGCGCCGCCGTCTCGGCCTTCCTGGGCTTCCTCTTGGCCTTCTTGGCGCTTGCGCCCTCCCGCTCGGAGGCTACCGCGGCCTCGCTCGCGCCAGCCGCGAGGTCCGCCTCGAGCGTGGCGGCGTCGAGCTCGGCGGCACTCGCCACCTCGCGCAGCGAGAGCGCGCCGCCCGCCTTCTCGGCGATGCGGGCCGCCTTGCCGGTGCGGCCGCGCAGGTAATAGAGCTTGGCGCGGCGCACGCGGCCGCGGCGCACCACCTCGATGCGGTCGACGAGCGGGCTGTAAAGCGGGAAGACGCGCTCGACGCCCTCGCCGTAGCTGATCTTCCGCACGGTGAAGGCCGAATTGAAGCCGGCGTTCTTGCGCCCGATGCACACGCCCTCGAAAATCTGGATGCGCACGCGCTCGCCCTCGACGATCTTGACGTGGATGCGCAAGGTATCGCCCGGCGCAAAGCTCGGCACCTCGCTCTTGGCGGTGCGCTTCGCGATCTGCTCGCGCTCGAGCTCTTCGATGATGTTCATGGCCTTTCACCTCGGTTGCCGTGCCCGGAGGCGAGGTAGCGGGCCCACAGGTCCGGCCGCCGCTCCCGGGTGATGCGTTCGGCCTGGCTTATGCGCCAAGCCTTGATGCGCTCGTGATGGCCGCTCAGCAGCACTTCGGGGACCTCGCGGCCCCGCCAGCTCTGCGGCCTGGTGTAATGGGGGTACTCGAGCAGCCCCCTCTCGAAACTCTCCTCCTCGAGCGACTCCGAGCGTCCCACGATCCCGGGGATGAGCCGCACGCAGGCATCGATCAAGGCAATCGCCGCCGGCTCGCCGCCCGAGAGCACGAAGTCGCCGAGGCTCAGCTCCTCGACCTCGTGCAGCTCCAGAACCCGCTCGTCCAGCCCCTCGAAGCGGGCGCAGATGAGCACGACCGACCGCACCTCGGCGAGCCGGCGTACCCGCGCCTGATCGATGAGACGTCCGCGCGGAGAAAGATAGATGAGCGGACTGCTCGCCTCGGCCGACGCCGCGATCGCCGCGTCCAGCACGTCGGGGCGCATCACCATGCCCGGCCCGCCTCCGAAGGGGGCATCGTCCACGGTGCGGTGTTTATCGCTTGCGAAGCTGCGAATGTCCACCGTTTCCAGCGTCCATAGGCCGGCGGCCAAGGCCCGGCCCGCGAGCGAGAAGGCGAGCGGGCCCGGAAACATCTCGGGGAAGGTGGTGAGCACCTTCGCGCTCCACGGCCGCCCCAAGGAGGCGCTCATCGGCTGGTCTCCTCTTGCCTCTCCGCTTGCCCCGCCTCGTCGGGCTCGGCCGGCGGGGCGACGACGAGGCGTCCGGCGCCCACATCGACGAGCGGCACGGTGGCGCGCGTAAAAGGCAGCATGACGCGCTCGCCGTCGTCCTTCTCCACCTCGATCACGTCGCCCGCGCCGAAATTATAGAGCGCCTTGACGACGCCGAAGTGGCCTCCGTCCGCGCGCTCGCAGCTGAGGCCCAAAAGGTCGCTATGGTAATATTCCCCCTCGGCCGGTGCGGGCAGCGCCGCGCGCTCGACGTAGAGCCGCGTGCCCTTGAGCGCCTCCGCGGCGTCCCGATCCTCGATTCCCTCGATGCGGGCGATGAGCCCGCCGCGCGCCGAGCCCTTGGGCGTCAGCACGAAACGGCGCATCCCCGTCTCGTCGCTGAGCGGACCATAGGCGGTCACGTCCGCGGGAGTCGCGGTGAAGCTCTCCACGCGCACCTCGCCGCGCACGCCATGGGCGCCGGAGATGGCACCGAGACAGACCATGTGCTTCGCTCGCGTCACGCTTGTCTCCCGAAGCGCGCGGCCTGAGGGCGGCGGCCGCGCAATTCCTCACTCGGCCGGCGCTTCGGCGCTCGGCGCCGTAGCCGGCGCTTCGGCCGCCGCCGCCGCCGCCGGTGCCTCGGCCCCCTTGAGCCGCTCCTGCGCCTTGGTCTTGGGCAGGTGCTTCTTCGTCTGCTGCGGCACGGCAGGCACCGGGCCGAGCGCGAGTGCCCCCAGGAAGCGCGCCACCCGCTCGGTCGGCTGCGCGCCGTTCGAGAGCCAGTGCTTGGCCCGCTCGGCGTTCAGCACGAGGCGCTCGGGATGGTCCTTGGCCACCATCGGATTGTAGCTCCCGATGCGCTCGATGAAGCGGCCATCGCGCGGCGAGCGCGTGTCGGCGACGACGATGCGGTAAAAGGGGCGCTTCTTGGCGCCCGCCCGCGCTAGGCGGATTTTCAATGACATGCTTTGTCCTGCTCCTTCTCTAAGGCTGACCTGTTGCGATCGCACCCGTCCTGCTGCGGCATTCCCATGGGCTCAGCGCGGCGGCACGCCGGGGGGCAGGCCCCGTTGCGTGAGGAAGCCGGAGCGCATCAGCCCCTTCTGCCCGAGCTTGCTGACCTGCTTCATCATCCGGCTCATCTCCTGGAACTGCTTCAAGAGCTTGTTGATGTCTTGCACGGAAGTGCCGGAGCCGGTCGCGATGCGCCGCTTGCGCGAGGCGTGAATGACGCCGGGATTGCGGCGCTCGCCCTTGGTCATCGAGGCGATGATCGCCTCCTGACGCTTCAAGAGCTTCTCGTCGATGCGTTGCTCGGCGAGCTGCTTCTTCACCTTGGCGACGCCGGGCAGGAGCCCGAGCAGGCCTTCCATGCCGCCCATCTTGCGCAGCTGGCGCAACTGCTGGGCCATGTCGTCGAGGTCGAATTGGCCCTTCTCGATCTTGCGCGCCAGCTTCGCGGCCTCCTCCTCCTCGATCGTCGCGGCCGCCTTCTCCACCAGGGAGACGACGTCGCCCATGCCGAGGATGCGGCCGGCGATGCGCGCGGGATGGAAGGTCTCGAGCGCGTCGAGCTTCTCGCCGACGCCGATGAGCTTGACGGGGCAGCCGGTGACCGCGCGCATGCTGAGGGCTGCGCCGCCGCGGGCATCGCCGTCCACGCGCGTGAGCACGATGCCGGAAAGTCCCAAGCGCTTGTGAAAGGCCCCAGCCACGTTGACGGCGTCCTGGCCGGTCATGGCGTCGGCGACGAGCAGCGTCTCGACCGGGTGGGTCGCCTCGCGCACCGCCAGTGCCTCTTCCATCAGCTCCTCGTCGATGTGGAGCCGGCCGGCGGTATCCAGCAACACCACGTCGTAGCCCTCGAGCCGCGCCTTCTGCAGCGCGCGCTTGGCGATCGCGAGCGGCGGCTCGCCCGGCACGACGTTGAGCGTGTCGACCTCGGCCTGAAGCCCGAGGATGGCGAGCTGCTCCTGCGCCGCAGGCCGCCTCGTGTCGAGGGAGGCGAGCAGCACCTTCTTGCGCTCGCGCGTGCGCAGCCTGAGCGCCAGCTTGGCCGTCGTCGTGGTCTTGCCCGAGCCCTGCAGGCCGACCATGAGGATGACGGCCGGCGGTGCTGTCCGCAAATCGAGCTCAGCCGCCTCCGCCCCGAGTGCTGCCACCAGATGGTCGTGCACGATCTTGATCACCATCTGGCCGGGGGTGACGCTCTTGAGCACCTCCCCGCCGACCGCCTTCTCCTTGACGGCGGCGACCAGGTCCTTGACCACCGGAAGCGCCACGTCGGCCTCGAGGAGAGCCAGGCGCACCTCGCGCAGTGCCGCATCGACGTCCGCCTCGCTCAAGGCGCCGCGGCCGCGCAGGCGGTCGAAAACCTGGCCGAGCTTGCCGGTCAAACCCTCAAACATGCGAGGCACCTCGCCAAAACCCAACGCGCCAGTGCGCGACACTCGCGGACTGGCGGACCCCCTCGGGAGCGCGAACTCTCTCCTTGCTCCGTGACGAGGGCGCACTCTAAGGGACGCACGCGAGCCAAGTCAAGCGCACCGCGCCTGCTCGCACCGGTAAAAGTCGTCGTTTAATTCAGCAACCTTTGCGATTGCTACCTACGGGTGAAAAATGTAAACATAGCTCCTCGATTTGGCCCCATCGGCGCGGCGCCGAGGCGGGGGCCATCTCGACGAGGAGAAACCGAGGTGGCCGGCGAGATGCTTGAGCGTGTCGATGGCGAGATCGGCGGCCGCATCCGGCTGCGCCGCGCCATGCTCGGGCTCAGCCAGAAGCAGCTCGGCGACGCCATCGGGCTTACCCCGCAACAAGTGCAGAAATACGAGAAGGGCATCAACCGGATCGCCGCGAGCACGCTTTTCATCGTGGCCGAGGCCCTCAACGTTCCGGTCTCCTTCTTCTTCGACGAACTGCTCAAGCGTCGCCTCGACGAGCATGGGGCGGAAGGGGCGCTGCTCGTCGACCGGCGCGAGACCCTCGACCTTCTGCGGGCCTACCACAAGGTGGCCGACGCGAAGCTGCGCCGGCAATTCATCGAGTTCATCCGCGAGATCGCGCGCATGAGCGGCGCGGTGCGGCATTAGCCGGCAAATCCGGCCATGCGAGGGAGGACCGCAAGGCGGCGCCCAGGCGATTAGGCCGCTACCCGCGCCGCGAGCGCAGGGAGCACCCAATAACACGTCGACAGCGCTGCAAGGGCGCGCGACGATCCGCATTAAGTGCTCTGCCGCAGGCATCTTTCACGTGCGTGAGGAGCCACGCTGACGGCGCATCCGTCGGCGAATTGACTTGCCAATTTCGTCTCAGTTGACGATAAATACGCATCACCAACCAGAGGGCGGAACCACGGCGCTGCGGTGCCGGTAAGAGCGCCGGCGAGCGGCGCCCCCAACGGATAGGGGGCTCGTGTTGGCGAAGGTGGAATCCATCGACACGCATGTCGGCAAGCGTCTCCGGCAGCGGCGCATCGAGCTCGGGTTGAGCCAGCAGAAGCTGAGCGGCGTCACCGGCGTCAGCTATCAGCAGATTCAGAAATACGAGCGCGGCACCAACCGGATCGGCGCCAGCATGCTGTGGCTCCTGAGCGACGTGCTCAACATCCAGCCCGCCTATTTCTTCGAAGGCCTCAGCAGGAGGGGGCGGGGCGCCGGCCCGGTCCTCGGCCTCGCCGAGCAGGAGCGCGCGGGCTACGATGCCAACATCCTCTCGGACCGCGAGACCATGGAGCTGGTCAAGGCCTATAGCGGGGTCGCCGACGCCCACGTGCGCAGGGGCGTGCGCCAGATGCTGGGCGCGCTCGCCAAGTCCGGCAAGCCGGTCAAGCCGCGCAAGCGGCGCGCGACCCGGTCCTGAGGGGCCGCGCGCGGCGAAAGCGTTGGACTTGGCCCGGGCCCGGGTCCTATAACCGGGCCCATGGCCGAGATCGTCGAAGAGCGCTCGTCCGATTCCCTCAAGATGCCCCATTTCATCAAGATGCATGGGCTGGGCAACGACTTCGTCGTGCTCGATGCGCGCCTGCGGCCGCTTGCGCTCGATGCCGCGCGCGCGCGCGCGATCGCCGACCGCAAGACAGGCGTGGGGTGCGATCAGCTCATCATCCTCGAGCCGGCGCACGACCGCCGCGCCGATGCCTTCATGCGCATCCGCAACGCCGACGGCGGCGAGGTCGAGGCGTGCGGCAACGCGGCGCGCTGCATCGCGACCGTGCTCATGAAGGAAGCCGGGCGCGATCACGTGGCGATCGAGACGCCGGTCGGGCTGCTCGACGCCGAGCGGCTCCCGGACGGCCTCATCGCCGTCGACATGGGCCCGGTGCGGCTCGACTGGCGCGAGATCCCCCTCGCGCGCGCGATGGACACGCTTCACCTCGAGCTCAGGGTCGGCCCACTCAGCGACCCGGTTGCCGTCAATGTCGGCAATCCGCACGTCGTCTTCTTCGTGCCCGATGCCGAGGCCGTGGCGCTCGAGGAGCTCGGAAGAGAGATCGAGCATCATCCCCTCTTCCCCGAGCGCACCAACGTCGAGCTCGCCGAGCGCCGCAGCGACGGCACGCTCCGCATGCGCGTGTGGGAGCGCGGGGTCGGCATCACGCGCGCCTGCGGAACGGGCGCCTGTGCCACCCTCGTTGCCGCCCACCGCCGCGGCCTCTCCCCGCGCAAAGCGACCGTCGTGCTCGACGGCGGTCCACTCCTCATCGAGTGGCGCGAGCGCGACAACCACGTGGTCCTGACCGGACCGGTGGCGACGAGCTTCTCCGGCCGGCTCGACCCCTCCTTCTTCGCCTGAGGGCCGCATGTCCGGCCTCGACGTCGTCACCTTCGGCTGTCGCCTCAACGCCTACGAATCCGAGCTGATCCGTGCGCGCGCGCGCGAGGCGGGACTGACGGCGGCCGTCATCGTCAACACTTGCGCCGTCACCGCCGAGGCCGAGCGCCAGGCCCGCCAGGCCATCCGCAAGGCGAGGCGCGCCCGGCCGGAGGTGCCGATCATCGTCACCGGCTGTTCCGCGCAGATCGACCCAGGGCGCTATGCCGCCATGGCCGAGGTCGACCGGGTGCTCGGCAATGGCGCGAAGCTCAGGCCCGAATCCTACTCAAGAGGGACAAGAATAGCGGTCGACGATATCCGCACGCTGCGCGAGACGGCGGTGCACCTCTCGGACGGATTTGCTGGGCGCGCGCGGGCCTTCGTCCAGGTGCAGCAGGGCTGCGACCATCGCTGCACCTTCTGCATTATTCCCCAAGGCCGCGGGCCGAGCCGCAGCACGCCGCTCGGCCGCATCGCCGAGGAGGTCCGCAATCTCGTCGAGCGCGGCGTCAACGAAGTGGTCTTGACCGGCGTCGACCTCACCGACTACGGCAAGGACCTCCCCGGCACGCCGCGCCTCGGCCAATTGGTGCGGCGCCTGCTCGCGGCCGTGCCGGCGCTCAAGCGCCTGCGGCTCTCCTCCCTCGATCCGGTCGAGATCGACGACGAGCTCTATCGCCTCATCGCCGAGGAGCCGCGGCTCATGCCGCACCTCCACTTGAGCCTCCAGGCCGGCGACGATCTCGTCTTGAAGCGCATGAAGCGGCGCCACAGCCGTAGAGATGCGCTCGCGGTCGCCGAGCGGCTCGGCCGCTTGCGCCCGGGCATAGCGCTTGGCGCCGATCTCATTGCGGGCTTCCCGACCGAGACGGAGGCGATGTTCGAGAACACGCTCTCGCTCGTCGAGTCCTCAGGGCTCGCCTTCCTCCATGTCTTTCCCTATTCCGCGCGCGCGCCAACACCGGCCGCGCGCATGCCGCAGGTCCCGCCGGCGGAGCGCAAGGCGCGCGCCGCCCGTTTGCGCGCGGCGGGGGAGCGAGCGCTCGCCCGCTTCCTCTTGAGCCGTGTCGGCAGCACCGCCGAGGTCCTGGTCGAGGAGGTGGGGCGCGGCAGGAGCGAACATTTCGCCGCCGTGAGGCTCGAGGGAGCCGCGGCCCCCGGCAGCATCGCGCGGGCGCGCGTCATCGCGGCCGACGGCGCCGAGCTTCTCGCGCGCGTCGTCTGAGGAGTAGTGGCACGGTGCCGGCGATGGGCGAGGAGAGCGCGGCACCCAGCCGCGGCTGGCTCGACCGGCTCAAGGCGGGGCTCAGCCGCAGCTCGAGCAAGCTCGGCGAGGGCATCGCCACCATCCTCAGCAAGCGCAAGCTCGATGGGACGACGCTTCAGGAGCTCGAGGAGCTCCTCATCACCGCCGATCTCGGGCCGGCCATGGCGGCCAAGCTCACCAAACGGCTCGCCGGCGAGCGCTTCGCGGGCGAGGCGAGCGCCGAGCAAGTGCGCGAGAGCCTAGCTGCCGCGATCGCGGAGGTGCTGGCTCCGGTCGCCAAGCCGCTCGCCGTGGAGAGGGCGAAGAAGCCTTTCGTCGTCCTCGTGGTCGGCGTGAACGGCACCGGCAAGACCACGACGATCGGCAAGCTCGCCCGCCTCTACAAAGAAGAGGGTCTCGCCGTGATGCTGTGCGCGGGCGACACCTTCCGCGCCGCCGCGATCGAGCAGCTCAAGATCTGGGGTGCGCGCGTCGGCGTCGAGGTGATCGCGGGCGATCCAGGCGCGGATGCGGCCGGGCTCGCCTACGACGCGCTCGAGGCCGCACGGAAGGCCGCAGCCGACGTTCTCCTCATCGACACCGCCGGCCGCCTCCACAACCGCGCCGACCTCATGGCCGAGCTCCAGAAGATCCGGCGCGTGATCAGGAAGCTCGATCCTTCAGCACCACACGCGGTGCTGCTCGTGCTCGACGCCACGACCGGCCAGAACGCCCACGCCCAGGTCGAGACCTTCCGCGCCATGATCGAGGTGAGCGGGCTCGTCGTGACCAAGCTCGACGGCACCGCGCGCGGCGGCGTGCTGGTCGCCTTGGCCGAGCGCTTCGGCCTCCCGGTGCATGCGATCGGCGTCGGCGAGCGTGCCGACGACCTGCGCCCCTTCGCCGCGCGCGACTTCGCGCGCAGCCTCATGGGGCTCGGCGATTGAAGACGTCTTGGCGCCATTACGATGTCTTTGTCCCGAGGGTGAGCTCGCTTTCGGCGGCCTTGCGCAGAACCGGGAGCTCATCCCTCAGGACCGGCCATAGCCTCAAGAGGTCCACGACGAAGTAGCGATGGGACAAGATGTCGCGCAACCCCGCAAGGCCACGCCAATCCACCGCCGGATGGCGCGCGCAGATTTCGCTCGGCAAGCCCTTGACGGCCTCGCCGATCTCGGCGACCGCGTTCTTGATCGCGCGATAGGTCCGCCTATCCCCACTTGGCAAGGCGAGGAAACTCTCCTCAGCCATCCCGCGCGTGAAGACCTGAATGTCCCGCACGGCATCGAGGATATCGCGCAAGCAATCTTCGGCGCTCCGGGCCGGCATCAGAACACGTTCACGGCGTCACGCTCGGCCGCGTCGCGAACGTGAGGCCTGAGGTTGCGCCACTCAACGAGATCGACCGGGGCGCCAAGGATGGCGGACAAATCCTCGCGCAGCCGCGCGAAAGCGGTGAGCGAGACGCTCGCGGCCGGGTCGAATTCGACGACGAGATCGACATCGCTCTCGCGCCGCGCATCTCCGCGCGCGATCGAGCCAAAAACCCAAAGCCTCGCGATGCCGCGTTTGCGCAACTCGGCTTGGCGAGTGCGCAGCCGGCGCAGGATATGGCTCAACGCCGGTCGTCGCCGGTCCTCTTCCGCGAGCAGCCGATCGACGGCCCGGCCCATGACGGCCTGGAGACTCTCGCCACGCCTTGCCGCTACCAGCTTGACGCGGTCGCGGGTGGCAGCCGCCACGCGAAAGGAGAGGAAGGGCACGGCTCAGTTCCTATGATATCTTGTGCACATGTGCACAGACTAGATTGCTCCCTTTGAGTGGAGCGGTCAATCGGCTTCGCGCATTGTTGGCGCTAATTGATTTGACCGCGCGGCGGCCACGGGCCAAAAGCTTTATGACAGTCCCGTGACGGACCCTTCTCGCCGGAGCCGCATTCCCTCATGCCGCTCGAGCTCCCCGCAGCGCTTCTCGTGCTGGCCGCGGCCGTCATGCACGCGAGCTGGAACGCGATCGTCAAGGGCTCCGGCGACCACTTGCTCACCATGGCCTTCGTCGCCTTCTGGCCGATGGTGCCGGCGCTCGCGGCGGCCCTCTTATGGCTCAAGGCGCCGGCGCCGGCGAGCTGGCCCTTCCTCGCGGGCTCGATGCTCGTCCACGTCGGCTACTATGCTGGACTGGTGCAGGCCTACCGCTACGGCGATCTGAGTCAGGTCTATCCCCTCGCGCGCGGCTCGGCCCCGGTCATGGTGGCGCTCGTCTCTGCTCTCGCCGCGGGCGAGCTCTTGCCCTGGGGCGGCTTCACCGGGATAGCGCTCGTCTCGCTCGGCACCGCGAGCCTCGCCTTCGAGCGCGGCCGGCCGCGCGGCAAAGAGCGGCGCGCCGTGCTTTACGCGCTCTTCATCGCCCTCACCATCACCGCCTACACCGTCATCGACGGCCTCGGCGTGCGGCGCTCGGGGG
>DASPPM010000164.1:0-2329 GCA_035625535.1 Alphaproteobacteria bacterium
GTCCGCGGCCGAGATCGCCGAGCGGCTCGCGCGCGCTTCCTATGCGGAGCCCTCCGGCCTCGACGTGATCAGAATCGAGAATGCCGGCGCGCTCGCGGAGGCGGTCGCGGCGTTCCTCGCGGCCTTGCGCGCGGGGGGTTAGAGCAGTTTTACTCTGAGTGCGATCGCCACCCCCTCACCCTTTGACGCCGGCCGAACATGCCACTGGCATGTTCGGGCCAAGCGTCCAGTGGACGCTTGGCAGGCGTCAAACGGGTAAGGTTCGGCTTCGCCTCGCCAACCTTCGCAACCCTCCCCCCCTTCAGGGCTATCGGATTCAGACATCACGGCGACGGCGCCAAGCCCCTCTCCCGCTGGCGCGGGAGAGGGGCTTAGCGCGATCGGTGCCTCCGCGAATATCCGCGAAGATCTGTGAATACGATAGCCCTCAAGGGGGGAGGGAATTGGTCGGCGGGCTCAATATCTTCCCCCTCCCCCTCGAAGGGGGATCGGCCGCCCGCTGAGACGCAGCGCCTCTCACCCGATGTTGACGAGCGCGCCCCCATCGACCGGGAGCGCCGCACCGGTGATGAAATTCGCCTCGTCCGAGGCAAGGAAGAGCGCCGCGTTGGCCACGTCCCAGGCGGTTCCCATGCGGCCGCGCAAGGGCACGCGGGCGTTGCGCTCAGCCACCACCTCGGCGCGGCTCTTCCCGCTCACGCGCGCGCGGGTGTCGACCGCCATGGGCGTGTCCATGAGGCCCGGCAGGATGGCATTCGCGCGAATGCCGTATTCCGCGTTCTGGATGGCCAGTTGCTGGGTGAAGGCGATCATCGCCGCCTTGGTCGCCTTGTAGGCGACGAGGGGGTAGTTCTCCCACGCGGCGACCGAGGAGATGTTGATGATGACGCCGGCGCGCTGCTGGCGCATGATCGGCAGCACGTGCTTGCACGCCATCACCGTGCCGCGCAGGTTGATGGCGTAGATGCGGTCGAAGGCCTCCTCGGTGATGGCATGGGGCGGGGCGTCGCCGCCCGCGATACTGACGCCGACGTTGTTGTGGAGGATGTCGATGCGGCCCCAGCGCCCGTGCGCGGCGGCGATCGCGGCGGCGAGCGTCGACTCCTTGGTCACGTCGGCCTCGAAGGCGGCGCACTCCCCGCCCTTCGCGGCGACCATCGCCGCCGTCTCCTCGGCGGACGCCAGGTTGCGGTCGACCGCGAGGACCTTGGCCCCTTCCTCGGCAAAACGCAGCACGACAGCACGCCCGTTGCCCATGCCCTCGCCGGGGCTCTGGCCGGCGCCGACGACGACGGCGATCTTTCCTTGAAGACGCATCTCTGACCTCTCTCCCGCGGCTCATTCGGTGGGCAAGGGAAATTCCTCGAGGTAGGGCAGATAATCCTCCTCCACGTCGATCTTGAGCGTGGCGAGGAGACGCACCACGGCGTTGTAGTAGGCGATGGTGATGATGAGGTCCATCAGGCACTCGCCGTCGAGATGCTTCTTGAGCTCGGCGAAGGTCTCGTCGGTCATGGCGAGGTCGCGCGTCATCTCGCGCGCAGCACGGATGGCCGCACGCGCGGCCGGATCGAGCATCGTGGATTGGCCGTCGCTCTCCTCGATGAGCTCGCGCAAGTCGCCTTCCGAGACGCCGAAGTCGCGGCCGATCTTGATGTGGTGCGAGAATTCGTAAGCCGAGCGCGTCAGATAGCCGACCTGGAGGATGGCCATCTCGCGCAGGCGCGGGTCGAGCCGGCTCTGGTGGCGGATGTATTGCCCGATGCCTTGCAGCCGGCGCGCGGCACCCGGGCTGTGCACGAGCGCGCGGAAGAGATTGATGTTGCGCGCGAGCAGGTCCTGGTTCTCGGGCGCTAGGTCCTTTTTGTCGAGATATGGCACGCGTGCCATGGTCCGGGTGCTCCTTTCGAATGACGGAAACCGCTCACTGCGTTCCGGGCGCCCGCGCGGGTCCCAAGAGGGTGACGCCGCCGTCGACGACGAGGGTGTGGCCGGTGATGTAGCGGGCATGGTCGGAGAGGAGGAAACGCACGGCGTGGCCCACGTCCCAGCCGGTGCCCTCGATGCCGAGCACCGAGGCCTGGCGCCGCCGCTCGCGCGCGGCGGCACTCATGCCCGCCGCGTAGACCATCGGCGTATAGACCGGACCGGGGGCGACGCAATTGACGCGGATGCCGGCGCTACCGTGGTCGACGGCCATGGCGCGCGTGAGCGCGATCACCGCACCCTTCGATGCCGAATAGGGGGTGAGGCCGCGCGGACGCAAGGCCGAGATCGACGAGACATTGACGATGGCGCCGCGCCCGGCGCTCTCGATCATCGCCGGGAT
>DASPPM010000165.1:0-20618 GCA_035625535.1 Alphaproteobacteria bacterium
CGAGATGATCTCGGTGCAGCCGGCGCGCTTCAAGGCGTCGATGTTGGCGCGGAAGTTGAGTTCCGAGGGAGGCACGCGATGGCCACGGCCGTGGCGCGGCAGGAAGACGAGGCGCGCACCCTCGAGCTCGCCCAAGAGAAGCTCGTCGGAGGGCTGGCCGAACGGCGTGTTCACCTCGACCCAGCGCGTGCCGCCGAGCCCGTCGATGTCATAGAGTCCGCTGCCGCCGATGATGCCGATGATCGGCGGCGTGCCCGGTGCCGTCATCTTCTCCCCCTGGTCCTCGCTTCGATCATAGCAGCTAAGGCGACGCCCTCAATCCCGCGCGGCTCCCCTCCCTACTCTCTCCTCAAGAGGACCTCAAGTGGGGAGGCAAAGTTCGAGAGCATGCGTATTCCGGCGGGGACGAAAAATTTTCCGCGTCGTTAGCGTTACTTGCGCACCCCGGCCTCGCGACCCTGCTCGCTCAGCTCGAGGAACCTAGCCTTGATCCGTGCGAACAGACGTGGCGGGAGAAAGCCGTAACTGAATATCCCGGGACGGCCGGGAACGGGTGCGAGGCCGGCGTTCGGCCATTCATCGACGTTGTGCTCAGAGACGATGACCCAACTCGGCACGTCGTCGAGAGCGAGCGACCGACGGACGCTCGGTGGAATTTCGATCCCAACCGTGTCTCCAGCCGGCGCCGTGTGCGTGATGGGCAGGATGACGACGAAACGCGGCATGGTCGCGGAATCGCTGGCCGCAACGAGACACGCCGGACGCTCCTTCCCCTGATCGCGGCCGACGCCGGCCTCGTGGCTCCACAGGTAATCGTAGCGAATGACCAAGCCAGGCTTTGGCTCGGGCAGCGCCACCGGAACGCACTCACTTCATCAGGTCGTCGAGGTGCGCGTGCTCGCTATCCATCTCCGCGCGGCGTACCGCATCGACCACCACCGGTGCCGCCTCCGACGTCCGGAAGGTCCGCCGTGCCGCCGCCATCAGCCAATCGTAGTGATCCGCCGACATCAGCACCAGCTCGCGCCGGCCATGTCGGGTGATCTCCACCGGCTCGCGCCGCGCCCGGTGCTGGAACTCGCCGAAATTGCGCTGGAATTCCACCGCCGTCGTCTTGGTCATGGGTGCGTCCGGCTGGCATATGCGGAATATCTGCATATTATGGATTTCTTCGAAAAAAGCAAGCCCGGCCGTGAAATAATCCCGTCTTTTCCGAATCAGAACTCGCTGCAATTTTGGCAGGGCACTGAATGCGGTGGTCACCGGACCGCGACGCGCCAGCTTACCGGGGGCGGTCGCGCGGGTGCTGCTAATGCACGTCGGCCCACACTTTGCGCTTAATCGCGTAGAGGAGGCCGGTCAGGATGACGAGAAAGATGATGGTCTTCACACCCACGCGATGGCGCGTCTCGAGCTCGGGGTTGGCCGCCCAGGCGAGGAAGGTGACGACGTCGTGCGCCATCTGCGGCACGGTCGCCTTGGTGCCGTCCGTGTAGGTCACCACGCCGTCGCTGAGCGGGGGCGGCATGGCGATCTGGTGTCCCGGAAAGGCCGTGTTGTAGTTCATGCCCTCGGCCAATTTGAAGCCGGCCGGCGCCTCCTTGAAGCCGGTCAGGATCGAATAGACGTAGTCGGGCCCGCCCTCACGCGCCTTCACGATGAGCGAGAGGTCGGGCGGCAGCGCCCCGTTGTTGGCGACCCTCGCGGCCGCATCGTTGGCGAAGGGGGCCTTGAAGCGGTCGGACGGCTTGCCCGGCCGCTCGAACATCTGGCCCTGGTCGTTAGGGCCGTCCTCGACCTCCACGCCCGCCGCCACCGCCTTGACCTCATTGGCACTGAGCCCGATCTCCTCGAGATCGCGATAGGCGAGCAGATTGAGCGAGTGGCAGTTGGCGCAGACGTCCTTGTAGACCTCGAAGCCGCGCTGCTCGGCCGCCCTGTCGAAGGCGCCGAAGATGCCGTAGAACGACCAGTGCTGGCGCTCGATCTGCGGCTCCACGTCGGCGCCATGCGCGGTCGAGGCGATGCCAAGCGCGAGCGCCGCCGCGGCGGCCGCTGCGAGACGCTTCTGCATCAGGCCTTCTCCATCGGATGGGCGGCGGCGGCGGCGAGTCCGCCGCCGAGCACCGGCTGGCTGATGCTCACGGGGAGCGGCTTCGGCCGCTCGAAAAGCGCGATGAGCGGCACCAGGACGAACCAATGCAGGAAGTAGTATGCGGTCGCGATGCGGCCCATCACGAGGAAGCTGCCCTCGGGCGGATTGGCGCCGACATAGCCGAGCACCCCCACGTCGACCACGAGGAGCCAGAAGACCTTCTTGTAGAGGGGGCGGAAGGTGGCGCTGCGCACCCGCGAGAAGTCGAGCCACGGCAGCAGGAAGAGGAGGAGGAGCGACAAGAACGTCGCGAGCACGCCCAAAAGCTTGTCGGGGATCGAGCGCAGGATGGCGTAATAGGGCAGGAAGTACCACTCCGGCACGATGTGCGGCGGCGTCTGCAACGGGTTCGCCGGGATGTAGTTGTCCGGCTCGCCGAAGAAGTTCGGCGCGAAGAACACGAAGCTAAGATAGACGATGAGGAACACGCCGATGCCGAAGTTGTCCTTCACCGTGTAGTAGGGATGGAACGGGATGGTATCCTGCGGACCCTTGGCGTCGATGCCGAGCGGATTGCTCGACTTCGTCGTGTGCAGCGCCCAGAGGTGCAGCACCACCACGCCCAGGATGACGAAGGGCAGTAGGTAGTGCAGCGCGTAGAAGCGGTTGAGCGTGGCGTTGTCGACCGCGAAGCCGCCCCACAGCCAATGCACGATGTGGTTGCCGACCACCGGAACCGCCGAGAAGAGGTTGGTGATCACCGTCGCCGCCCAGAAGCTCATCTGGCCCCAGGGCAGCACATAGCCCATGAACGCGGTCGCCATCATCAGGAGGAGGATGACGACGCCGAGCCACCACAGGAGCTCCCGCGGCCGCTTGTAGGAGCCGTAATAGAGTCCGCGAAAGATGTGGATGTAGACCGCGAGGAAGAACATCGAGCCGCCGTTCATGTGCAGATAGCGCAGGAGCCAGCCGTAGTTCACGTCACGCATGATGCGCTCGACGCTGTCGAAGGCGAGCGCCGCATTCGGCTGGTATTGCATCGCCAGCACGATGCCGGTCACGATCATGAAGATCAGCATGACGCCGGCGAGCGAGCCGAAATTCCACCAGTAGTTGAGGTTTTTCGGCGTGGGGTAGCCGCTCGTGCTGTGGTAGAGGAGCGTGAAGATCGGCAGGCGCTCGTCGACCCACTTGACGACCGGACTGTTCCAGGCGGGCTCGCTCATCTTTCGCTCCCCTAGCCGATCCGAACGCTTGTGTCAGTGAGGAAGGCGTATGGGGGGATCACGAGGTTGGCCGGCGCCGGCCCCTTCCGGATGCGGCCCGAGGTGTCGTATTGCGAGCCGTGGCAGGGACAGAACCAGCCGTGCCAGTCGCCGCGCGGGTCGGTCGGCGCCTGACCGAGCGGCACGCAGCCGAGATGCGTGCAGATGCCGACCATGACCAGCCACTCGGGCTTCTTGACCCGCGCGGAATCGGCCTGGGGATCGCGCAACTCCTCCAAGTCGACCTTCTGCGCTTCCCCGATCTCCTCGGGCGTGCGGCGGGCAATGAAGACGGGCTGGCTGCGCCACTTGACCGTGATGCGCTGGCCCACCTGGATGGGCGAGAGATCGACCTCGCTCGACGACAGCGCCAGCACGTCGGCGGCGGGGTTCATGCTTTCGATCAAGGGCCAAGCCGCGAGCGCAGCACCGACCGCCCCCATGGCGCCGGTCGCCAGATAAAGAAAGTCGCGGCGCTTGACCGCAACGCCTGCAGCACCATGCGCGCCCGTCTCTGCGCTTGTCGCCATGCTCACCTCTTCCTCGATGGCAGAGCCGGGAGGCCGCCCCGATAGGCGCGAATGGTTCTAAGGACCGGCTCCCTCGAGACAATGCGACAACCTGCCGCACCCGCCCCCAAGGAGACCCGTCGAAAGACCCCGTTCGGCGCGTTCGGGTATAATGCAAATCCGCCCCCTTGCAAAGCCGCCGAAGCCGGATAACGTCGAAAAATTCTATGCTTGACCGGAGCTGCCGAGGTCGCTTTGCGCCTTGTCCTCTATGAGCCCGACATCCCGCAGAACGCCGGCGCCATGATGCGGCTCGCGGCCTGCCTCGAGGTGCCCCTCGAGCTGATCGAGCCCTGCGGTTTCCTCCTCTCCGACCGCCATCTGCGCCGCGCCGGCATGGATTATCTCGCCCATCTCAAGCTCACCCGCCACCGCTCCCATGCCGCTTTCGAGGGCTGGCGGCGCGCCGCACTCCCCGAGGCGCGGCTGCTTCTGCTCACCACGAAGGGCGAGCTCAGCTACCTCGACTTCGCCTTCCGTCCCGACGATCTGCTCATGGTCGGCCGCGAATCGGCGGGCGTGCCCGAGGAGGTGCGCGCGAGCGCCACGGCACGGCTCCGGATTCCGCTGGCACCCGGCCGCCGCTCCTTGAACGTCGCGCTCGCCGCTGCCATGGTACTCGGCGAGGCCCTGCGGCAGACGGGCCTCTTCCCGGGGAGAGGCGGTTGAGCGCGCTCGGAAGCGAGAGCACGAGGGAGGAGCGCAAGCGGCAGGCGCAGGCCTGGTTCGAGCGCCTGCGCGACGACATCTGCGCGGCCTTCGAGGCGATCGAGGACTCGCTCAATGGAACCTACGCCGAGCGTGCGCCCGGGCGCTTCGAGCGCAAGCGCTGGGAGCGAAGCGGCGGCGGCGGCGGCGAGACGGCGCTTATGCGGGGCCGCGTCTTCGAGAAGGTGGGCGTCAACGTCTCGACCGTCTTCGGCGAGTTCCCGCCGGAGTTCCGCAAGGAGATTCCCGGTGCCGCCGAGGACGGCCGCTTCTGGGCGAGCGGCATCTCGCTCGTCGCCCACATGCACTCCCCGCGCGTCCCCGCCGTGCACATGAACACGCGCCACATCGTGACCAGGCGCGAGTGGTTCGGGGGCGGTGCGGACTTGACTCCGATGCGCGCCGACGCGGACGACGCCGCCGCCTTCCACGCCGCGTTCAAGGCGGCATGCGACGCGCATGATCCGGGCTATCACCGGCGCTTCAAGGCATGGTGCGACGAGTATTTCTTCCTCAAGCACCGCGCTGAGCCGCGCGGCATCGGCGGCATCTTCTTCGATTACCTCGAGGAGGGAGCGTGGGAGGCGCGTTTTGCCTTCGCCCGCGAGGTGGGCAGCACCTTCCTCGCGGTCTACCCCAAGATCGTCCGACGCCACATGGACGAGCCTTGGACGGCGGAGGAGCGCGAGCAGCAGCTCGTGCGCCGCGGCCGCTACGTCGAGTTCAACCTGCTCTACGACCGCGGCACGCGCTTCGGCCTCATGACCGGCGGCAATCCCGAGGCCATTCTCATGTCGCTTCCCCCGCTCGCGGCCTGGCCGTAAAGCTGCGCTCCCTCACCCTTCCCGTCGCGAAGCGACGGGAAGGGTGAGGGAGCAGTCGACTCACGCCTTGGCGAAAATTGGGCTAAAGTGGCGTCGCAATCTGAAGGAGCGGATCATGCGTCTTCGCTGGTGGCCTCTTGTCGTCCTCGCCTTGGGCTTCGGCCATGCCGCCCATTCCCAAGGTCCGCTTACCATCAAGGCCTTCTACGGCACCTACTCCGGAAGCGGCGTCGCCGAGAACAAGGACAGCGCCTATTTCGGCGTGACCGAGCGCGATCTCGACGTGGTGATCCACCCCGAGGGCAACGGCTTCTCGCTTGCCTGGACGACGGTGGCGCACGAGGGCGGCGATCCGGCCAAGCCCAAGGTCAAGCGCAAGCAGGATCAGGTCACCTTCGTGGCGGGACCCGCGCCGGGGACGTGGCGCATCGCAGAGGAGCCCGATCCCTTCAGCGGCGCCCCCGTGATCTGGGCGCGCATCGAGGGGACCAGCCTCATCGTCAACGTGCTCACCATCGACCCGCAGGGCCGCGTCGAGCTGCAGCGCTACGCCCGCACGCTCTCGGGCGGCGGGATGGACCTTACCTTCACGGCCATGCGCGAGGGCGAGCGGGTACGCACCGTCAAGGGCAAGCTGATCAAGACCGCCAACTGAGCGCCGCCTTCTCACTCGAGCCAGGCGCGCCAGGCGCGCCACTCCGCCACCTTCTCGGCGACGAGGCGGTAGCCGTCGGCCGGCGGATGCACGCCGTCGCCCGCAGCGGACGCCGCCTGCCAGCGCCGATCCTCGGAGAGCGCGCGGTAGAGATCGAGATAGGGAACGCCGAGCGTCTCGGCGAGCGACCCATACGCGTCGCTCAATTGCAGAATGCGCGAATTGCGGAAGTCGTAAGACACCACGCCCGTCGGGCTCACCGGCTGCTTCGCCTCCTCGACCGGCCAGGGGCCGATGAAGAGCACGGGCTTCCAGGCCCTCGCCTCGGCCCAGGCCTTTGCCCCGGCAAGGATCGCGCGCGCGGTCGCGAGCGACTGCGCCTGCGGCACCCGCACCTCTTTGGCATCGTCCTGGATCGCGGTGTCGTTGTTGCCGAAGGCAAAGACGAGACCGCCCTGATAGGGCTCCGGGAGCCGCGCCGCGCACTCCTCCCGCCAGCGCGCCGCAATCAGGACCGAGGTATCGGCGCGAACGCCCAAGTTGTAGCAGGTGAGATCGTGCGCGCGCCGGCGCTCGGCAGCACAGAGCCGCCCGGGCCAGCCCAGGAACTCGTCGTCGCCCGTGCCGTTGGTCAAGCTGTCGCCCACGAAGCAGATCCTGAGCGCCGTCATTCGTCGTCTCCCTCGCGGCCTCTTTGGCGCGCCACTTTAGCGGGGTGCTCGCGAAAATCCAGCCGGTGCCGCCGTAGGGCGCCCCTTCCCACAGCGTCATGGACAGCGGCCGCATCCCGCCGCAGACTGGTGAAAAAGGAGGATCGCCATGGGCACGATCTATGTGGCGCGGAGCAACAATCTCGGCAAATGGGGCTCCGACGTCGGCTTGAGCAAGCACATCTACAAGCTCGGCTACACCGAGGAACCGGTGAAAGCCGTCGTCGAGGCCGGCTGGGCGGGCGAGAGCGATTGGACGCTCGTCAAGAAGGAGGAGGCCCATGGCTTGAACGAGGCGGAAATCGTCGCCCGCGTCGGCCGCAGGGAGAAAATGATCGACCCCAACTTCTATCCCAAGCTCAAGGGTGCCGTGGGCATCTTCAAGGTGCTGCCGACCCACGTCGAGGACGACATCGTGGTCAGCCGCGCGATGGCGGGCCATCAGTCAATCGATCCGGTCAAGCTCAAGCCCGGCGACTTCGCCGGCTATCTCATCCGCAGCGCGCTCAAATAGGCGGCTCTCGTCTGCGCCAAAAAATCCGAGGAATGACCTCCCAAAGAATGGTCATTGCGAGGAGGCCACGCCGACGAAGCAATCCAGCATCTCCTCACCGACTCTGGATTGCTTCGCCTCCTGCCTTCGCCGAAGCGAAGCCGCTTCGGCTTCGCGCAGGCAGGCCGGCTCGCAATGACGATCGCGGCTGCGCCGTGCGAGCGGCAATCGCTCAACGCTCGCCTTTTGCCATCGCCGCGAGCTTGGCCAAACAGGCCTCGCGCCCGGGCCGGAAGTCCTCCTCGATCCACCACGCCTCGAGGGTCGCGATCAGCCGGCCGACCTTGGGCCCGGCGGGCACGCCGAGGCGAAGCGCGTCGCGCCCTTTCACGGGAAGCTGCCGCGGCGCCCAGCTTGCCGCGGCGGCAAGATGCGCGCGCCAGGCCTCGGCCACGCGCCGGGAACTCGGGCCCGAGCGCGCGATCTCATGAGCCCAGGCAAGAAGCGCCAGATCGCGGAAGCGCGCGGCACCCAGCCGATAGAGAAGAAGGCGCTGCAGCTTATCCGACATCTCGGGCTGCGGTACCTCGGCGGGAGCGGCGAGGGCCACGAGCCGCTCGCGCTCCGCATTCGAGAAGCGCAGGCGCAAGGCAAGCGCTTGGGCCCCCTTGGCACCCTGCCGAGGGTCGAGGAGGGCGGCAAGGCGCCTGAGCGCATCCGCCCCGGGCCCCAGGCCCTCGAGTGTCACGAGCGCCCGCAAGGGGGCCACGCCATCCGCCTCGGGTAGAAAATACGCGACGATGCCCTCTTCGATCATCAGCGCCACGACGGAGGCGGGCTCGGGTGCCGAGAGCAGCTTGAGCGTCTCCGCCGCCACGCGCTCGCCCGAAAGGGTGGGCAGCAGCGGAGCGAGCTCGCGGCAGGCGGCGAGTGCCTCCGCATCGGGCGGCGGCTTGCCGTAGTGGGCGAAGAAGCGGAAGAAGCGCAAGAGACGCAGCACGTCCTCCCTGATGCGGGTGCGCGCGTCGCCGACGAAGCGGATGCGGCCCTGACGCAGATCCTCGAGCCCGCCGAAGGGGTCGTAGAGCGTGCCGTCGGGGGCGGCGAAGAGCGCATTGATGGTGAGGTCGCGCCGCGCGGCATCGGCGGCCCAGTCGGCGGTGAAGGCGACCTTGGCGCGGCGGCCGTAGGTCTCGACGTCGCGCCGCAAGCTGGTGATCTCAAAATGATGCGGGCCGATCACCGCCGTCACGGTGCCGTGCGCGAGACCGGTCGGGACGACCTTGATGCCCGCCGCCTCGAGAAGGGCGATGACCGCCTCGGGCGGATCGTGGGTCGCGATGTCGATGTCCTTGACCGGGCGCCCGAGGATGGCGTCGCGCACACAGCCGCCAACGAAGCGCACTTCCGCGCCCTTGGCACCGAGGGCCGCCAGCACGCGTTCGGTCGCGGGTGCCGTCATCCATGGCTGGAGCGGAAGCTTCCCGCTGCGCTTGACCACATCAGCCCCCGAAGTGGCCGGGTACCACCTTGCCGTTCTCGAGCACGGGCGGAACGTACGTCTCTCCCGGACGATGGCCGGAAAGCAACGCGGTCGCGAGCACCGCGACGAAGGCGAGCGCCAAGCCGGCGACGATGAGCCAGAACCAAGGCCCCTCCTGCCAATCCGGCACCGCGGTCCCCGCCGTTGCCGCGCGCCTGCGCTGCCAGATGAGCCAAAGCGCGTAGAGCGCCGTGGGCAGCAGAACGGGCAGCAGGTACTCTATGAGGACCCGCACCATCAGCCGACGAGCACGTCGCAGAGATTGACCAGCATGCTCGCCGTGGCGCCCCAAATATAATGCTTGTCGTACGGCAGCACGTAGAATTGCCGCTCGCGCCCCTTGAAGAGGCGGCTCTCGCGGCGATGGTTGCGGCGGTCGAGGACGAAGTCGAGCGGGATCTCGAACACCTCAGCGACCTCGAAGGGGTTGGGCTCCACGGGGAAGGGCGGCGTCACGATGCCCACGACGGGATAGACGAGGAAGCCCGTGCGCGTCTCGTAATCGTCGAGCCGTCCGATCGGCTCGACCTTCTCGGGCGGCAAGCCGATTTCCTCGAACGCCTCGCGCAAGGCGGCCGCCTCGGCGGTAGCGTCCTGCGACTCGATGCTGCCGCCCGGGAAGCTGACCTGCCCCGCATGATCGTTGAGGTGCGCGGTGCGCTGCGTGAGCAGCACGGTCATGCCCTCGCTGCGGTCGACGAGCGGCACCAGCACGGCGGCGGGCGTCAACGGGCCGGGATGGCGCATGTCGTCCGTGTTCATGTCGTGGTCGCCGCGCCTGCGCACCTCAACCCCGCGGCGCACGCGGTGATGCGAAGCACCTGCGGCCCGGATGCGCGCGATGACACGCTCCCGCGTCATCCCTGGCCCTCCAGCTTTCCGAGCGGAAAGAACGCGCCGCGGCTCCACACGCCGAACAGGTTTTCCCCGCCTGACAGCCCTTCCACTCCGAGCTCAACCAGCTGATAATAGACGGGACGCACGATGAGCGCTTCGAGCCCAGGGCGCGCGAGCACATAGGGGGCCGGCTCGCCGGCCGCGCCATGGTAGCTCACGCGGATGGGATGCTCGCGGTCGGCCGTGACGATCTCGTCGACGTTGGTGCGGAAGATCAGCGACTGCTCCCGCCCCTCGCCCTCGACGGTGAGCTCGACGGCGGTGAAGGGCGCGTCGTCCACTCGGATGCGGCCGCGCTCGACGGGAGTGACGAGCCAATACTCGCCGGCCGGGTCGCGGCGGAGCACCGAGGCGAAGAGCTTGACGAGCTCCTTGCGGCCGATGGGCGAGCCGCGGTAGAGCCAGCTGCCGTCGCGCGCGATGCGGATGTCGAAATCGCCGCACAAGGGCTCCGGCTGCCGCACCCGAAGCGCCGAGTCGGGATGGGGTGCCGGCGGCACGTCGATTTGATTTGCCAGGCGGGAGATATGATCTGATGCTTTGGGCATGCTGTCGCCTTAATCGCGGGATCGCCCGTCGGAGTCAGAGCAAGGAGCAGTGCAGGTGAGCGTCATAGAGACCACCCCGCCCGCGGATGAGCCGAATGCCGCCCTCGTCGCGGAGGTCGAGCGCCTCGGCGAGCGCATGGCCTTGGTGCGCGAGCGCCTCGGCCAGGTCATTTTCGGCCAACAGAAGGTCATCGATCAAACCCTTATCACACTCTTGGCGGGAGGGCATGCCCTCCTCGTCGGCGTGCCGGGGCTCGCCAAGACGCGGCTGGTCGAGACGCTCGGCATCGTGCTGGGGCTCGACGTCAAACGCATCCAGTGCACGCCCGACCTCATGCCCGCCGACATCCTGGGCTCGGAGGTGCTGGAGGAGAGCGAGACGGGCCGGCGCGCCTTTCGCTTCATCGAGGGGCCCGTCTTCTGCCAGCTCCTGATGGCCGACGAGGTCAACCGCGCGAGCCCGCGCACCCAGTCGGCCCTGCTCCAGGCCATGCAGGAGGGCCGCGTCTCGGTCGCCGGACGCTACCATCCGCTGCCGCGGCCCTTTCACGTGCTGGCGACGCAGAACCCGCTCGAGCAGGAGGGCACCTATCCGCTCCCCGAGGCGCAGCTCGACCGCTTCCTCATGCAAGTGGACGTGAGCTATCCCGAGATCGAGGCCGAGCGTCGCATGCTCGCCGCCACCACCGGCATCGCCGAGGCGCTCCCCGGCAAGGTGATGGAGGGCGAGGATCTGCTCGCGGCCCAGCGGCTCATCCGGCGCATTCCCGTCGGTCAATCGGTGGTCGATGCCATCTTGGCGCTTGTGCGCCAAGGCCGGCCCGAATCGACGGAGCTCGACGAAGTGCGCCGCGAGGTCGCCTGGGGTCCCGGCCCGCGCGCGAGCCAAGCGCTCATGCTGGCCACGCGCGCACGCGCGGTGCTCGAGGGCAGGCTCGCTCCCTCGGCCGACGACGTGCTGGCGCTCGCGGGGGCGGTTCTGCGCCATCGCATGGCGCTCAATTTTTCCGCGCGGGCGGACGGCGTCACCATCGACCAGGTGATCGACCGCCTCGCCGCTCCCCTCGCCTGACGCCGGGACATTTATGCTAAGCACCCGGCTATCCCTCGCCCTTCACATCGCTCCGCCGGGCACGCGTAGCGCGCCTTTCATGCATGATGCAGAAGAAGCGGGCCTTTGGCCCGCGGGGGCCCCTTTCCTCTCCCGCTTGCGGGAGAGGGTTGGGTGAGGGGCCTCCAGATGGCAACGAGCGCCCCCCCGCAAGGCGCGCACCCGGCCCAGCAGCGGGCCGAGTGGCTGGCGGCAACGCTGCCTCCGCTCCTGGTGCGGGCCGAGCGCGTGGCGGCCACGGTGGCGCAGGGCGTGCACGGCCGCCGTCGAGTAGGCACCGGCGACACCTTCTGGCAGTTCCGCCGCTACGAGTCGGGCGATCCGACCCAGCGCATCGATTGGCGCCGCTCGGCCAAGTCCGACACGCTCTTCGTGCGCGAGAGCGAATGGGAGGCGGCGGCGAGTGTCTGGCTCTGGTGCGACCGCTCGCCGTCGATGATGTACCGCTCCTCCCCCGCGCTCCGCGAGAAGGCCGAACGCGCGACACTCCTCTTGCTGGCGCTCGCAGCGCTTCTCGTGCGCGGCGACGAGCATATCGCCCTGCTCGGCTCGGGGCTCGCCCCTCGCCCCGGCCGCGCCGCGCTCAACCGGATTGCGCTCCTTCTCGAGCGCCAGCGCAAGGAGCGCCCGCTCGCGCTCAGCGCGCGCGCCGCAGGCCAAGCCGCCAACCCCGATGAGGGCGGAAACGGCAGCCTCCCCGCCTACGAGCTTCTGCCGCGTCACGCCCAACTCGTCCTCATGGGCGATCTCCTGGCGCCGCTCGAGGAGATCGACGCGCGCGTGCGCCGCTTCGCCGGGCGCGGACTCAAGGGCCACCTCCTTCAGGTGATGGATCCGGCAGAGGAGACGCTGCCCTTTGTCGGGCGCACCCGCTTCGAGGGGCTCGAGGACGAAGGCGAGGTCCTGGTCAGACGGGTCGAGGCGGTGCGCGAGGCCTACACCACGGAGCTCTCGACGCATCGGGCTGGGCTTTCGGCTATCGCTCGCGCGGTCGGCTGGGATTTCACCATCCATCGAACCGATCAGCCGCCTGAGCACGCGCTCTTGGCGCTCTACGCCCACCTCTCCGCGACCTGGGACGAACTCTGATGCCCGGGCTCAACGCCATCGCCTTCGTGCATCCCTGGCTGCTCACGGCGCTGGCCCTGTTGCCCGCCCTCTGGTGGCTCCTGCGCGTGACGCCGCCGAGCCCGCGCCTCGTGCGCTTTCCCGCGGTGCGGCTCCTCCTGGGCTTGGTGCAAAGCGAGGAGACGCCGGCGCGCACGCCGCTCTGGCTCATCATCCTGCGCCTTATCCTTGCCAGCCTCATCATCATCGGTCTTGCCCAGCCGCTTCTCAACCCGCTCGGTCCACGCGGCGGCGGCGGGCCGCTCGTCATCGTGATCGACAACGACTGGGCGGCCGCGCGCAATTGGTCGGCACGCGAGCAGGCGCTCGCGAGCCTCATCGAAAGCGCCGAGCGCGATCGCCGCCCGGTCATGCTGCTGCCGACGGCACCGCCCGCCTCCGGCAACACCCTGCAGGCAAGCGGCCTCCTGCCCGCAGGCGAGGCGCAGCGCCTCGTCCAGACGCTTCAGCCCGGGCCTTGGCCGAGCGACCGGAACGCCGCTCTCAAACTCCTCGATGGCGTCGTTCTCCCCGCTCCGGCACACGTCGTGTGGCTCTCCGACGGGATCGCCGAGGGCGATGCGGCAAAGCTTGCCGAGCGCCTGCAGCGCCTCGGGCCCGTCGAGGTCCTGAGCGATCAGCTCGCCGCCTTGCCCCACCTCCTGCTGCCGCCCGCAACCCAGGGCTCGGAGCTGGGGCTCGCCGCGGTGCGGGCGCCGAGCGAGGGCGAGGAGACGCTCACCGTGCGGGCGATCGACGAGCACGGGCATCCGGTCGGCGACGCCAAGCTCGCCTTTGCGCCCGGCAAGCGCGCCGCCGCCGCCAGGCTCGGGCTTCCCCTCGAGCTGCGCAATGAGATCACCCGGCTCGAGATCGTCGGCGAGCGCACGGTGGGGGCGACGGTGCTCCTCGACGATCGTTGGCGCCGCCGTCCCGTGGGCGTGGTCACGGCACCGCCCAACGAGCAGGCGGAGCCGCTCCTTGGCGGCCATTACTATCTCGAGCGTGCATTGCGGCCTTATAGCGAGATCGTCGAGGGGACGCTCGAGCAGCTACTCGAGCGCCAACTTGCCGTGCTGACACTGACCGACTCGGACCCCCTCCCGCCTGCGCTCCGCGACCGGCTCAAGCGCTGGATCCAGGGCGGCGGCACGCTCTTGCGCTTCGCCGGGCCGCGCCTTGGGCAGGGCAATGACGATCTCGTGCCGGTCAAGCTGCGCCGCGGGGAGCGCGAGCTGGGCGGGGCCATGTCGTGGGAGAAGCCGGAGCAGCTCGCTGCCTTCGATGCGCGAAGTCCCTTCGCCGGCCTTGCCATCCCCGCCGATGTCGAGATCAAGCGCCAAGTGCTCGCCGAGCCCTCGCTCGATCTCGACCAAAAGACCTGGGCGCGGCTCGCCGACGGCACGCCGCTCGTAACCGCCGACAAGCGCGGCAAGGGCTGGCTCGTGCTCGTGCACACGACGGCCAATCCCGACTGGTCGACGCTGCCCTTCTCCGGCCTCTTCGTCGAGATGCTCCAGCGCATGGTGGCGCTGAGCCAGGGTGTCGCCGGGAATGCCGAGAAGACGAGCCTGCCGCCCTTCAAGACGCTCGACGGTTTCGCCGAGCTCGGCACCCCGCCCGCGGCCGCGAGTGCCATCGGCGCCGAGGAGCTGGAACGCCCCCGCATGGGGCCGCGCCATCCGCCCGGCTATTATGGCTCGGAGACGACGCGGCGCGCGCTCAACCTGAGCGATCAAGTGCGCAGCTTGGCACTGCTTCCCGACCTGCCGTCCGGCGTTTCCCGCGCGGTCTACAGCGGCCAGCGCGAACGGGACATGAAACCCTGGCTCATCGCCGGCGCCATGCTCTTGGCCCTTGCCGATCTCGTCATCAGCCTGGCCTTGCGCGGGCTCCTGTTCGGCCAACGCGGCTTGAGCATCCTCTTCGGCGCGCGCGGACAAGGCGGGGTCTCCGGCCGGAGGCGCGCACGTGTCAGGGCGGGCGGCGGCGCCGCCATCCTCTTCGCCGGCCTCGCCCTCGCGGCCCCGGCGGCTTACGCCGCCGAAGCCGCCGCCGCGTCGAGCGACGACCCCGCCGCGATCGCGGCGACGACCTCCACGCGCCTTGCCTATGTCTTGAGCGGCGACCCCTCGCTCGACGATCTCAGCAAGGCCGGGCTCCTCGGCCTGTCCCTCGCACTCAACGCGCGCACCGCCGTCGAGGCGGCGGCTCCCATCGGCGTCGATCCCAACCGCGACGAGCTGGCTTTCTTTCCCTTGATCTATTGGCCGGTCTCCCCCCAGCTGCCGAACCTCACGGCCAAGGGGCAGGAGAAGGTCGTGGCGTACCTGCAGAACGGCGGCCAGGTGCTGTTCGATACGCGCGATCCGAACCGCTCGGGAGCCAGCTGGCGCGCGCTGCGCCTGCTCCTCGATGAGCTCGATCTGCCGGCACTCATCCAGGTGCCGGAGGATCACGTCTTGACGCGCTCCTTTTATCTCCTGCATGAGTTTCCAGGCCGGATCGACGGCTCGCCGGTTTGGGTCGAGCGCTCCGACGAGCAGGTGAATGACGGCGTTTCCGCCGTGGTGATCGGCGGCAACGACTGGGCCGGCGCCTGGGCCGTCGACGACGGCGGGCGCCCGCTCATGGCCGTGGTGCCCGGCGGCGAGCACCAGCGCGAGATGGCGTTCCGCTTCGGCATCAACCTCGTGATGTACGCGCTCACCGGCAATTACAAGGGCGACCAGGTCCACCTGCCCGCGATCCTCGAGAGGCTCGGCCTCTAGATGCTCGAGAATCTCACCATCGTATTCGCGCCGCTCCTGCCCTGGCCGGCAATCCTGGGGCTCGCGCTCATTGCCGCGCTTTTTTTGGCGCTCGGCTGGCTGCGCCGCGCGCGCGGCATGTTGTGGCGCGCGCTTGTGCTTGCGGTGCTGCTGTTGACCCTCGCCAACCCCTCGGCCGTGCTCGAGGATCGCACTCCGCTCAACGACATCGGCCTCGTCGTCGTGGACGACTCGCCGAGCCAAGGGATCGGGCAGCGCCGTGCTGAGACCGAGGCAGCGCTCGCCAAGGTCCAGGAGGCGGCGAAGTCGCTCAAGCATTTCGAGCTCAGGGTGGTGCGCTCGACCGGCCAGGACCCGAGCGTCGTCGACAGCGGCACCGAGCTTTACAAGGCGCTCGAGGACGCGCTTGCCGACATTCCGCGCCAGCGCTTCGCCGGTGCGATCATGATCACCGACGGCCAGGTGCACGACGCGCCGGGCGGGAAGGCGGGGGCACAGCTCGGCGCCCCCCTCCACGTGCTGTTGACCGGCGAGCGCAACGAAAGAGACCGGCGGCTGACCGTCGTCGATGCGCCAAGCTACGGTCTCGTCAACAAGCCGCTCAACCTCACGCTGAGGGTGGACGATTTGCCGGGGCCGTCCCAAGGCCAGGCCATGCTCACGCTCCGACGCGACGGCACGGACGAGACAACGGTCATGGTTCCGCTCGGCAAGGACGTCAAGATTCCGGTCACCCTCGACCACGCGGGACAGAGCACCTTCGAGCTGTCCGTCGAGCCCGGCCCGCACGTGCTCACGCTCAAGAACAAGCGCGCGGTCGTCGTACTCAACGGCGTGAGGGACCGCTTGCGCGTACTTCTCATCTCGGGCGAGCCGCATCCGGGCGAGCGCGCCTGGCGCAATCTCCTGAAATCCGACCCCTCGGTCGACCTCGTGCACTTCACCATCCTGCGCCCGCCGGAGAAGCTCGACGCCACCCCGGTGCGCGAGCTCTCGCTCATCACCTTTCCCGTGCACGAGCTCTTCGAAGTCAAGCTCAACGAGTTCGACCTCATCATCTTCGACCGCTATCGCCGGCGCGGCGAGCTGCCGAACAACTATCTGCAGAACATCGCCGATTACGTGGAGCGGGGCGGCGCGCTTTTGGCCGCGGTGGGGCCGGACTTCGCCTCGCCGATCAGCATCTACTACACCCCCCTCGGCAGCGTGATGCCGGCCGAGCCGACCGGCCAGGTCCTTGAGCGCGGCTTCCGCCCGGAGGTGACGGATATCGGCAAGCGCCACCCGGTGACGGCGGAGCTTCCGGGCGCCGACCATCCGAAGCATCCCTGGGGCCGCTGGTTCCGCCAGGTCGACATTAATCCCAAGTCGGGCACGACCCTCATGACGGGGCTCGAAGGCCGCCCGTTGCTTCAGCTCGGGCGCGTCGGCAAAGGCCGCGTGGCGCTCATCGCCAGCGATCAGATGTGGCTGTGGTCGCGCGGCTTCGAGGGCGGGGGTCCCGAGTCCGAGCTCCTGCGCCGGCTCGCCCACTGGCTCATGCAGGAGCCCGAGCTCGAGGAGGAGGCGCTGCGCGCGGAAGTCGAAGGCAACAAGATCAAGGTCGTCCGCCAAAGCCTCGATCAGAAGCCGGTCTCGGCCGAGATCACCGCACCCTCGGGAAAGACGCTCAAGCTGGGGCTCGCGCCGGGAGAAGGGGGACGCTCGCAAGGCACGGTGAGTGCCGACGAGCTCGGGCTCTACCGCATCAGCGACGGCACCCACACGACGCTTGCCGCCGTCGGCCCGCTCAACCCCATCGAGTTCCAGGACGTGCGCTCGACCGACAAGAGGCTCAAGCCCGCCGCGGAGGCGAGCGGGGGCAGCATTCGCTGGCTCGCAGAGGGCGGCGTACCCGAGCTGCGCCAGATCCGGCCCAGCCGCGACTATGCCGGGGCCGGCGTCGCGGGCGCCTGGATCGCCTTCAAGGAGAATGCCGACTACGTCGTGACGGGGGTGCGCCAAGCGCCGCTTTTGCCCGCACTCCTCGTGCTGCTGGCAGCGCTCGGCACATTGGCGCTTGCCTGGCGGCGCGAAGGGAAATAGCCAAGGCAACCGGGAGAATGATATTCTCCCCTGTCTCGTCATGCCCGCGAAAGCGGGCATCCAGAATGTGGCCCCGAATGGCATATTACGGGCGATGAGGCAAGCTTGCGTTTACATCCTCGCGAACAAACGGAACGGCACGCTCTATGTCGGCACGACCAACAACGTCGCCCGCCGGGTCTGGGAACATAAATCGGACGCCGTCGATGGATTCACCAAACGGTACGGCGTCCATCGACTCGTGTATGCGGAGTTCCATGAGACGACGCCCCTTGCGATTCTTCGGGAGAAGCAGATCAAGAACTGGCGCAGGGCATGGAAGATCGAGATTAACGAGCAGACCAATCCGGAATGGCGTGACCTCTACGAGGAAATGCTGCGCTGACCATCGCCGCCTGGACCCCCGCTTTCGCGGGGGTGACGATCGAGACCAACCCTTATTCTCGCGGCCGATATCGTCCTATCAAGCGGAGCCGCGAGCTTGAACCGCAAGGAGCGCAGGAGTGCCGAAAAGGGAGCGGCGAGAGGAAGCCCCTCGCGCGCGCCGGCTTCGGCGCGCGCGAGCTCGGCGCCGCTCAATGCGCGCACGCTTGTCGCCCAGGCGGTCCAGCTCCATCAATTGGGCCGCCTTGCCGAGGCCGAGGCGCTCTATCGCCAGGCGTTGGCACTTGACCGCGATGACCCGGACGCGATTCATTTTCTCGGTCTCATCGCCCATCAGAGGGGCGAGAACGCACGCGCGATCGAGCTTCTTGAAAGGGCCATCGCGATCGACGGCCGCGTCGCCAACTATCACAGCAATCTGGGCGAAGCCTATCGCGCGCTGGGCCGGCTGGATGAGGCGGTTCTGAGCCACAGAAGAGCGCTCGCCCTTCGTCCCGAGCTCGCGAGCGCGCGCTTCGGCCTGGGGACTGCGCTCCTCAACCTCAAATCCTATGCGGACGCCGCGAGCGAGCTCGGCGCCGCCTTGCGGCTCGACCCCAAGGATGCGGACGCGCATCTCAATTTGGGTATCGCCCTCTTCGAGCTCGGCCGCGCCGCGGAAGCGATCGCTCATTACGAGGAAGCGCTCAGACTGCGGCCCGACTTCGCCGAGGCCCATCTCAACCTCGGCATCGCGCTTCTGTCGACCGGCGAGCTGCGCCGGGCCCACGGCGCCCTCGCCCGGTCCATAGAGCTTTCGCCGCAAATCTCCGAGGCGCATTATCAGATCGGCCGCGTCCTCGCCGGCCTCGAGCGTTACGACGAGGCCACGCTCGCGCTCGAGGAGGCGACGCGGCTCAGGCCGGATTTGCCCAATGGCCACATCGAGCTCGGCCACGTGCTGCGTCTGCGCCATCGCACGGCAGAGGCGATAGCGGCATACGAAGAGGCGCGCACTCTCGACCCGAGGCGGCCCGAGCCGCTCATCGGCATGGGCCTTGCCCATCTCGAAGACGGCCGTTTCGATGAGGCGCGCCGCTGGTTCGAGGCCGCACTCGAGCGCGAGCCTCGCTCGGCCGATGCCCATTTCAACATGGGCCTCTCCTATCAGCTCCAGGGACGCTTCGAGGAGGCCGTCCCCTGGCACGAGAAGGCGATTGCGCTCGAGCCCGACCATGCGAGCGCGCATTACCATCTGGCGATGGGTCGAAAGGCGGGAGCGAGCGACGCGCGGCGGCACGAGATCGAGCGCGTGCTGGCAATGACGACGCTGTCCGTCGATCAGAGGAGCGCGCTCAATTTCGCCCTCGCCAAGATCCACGACGATCTCGGCGATTACGACGCCGCCTTTGGCTGCTACAAGGCGGGCAACGATTTGAGGAAGTCCAAGCTCCGCTACCGTCCGCAAGACTTCACCGCCTACGTCGACCGGATGATCGCGACCTTCTCAGCCGGACTCTTCGCCGAGAAGGCGGGCATGGGCAGCAGCTCGGAGCTTCCGGTCTTCATCGTCGGCATGCCGCGCTCGGGAACCACGCTCGTCGAGCAGATTCTGGCGAGCCACCCGCAAGTCCACGGCGCGGGCGAGCTCGACTACATGCGCCAGATCGCGCATACGCTGCCCGCGCGGCTCGGAAGCTCGGAAGCCTTTCCCGAATGCGTGCGCCCGCTCGGCGCCGCCGCGGCGAAGGCGATCGCGGAGGAGCATCTCGAGCGGCTCGCGAGCTATGCGAGCGGCGCCGCGCGGGTCACCGACAAGCTGCCGAACAACTTTTTCCGCCTCGGCCTCATTGCCCTCCTCTTTCCCAAGGCGTCGATCATCCATTGCGTGCGCGATCCGCTCGATACGTGCCTTTCGTGCTACTTTCAGGAGTTTGCGCACGGCCAGCCGTTCGCCTGCGACCTTGATCATCTCGGCCGCTACCATCGCGACTATCAGCGTTTGATGGCGCATTGGCACAATGTCCTGCCCTCTCCGATCCTCGATGTCCCTTACGAAGGGCTCGTCGCCGACCAGGAAGGCTGGAGCCGCAAGCTCGTCGCTTTCCTGGGCCTTCCCTGGGACGAGCGCTGCCTTGCCTTCTACGAGAAGGAGCGGCTCGTGCGTACGGCGAGCTTCTGGCAGGTACGCCAGCCGATCTACGCCTCCTCGATCGGACGCTGGCGCCATTACGCGAAGCATCTGGCGCCGCTCTTCCACGCACTCGGAATCGAGCCGCCGGCAATGTGATCGGCCCAAAATTCCGACGGTCTCTCACCGATGACACCACGAAGACACGGAGAGCATGGAGAATAACCTTCCCCTGGATTGCTTCGTCGGCTTCGCCTCCTCGCAATGACGAACTCAATCCGTCATCGCGAGCCGACCTGCCTGCGCGAAGCCGAAGCGGCTTCGCTTCGGCGAAGGCAGGAGGCGAAGCGATCCAGATCGCCTCTCCGTGTCCTCCCTGCCTCCGTGGTAAAAGTAATACTTGTGTTCCTCAGTGTCCTGTGCAGCTCCGATGTCCAAGCCGGTTGATGAGATGACCCCGGCCAACGCCGAGCCCGGCGGACGGTGGCTCAAGCCGATGACCGTCGCGCAAGGCTTGGAGGTCGCCATGCGGCACCACGGCGCCGGCCGGCTCGCGCGAGCCGAGCGCCTCTACCGGCGCATCCTGGAAATCGAGCCCACCCACGCCGTCGCCTTGCAAATGCTCGGCGTGATCGCCCACCAGAAGGGGCGGAGCGAGCAAGCCGTGGAGCTCATCGCGAAGGCATTGGCGCTCAAGCCCGACGACGCGGGCGCGCACTTCAACTTGGCCTTAGCCCTCC
>DASPPM010000166.1:0-2773 GCA_035625535.1 Alphaproteobacteria bacterium
CCCCTCATCCAGCCATCGGGTCGCGAGGTGCCCCCCATCGCCCAAGCTCGCGCCCGTAGCGGGAGCGGCGGTTCGACCTCCCCGGCCGCCCTCCCGCGCCTTTCCCGATGTCGCCCGCCCGCCCGCGGCGCGCGCTCGCCGAGTGACCTCTAGCCAAAGGTGATGCGCCGATGAGCCTCGAGTCCGACTGCCGAAGTGGTGTGGCCGCGGGGTACCGACGTGGAGGCGGGCGCATGGGGCTCGCCGCGATCATCGTCGGCCGCGACGAGGGCGGCCTTCCACTCCTTGCCGAGCCGCGCCTCGACATGCCTGGGTTTTTCGAATGGCGCGAGGGCGAGCGCATCAGGCTCTTCCGCCTCGCCGCGGGCGAGGAGAGTGCGGAAGTGGTCGAGGTGACCGAGGAATGGCGCGCCGCCCCGCAGCTTCTCAAGGCGCGATTGAAGTCGACGGCGCGCGCGCGCCGTCAGATGCTGGCGGCCAGCCGCAAGCACGAGATGGCGGAGCGCCGCGGCGAGGAGGAGGGCACGCCGGTGCGCGCAACGGCGGAGCGCAAACGGCACGACGAGGTCCTCGACCTGCCGCGCGCGCCCTTCGACGAGAGCGGGCCGGACAGCCGCCCCCAGCGAATAGCCGACCGCTGGATCCGCATGGCGCGCGACGGCACCATTGATGGCACGAGCCTCAAGGCGGCGCACCAGTTCCGCCGCGATTTCGCCGTCGCCGGCCTCGAGCGCCTCCATGCGGCCCCCCTCGAGCTCAAGGTCGACGGCAGCGGCAACGCCGAGCCGGACCGCGCCGATGCCCAGATCGAGGCGGGAAACGCGGTGTGGCAGGCGCTCACCTCACTCGGCGGGCTCGCGCGGCCGCCGGGCTCGATCGTCTATACCTGCGTGGGGCATGACCGGCCGGTCAAGGAATGGTGTTGGCAGGAGCGGGCGGCCGCGAGCCGCCACCGCGACGAGAAGCGCGCCTCGGGCATCCTCATCGCGGCACTCGCAGCACTTGGCGCCCATTACCTCCATCGCGACGCGCGCGATGAGGTGCGCGCGCGCTTCAAGACCGGGGAAGGGAAGGGGAGGGGCCGCTGAGATGGCCCGCGCCGGCGGCGCCTCCATCCTCACGCGTCATAAATCTGCACCTTGAGCGGTCGTCCCATCGCGGGACAGGCGCTCAAGCCGCAAAGCGTATCCATGCGCGCGACGAAGTCGATGTAGTCTCCCGGCTTGCTGCGGCCGTCGATCAGCTTGAACGTGTAGTTCGAGAAATCGTACTCGAGGGTCTGAAAGAGATTGAGAGGCTCCGGGATGTTCTCAGGCTCGATCGCCCACGGCTTGAGCGCCTTCTGCAGCACCTCGTAGCAGCCGAAGGGCGGCACGCCGAGGGGACCGCCGACATGCATGGCGCCCGCCTTGAAGCCGCGGTAGTCCTTGTCCCTGAAGTTGGCGAACACCCAGGCGCTGCACATGCCGTATTGCATGTCGTGGATGCCGTAGGTGTCCTCGGCGACCGTCAAGAGCACGTTGTTGTCGCGGCTGTAGAGATGGTTGCCCGCGGTGATCAAGAGCCGGCCCTGGTTGCACTTCGTGCGCGCCTGGCTCAAGCGCTCCCTGAGATTGTTCGCGTTGAAGCAGACGAAGTCGCCGATGGCCCCGCCTTGGACCTCGCTCACGCGAATATGCTGGCCCTTCCTGACCACCCACGCCCCGCCGTCCCGCGCCGGAACCACGACATCCGTCAAGGTCTTCATCGCTTGTCCCCCCTACTCGTCGCCTCGCGATCCGCACGCGCCTCATGAAGGCGCGGAGCACGCGCGCCTCGTCGTCGAGGCGGGCGGCGGCAAAAGAGCAGCATACTGACGAAATCGCGGCCGCGCTAGAGCACGACCTCGATGAGGAACGGCCCCTTCGCCCGGAGGCCGGCGCGGAAGGCATGCGCGAGCTCGTCCATGGTCGCGGCTCGCCTGCCCTCGACCCCCATGCCGCCCGCGAGCCGCACCCAGTCGAGCTCGGGATCGCCGAGGCTCAGCATGTCGAGCGCCTTGCGGCCGGGATTGCCGGCACCCACTTGCGCGAGCTCGTGACGCAAGATGGCGTAAGTGCGGTTCGACCAGACGAGCGTCAAGACGTCGAGGCGCTCGCGCGCCTGCGTCCATAGGGCCTGCAGCGTATACATGCCGCTGCCGTCGGCCTCGAGGTTGACAACCTTGCGCTCGGGGCAGGCGACTGCGGCCCCGGTTGCGAGCGGCATGCCGAGGCCGATCGCACCTCCCGTGATCTGCAGCCAATCGTGCGGCGGTGCCGCGCGGGTCATCGGAAAGAAGCCGCGTCCGGTGGTGACGGATTCGTCGCACACGATCGCACCTTCCGGAAGCAGCGCTCCCAGCATCGCCGCGATCGCTTCGGGCGTGACCGCTCCGCCCCGCGGGACCTGCGGCCGTTCCACGGGCGCGACGTTGCTGGAGTCGCGGGGTGCGTGCAGCGCCTCCGCGAGCGCCGCAAGTGCCGCGATCAGATCCTGCTCCGCGGTCGCGAGCGTCTGCACCTCGCATCCTGGAGGAGTGACGAGGCTCGGCTTCCCGGGATAAGCGAAAAAGGCGGTCGGCGTGCGCGCGCCGACGAGGATCAAATGCTGCACGTCCTTGAGCGCGGCAAGCGCATGATCGACCGGATACGGCACGCGCTCGACGGCGACGCGGCCGGCTCCCCGCGCGATGCGCGCGTTCGAGGTGGGCGCCATCAGGCGCGCGCCGGTCTTGCTCGCGATGCGGCCGGCA
>DASPPM010000167.1:0-3721 GCA_035625535.1 Alphaproteobacteria bacterium
ATCCAGGCGAAGCTCGCGGAGATGGCGCTCGCCGTCGATGCCTCGGCCCTCCTCGTCTACCGCGCCGCTTGGACCAAGGATGCGCTCGGCCAGCGCGTGAGCCGCGAGGCCGCGATGGCGAAGCTCCACGCGACGGAATCCGCGCAGAAGGTGATCGACGAGGCGGTGCAGATCTGGGGTGGGCTCGGCGTAGTCTCCGGCAGTGCGGTCGAGCGGCTCTATCGCGAGATCCGCGCGCTCCGCATCTATGAGGGTACGAGCGAGATCCAGAAGCTCGTCATCGCGGCGCAAGTGCGCAGCGCCGCCGCGGCGGCAGGCAAGGAGTCCGCGGCATGAAGCTCCCCACGGCGCCCGCGATCCCGCCTTTCGCCGGTGCCGCGCGAGTAAACGAGAGCGAGGACCGCCATGGCTGAGGGTCGCCCCTTCCTTCCGGGTGGGGTGCCGAGCGCGCAAGTGGACGGCTTCGCGCGCGACAACCTGCCGCCCAAGGCACTGTGGCCGCGCATGGACTACGCGACGCTGCCCGAGCTCAGCGCCTATGCGAGCCGCATCAACGCAGCTACCGCGCTCGTCGATGCGCACGTCGGCGCGGGGCGGGGGAGCCGTCCGGCGATCTACTTCGAGGACGAGGTGTGGAGCTACGGCGAGCTCAAGGAGCGCTCCGAGCGCCTGGCGCGCGTGCTCGTGGAGGAGCTGGGCGTGGTGCCGGGCAACCGCGTGCTCCTGCGCGGGCCCAACAATCCGATGATGGCGGCCGCCTGGCTCGCGGTGCTGAAGGCGGGCGGGATCGCGGTCGCGACCATGCCGCTCCTGCGCGCCCGCGAGCTCGCCTTCATCATCGACAAGGCCGCGATCGGCCTGGCGCTTTGCGATACGACGCTCGCCGAGGAGATGGAGGGTGCCAAAGCAAAGAGCGCTCCACTCGAGCGCATCAGCTACTTCAGCAAGCTCGGCGATGGGGCGAAAGCCGAGGCCGACCTCGACCGCAGGGTCAGGAGGGCCGGCGCGGGCTTCGTCGCGGTCGACACGGCGGCCGACGACGTGGCCCTCATCGCCTTTACCTCCGGCACCACGGGCGAGCCCAAGGGAACCGTGCACTTCCATCGCGACGTCATGGCGATGTGCGACTGCTTCCCGAAATACGTCTTCAAGGGCGAGGCCTCCGACGTCTACACGGGCTCGCCTCCGCTCGCCTTCACCTTCGGGCTCGGCGCCGTGCTCTGCTTTCCCTTGAGCTTCGGCGCGGCGACGGTGCTGCTCGAGAAGTTCACCCCGGACTCCTTGCTCGCGACCATCGAGCGCTACCGCGTCACCACGCTCTACACCGCGCCCACGGGCTATCGCGCGATGACCGAGCTTGCCGCCAAGTACCGTCTCTCGAGCCTCAAGAAATGCGTCTCCGCGGGCGAGACGCTGCCGCTGCCGACCTTCGAGGGCTGGCGCGCGGCGACCGGCCTCGCGATCATCGACGGCATCGGCTCGACCGAGATGCTGCACATCTTCGTCTCCGCCTCGGGGGCCGAGATCAGGCCGGGGGCGACCGGCAAGGCGATCCCGGGCTACGAGGCCGCCGTGGTGGACGACGACGGCAACCGGCTTCCTCCCGGCAAGCTCGGCAATCTCGCGGTGTGGGGCCCGACCGGCTGCCGCTACCTCGCCAACCTCGAGCGGCAGAAGGCCTATGTGCGTGCCGGCTGGAACTTCCCCGGCGACGTCTATGTCGAGGACGAGGACGGCTATTTCCACTACCAGGCGCGCGCCGACGACATGATCATCTCAGCCGGCTACAACATCTCCGGGCCCGAGGTCGAGGCGGTGCTGCTCGACCACCCCAAGGTGCGCGAATGCGCGGTCGTCGCCTCGCCCGACGCCGAGCGCGGCTTCGTCGCCAAGGCCTTCGTCGTGCTGCGCGAGGCGAAGGAGGCGGGTTCCGCCACGGCGAAGGAGCTGCAGGAGTTTGTCAAGCGCGAGATCGCACCCTACAAATATCCGCGCGCGGTCGAGTTCGTGGAAGCGTTGCCGCGCACCGAGACCGGCAAGGTGCAGCGCTTCAAGCTGCGCCAGACCGAGCTCGCGCGGGCGCAGGCCAAGGCGAGCTGAGTCGTCCATCATGTCATATGCTGGGTTGCTTCGTCGGCTTCGCCTCCTCGCAACGACGGCCGATCGGTCATTGCGAGCCGAAGGTGAAGCAATCCAGGCGGCCGAGACGGGATGTGCTGCATGAAGATCGCGTGCTTGGGCGGCGGGCCGGGCGGGCTCTACTTCGCCATTCTCATGAAGAAGGCCTGGGCGCAGGCCGAGGTGACGGTCTACGAGCGCAACGGCCCCGACGACACCTTCGGCTTCGGCGTGGTCTTCTCGGACGCGACGCTGGCCAACCTCGGCGACGCGGATGCCGAGAGCTATGCCGAGATTCGCCGCCGCCTCGCCCATTGGGACGACATCGACATCCACCTCAAGGGCGCCCTTCTGCGCTCGACGGGCCACGGCTTCTGCGGCTGCTCGCGCAAGGCGCTGCTCAACGTGCTCCAGGAGCGCGCGCGGACGCTCGGCGTCAAGCTCGCCTTCCAGCACGAGTTCCGGGACGCGGGGCCCTTCGCCGAATGCGATCTCGTGGTGGCGGCGGACGGCGTCAACTCGGCGCTGCGGAGTGCTAATGCGGACGCCTTCGAGCCCGAGATCGATTTCCGTCCCAACCGCTTCATCTGGCTCGGCACCGAGGCGCGCTTTCCCGCCTTCACCTTCATCTTCAAGGAGAACGAGCACGGGCTTTGGCGCGTGCACGCCTATCAGTACGAGGCGGGGCGAGCCACCTTCATCGTCGAATGCACGGCCGCGACCTTCGCGCGGACGGGCCTCGATGCGAACGACGAGGCTGCGGCGGTCGCCTATTGCGAGAGGCTCTTCGCGCGCGAGCTCGCCGGCAGAGGCCTTCTCGCCAACCGCTCGATCTGGCGCAATTTCCCCAACGTGCGCACGGGGCGATGGCACTTCGGCAGGCTCGTCCTCATCGGCGATGCGGCGCATACGGCCCATTTCTCGGTCGGCTCGGGCACCAAGCTCGCGATCGAGGATGCGATCGCACTCGCGGACGCGGTCAAGGCGCGCCCGGACGACATCCCCGCGGCCCTCGCCGACTACGAGGCGCGGCACCGGCCCGAGGTCGAGTCGCTGCAGCGCGCGGCACTCGTGAGCCAGCGCTGGTTCGAGGAGAGCGAGCGCTACTACGCGCGGCTCGAGCCGATCCAGTTCGCCTTCAGCCTGCTCACGCGCTCGTTGCGCATCAGCCACGAGAACCTCAAGTTGCGCGACCCTGCCTTCGTCGGCGAGGTCGACCGCTGGTTCGCCGCCAAGGCGGCCAACCAGTCCGGCGTCAACGTGGCGACGGATGCGACGCCTCCCATGTTCACGCCCTTCCGCCTGCGCGAGCTCGTGCTGCAGAACCGCGTCGTCGTCTCCCCCATGTGCCAATACTCGGCCGAGGACGGCACGATCGACGATTGGCATCTCGTCCATCTCGGCAGCCGCGCGCTCGGCGGCGCGGGCCTCGTCATGTCGGAGATGACGGACGTGAGCCGGGAGGGGCGCATCACGCCGGGCTGCGCCGGCATGTACAAGCCCGAGCATGTCGCGGCCTGGCGTCGCATCGTCGAGTTCGTTCACCGCCACAGCTTCGCCAAGATCGGCATGCAGTTGGCTCACGCCGGCCGCAAGGGCGCCA
>DASPPM010000168.1:0-2077 GCA_035625535.1 Alphaproteobacteria bacterium
CGGACTCCCCGTTCATGGCTGTACCCTCCCGCGAAAACGTGAGGGGATTTTTGACAACGGGCTTGTGTAGAATGGTGTAGCCCGGTCTTGGGGCGTTTACGCCATAATACCGGGGCCGATCACCTTCTACCAGCTCCTCACCCGCTTCGGCTCCGCCCAGGCCGCACTTGCCGCCCTGCCCGAGCTGGCGAAGCGCGGCGGACGGCAGCGCCCGATTCGCATCCCCTCGCGCGCGGCGGCCGAGCGCGAGCTCGCGGCACTCGAGGGCTTTGGCGGCCGCCTCCTCTGCCGCGACGAGCCCGGTTACCCCGCCACCTTGCGCGCCGTCGAGGACGCGCCCCCCGTACTCGCGCTGCGCGGCCACGCCCATCTCCTCGAGCGCCGCATGATCGGCATCGTCGGCGCCCGCAACGCCTCGGCGAGCGGCCGGCGCTTCGCCCGCGAGCTCGCCGCCGGCCTCGGGGAAGCCGGTCTCGTGGTGGTCTCCGGCCTCGCGCGCGGCATCGATGCCAGCGCGCACGAGGGGGCGCTCGCGAGCGGCACGGTCGCGGTCATGGCCGGCGGGGTCGATGTGGTCTATCCCGAAGAGAACCGGGAGCTTTATGGCGCCGTGGTGGGCCAAGGCCTGGCGCTCTCGGAGATGGCCCCCGGCACGGAGCCGCAGGGCCGTCATTTTCCGAGAAGAAATCGAATAATTTCAGGGCTTTGCCTTGGAGTCGTCGTGGTCGAGGCGGCCGAGCGCTCGGGCTCCCTCATCACCGCCCGCTTCGCCGCCGACCAGGGCCGGGAGGTGTTCGCCGTGCCCGGCTCGCCGCTCGATCCGCGCTGCAAGGGGACGAACGGCCTCATCCGGGACGGCGCCCACTTGACCGAAGGGGCGGCGGACGTGATCGCCGTGCTCGAGGGGATGGGCAAGCGCCCGCTTGCCGAGGAGCGCCCGGAAGAAGCCGCTCCCCCGCCCCTTGAGCCCACCCCCTCCGAGCTCGAGAAGGCGCGGCGGCTCGTGCTTGAGGCGCTGGGGCCGAGCCCGGTGCCGGTTGACGAAATCCTGCGGCAAACCCATCTCTCCCCCGCGGTGGTGTCGATGGCGCTCCTCGAGCTGGAGCTCGCCGGGCGATTGGAGCGTCACCCCGGCCACCGGGTAAGCTTGCTCTCCTAAGCGAAACCCTTTAGCCTCCCGGCCCTTTGAGCTAGCAGGCGTGGCGCAATGATCGTCGTCGTCGTCGAGTCACCGGCCAAGGCGAAGACCATCAACAAGTACCTGGGCAGGGACTATGTGGTGGTGGCGAGCTATGGCCATGTGCGCGACCTCCCGGCCAAGGACGGCTCCGTCCGGCCCGAGGAGGATTTCGCCATGTCGTGGCAGGTCGAGAGCGGCTCGGAGAAGCACATCCGCGCGATCGCCAGCGCCTTGAAGAAGGCCGAGCGGCTCTGCCTCGCCACCGACCCCGACCGCGAGGGCGAGGCGATCTCCTGGCACGTCCTCCAGCTTCTCAAGGAGCGCGACGCCCTCGACAAGGTCGAGGTCAAGCGCGTGGTCTTCAACGAGATCACCAAGGACGCCGTGCTCGACGCGATGGCGCATCCCCGCGATGTCAATCGTGAGCTGGTCGAGGCCTATCTCGCCCGGCGCGCGCTCGACTATCTCGTCGGCTTCACGCTTTCGCCCGTGCTGTGGCGCAAGCTGCCGGGAAGCCGCTCCGCGGGCCGCGTGCAGTCAGTCGCCCTCCGTCTCGTCTGCGAGCGCGAGGCCGAGATCGAGCGTTTCCGCCCGCGCGAATACTGGACGATCGACGTCGAGTTCCTGAGCGCGAGCGGGGCCACCCTGACGGCGCGCCTCACCCATCTCAAGGGAAAGAAGCTCGACAAATTCGCTCTCGGCGACAAGGCGGGGGCGGATGCGGCCGCGGCAGTTCTCGCGGGCGGGGACTACGCCGTCCTCAAGGTCGAGCGCAAGCAGCAGCGGCGCCATCCGAGCCCGCCCTTCACCACCTCGACGCTCCAGCAGGAGGCCTCGCGCAAGCTCGGCTTCAGCGCGAGCCGCACCATGCGCGTGGCCCAGCGCCTCTATGAGGGC
>DASPPM010000169.1:0-2726 GCA_035625535.1 Alphaproteobacteria bacterium
CCGACGAAGTGGAATCGCCCCCTCACCCAGCTTTGCCTAAGCTCGCTACGCTCGCTAAGGCTGCGCAACCCTCTCCCCCTCGAAGGGGGAGAGGGTAGGGTGAGGGGGCTGCTTCCACCGAAATGGATTCCGCTCTAGCCATGCACTCTCGGCCCTGGGTGGTGGAGCTCGAGGTACCCAAGGCGGGCGGCGAGGTCTTCGCCGATCTCTTCGCCGGCTTGTCCGAGAGCTTCAGCTGCTTCGAGACCGAGGACGGCGCGCTTTGGCGCTTCGCGGCCTACCTCGAGCGCAAGCCCGACAGGGCGGCGCTCGTGGCGCGCTCGGCGCTCGTTGCCGCGGCACTCGGCCTGGCGCCGCCCGAGGTGGCGCTGCGACGCCTTCCCGCGCGGGATTGGGCGAGCGAGAACCGGCGCCAGTTCCCGCCTGTCTCCGCCGGCCGTTTCTTCATCCACGGCTCCTTCTTCGGAGGTGCTAAGCCGCCCGGGCGAATCGTCCTCTCGCTCGACGCCGGGCTCGCCTTCGGCAGCGGCACGCACGAATCGACGCGCGGCTGCCTCCTCGCCATCGACCGCCTGGCGCGCCGCCGCCGCTTCCGCGCGCCACTCGATCTCGGCTGCGGCTCAGGCATCCTGGGCCTTGCGATGGCGAGGCTGTGGCGCCGGCCCGTCGTTGCGGCGGACAGCGATTCCGTCGCCGTCGAGGTCGCGCGCGCGAATGCCCGGCGGAACGGCCTAGCCGCCTTCGTGCATGTGCATAGAAGCGACGGGCTTAGAGCCCGGGGTCTCGGCAAGCGCCGCCGCTACGATCTCATCCTGGCCAATATCCTGGCGCGTCCGCTCGAGCGCCTGGCGCCATCGTTTGCGCGCGCGCGCCGCCCCGGGGGCGTCATCGTGCTCTCGGGTATCCTCGAGCACCAGGTGCCGGGCGTGCTCGCCGCCTACCGCGCAGAGCGCTTGGCGCTCGAGCGCCGGATCGAGCTCGGCGATTGGGTCACGCTGATCGTTCGCGAGAGGGGGCCGCGACGCTCGCGCTGAGCGCCTTGCTGCCTAGAGCAATATCCGACGAAGTGGAATCGCCCCCTCACCCAGCTTTGCCTAAGCTCGCTACGCTCGCTAAGGCTGCGCAACCCTCTCCCCCTCAAAGGGGGAGAGGGTAGGGTGAGGGGGTTGCTTCCACTGAAATGGATTCCGCTCTAGAACTGCAGCTTCATATCGACGCCGAAGTTGCTGCGGTCCTCGAGCAGGCGGGTGTCGGGCGCGCTTTTCGACTCCACCGCGCGCAACGGCTGGTTGATCTTGGCGTCGAGGGTAACGTCGCCCAACTGCATCATGGCGCCGATCCCAGGAGCCGGGGCAATCCGCGCCTCATGGGGTGCCGACATGCGGATGAGATTGGGGTCGGCGACGTCGAGGCCCACGAGCGCGAAGGAGGGCACGAGCGACACCTCGCCCGACTGCGGCACCGCGAGGCGGAAGGCATTGCTCGCGACGCTGTAGGAGAACGACGAGGTGAGGGAAGGTGCCGAGAACGGCTGCACCGCGCTCGGCGCGCCGGCTGCCGCGGAAGCCTCGATCGCCGCGAGGGGAAGGCCGGAGGTGAGCGGCGGCAGAAGCTCGACCCGCAACATCTCGGACGTTGCCGCTGCGTCGGCCTCGCCGGGCTTCACAACCGGGGTCGGGAGAGCCCTGGTGCTGGCTGCTGCCTCGGCGGCCGGCGCTGGGTCGGGCACGACCGCGAGCGTTGCGGGCTTGGCCGCAGGCTTGGCAGAAGAAGCAGACGGCGAGAGGGGCAGAAATTCGAGCCGCAACATCTCCGCGGCGGCGAGGACGCGGGGCATCGCGGGCTTGAAGACGGGAATCGGCGGATCGTCAGGCCACACGACGTCCGCAGCCTGACCCGGCGTGGCCAGGAAGACGACACTCAGTCCCCAAAGCACCTGCGTTATCCGGCGCATGCGCCGTGGACCCCCCATGCCCTGCGGGCAAATGGTAGCCTTTTCCTTAATTTATTCAAGCCGCAAGGGATGGGGGCGGCGGGGGGCCGTGCAACTAGTGATGGAAGATCAGGCGGCTGCGGAGGGCTCGTTCTCATTGACCGCGCGGTGCGGGGCCAATTTGCCTGAGACGATGCCGGGGATCTCGCCGCGGGTGATGCCGATATCGGCGAGCATATGATCGTCGAGCGCCGATAGCTCCTCAAGGGCTAGTTGGCGCGCGCGCCAGCTCGCCAAGGGCTTGACAACGAGGCGGTCGAGCAACCGAACGACAGTGGCGGAGCGCGCCGACAAGGCAGTGATCTTGGAGCTCATGATGGTTCCTTCTCTCTACGCGAACGCCTCTCGGCGCCCAGGGTGCGACACTTGGTCTCAACCGCGAGCGACCCCGTTACTCGCGTGCGAGAGACATAAGATGGTTCGGCCGCAGGAGACAGCGGAAATTGTGCAACGCAGCAATGAATTTTTCGCATGCAAAACAAAAGTGTAATGCGCGTAGCGCTTACCCAAGACCGTGATATTCGCCCGAGTCGTCGCGGGCCGCCGCCACTTGTCTCGTCCTGGGCGTGGCCCTAGGGTGGGGTCCGATCGCGTTGAATCGGCCATTCGCGTTGTCATTCCCGCGAAAGCGGGAATCCAGGCAGCTTCTGGACCCCCGCTTACGCGGGGGTGACGACCAGGGTGCTTCAACCTGATTGGATCATGCTTTAGCTTGAGGCGTTCCGTCGGCAAT
>DASPPM010000170.1:0-12290 GCA_035625535.1 Alphaproteobacteria bacterium
ATATCCGACGAAGTGGAATCGCCCCCTCACCCAGCTTTGCCTAAGCTCGCTACGCTCGCTAAGGCTGCGCAACCCTCTCCCCCTCGAAGGGGGAGAGGGTAGGGTGAGGGGGCTGCTTCCACCGAAATGGATTCCGCTCTAACGCTCGAAGTCGCGGCTCAACCCGTCTTCCCTTTCATCGCGGCTGCCGCGGCGGCGTAGCCGCCTGCGGCACCGTCGAGGAAGTGGATGTGGTCGCTGCGATAGACCGAGGGCGTGAGACAGGTCATGAGCGCCGCCCGCTGCCGATGCAGGCCGTAGACGACGGTTCCTTCGACCGCGGCCGCCGCGAGGCGACCCTCGATCGCATCGGCGAGCTCGTCGCGGCAATCGATCGTCATGCGTAGCCCGTCATCGTACTTGCGGTAGTCCGAATTGGCGACGAGCTGGTCGAGATAGCGGCCGGGCTTGAAGCTTCCGACCGGAATGCGCACGCGCAAGATGAGGCACGAGCAGGCGGTGTGAGCGAAGAGCATGAGCCATCTGAGCCGGGCCATGAGCCCACGCGAGCGGCCGGCGCGCACCTCGAGGTCGAGCCCGGTCGGCGGCCAAGTCACCGGCGGGCCGCCTTCGGGAACGGGACGCGCCATGTCCGGGCTCTCCTCGATCAGGCGGACGATATCCTCGACCGCCGCCCGGTAGGCGGCCGAACTCCCTGCTGCGGCCGGAGCGGATTGCTTCGGCCGCACGATGATCGAGAGCATGACGCCGCGGCGCGCCGGCATCGCCTCGAAGCGGCAGGAGAGCCCGCTCAGGTCAGGGCGACACCCGGGCGGGCCGGGCGGGATGGCGAATTCGCCGGCCTTCATCCGCGCCTCGGCCCAGCTGAGGCCGCCGCCCGAGAACATCGCGTAGTCGAGGTCGGGAGAGGCGGCGAAGCGCGCTACCCGAATGTCGAAGCCCGCGGCCCGGATGGCCGCAACCGGCACCTCGGCTACGCGCAGCCCAAGTCCATAGACCTCGGCGACAAAAGCCGCGGTGCAGGCAAGCACGTCGCGCGCGACCGCCGCCATGTGCGAAGGCAACGCAAAACTTGCGCCGTCTCCGCCGAATACGAACGGATAGGGCACGTTGCCGAGCACGTTAGAGACCGCCGCGATGACGGCCGCTCCCGCCATGTTGACTTTTTTGTATTGGCCGGCCTCGATCGCCCGCGTCGAGCCGACCACGTCCGAGAGCCCGACGACCCAGTCGTCCGGCAGCGCCGCATAGAGCTTCGGATCGAGGATCTGGCCGAAGCGCGCGAACCTCGGGACCGTTGCGAGAAAGCCGTCTACGCCCGAGCGCATTGCGTCGTCCCGCCGCACTAGCGCCCCTTGAAGTTCGGCTTGCGCTTCTCGTTGAAGGCGGCGACGCCCTCGAGGCGGTCCTCGGTCGGCACAAGGCGGTTGTAGGCCTCGATCTCGAAGAGCAACGCGCTCTTGAGGTCGAGCTGCAGGCCGACGTGCATGGATTTCTTGGCCTGGCGCACCGAGAGCGGCGCGTTGGCGCAGATCGCGGCCGCCGTCTCGAGCGCTTCCGTCATGAGCCGATCGGGCTCGCACACCCGATTGACCACGCCCCATTCCAAGGCCTCGGCCGCGTTGAAGGGCCTCCCGGTCAGGATGATCTCCTTGGCGCGGCGCTCGCCGGCCGCGCGCGGCAGGAGCTGCGTCCCCCCTGCCCCCGGCATGATGCCGAGGGTGACTTCCGTGAGTGCGAAGCGCGCCGTGCGCGCGGCATAGGCGAAATCGCAGGCGAGCACCGTCTCCAGGCCACCGCCATAGGCGTGCCCGTTGACCGCGGCGATGACCGGAACCGGGCAATCGAGAAGCGCCCAATAGCTGCGCTCGAAGATCTCGTGCTGCGCCTGCCACTGGGCCTGGGTCATGCCGTGGCGCTCCTTGAGGTCGCCGCCCGCGCAGAAGATGCGCTCGCCGGCCCCGGTCAGCACGACCGCCCGCACCTCGCCCGGCTCCGCGATGAGGCCGCTCCACAGCTCGAGCAGCTCGCGCCCCATCTGGGTATTCTTCGCGTTGCCGACCTGGGGCCGGTTGAGCGTCACCTTGAGCAGGCCCGGCCCCGCCATCTCGGTGAGGATCGTCTCGTGGCTTCCCGTCATCGATGCATCCCCCGCGTGCGACGTTCCCTGGACATTATCACCACGGAGACGCGGGGGACACGGAGAAGGGCGAAAAGAGCAAATATCTTCTCCGTGACCCCGGTGCGTCCGTGGTAAATTCCTTCCCCTCGACAAAGCGGAACCACGGCGGTTGCTTAGCATGCTCTCGACCATCCCCTGGGCGCAGGATCTGAAGGCGGCAAGCGATGCCTTTGCCGATCTCCCTTGCGTCTCGGACGGCGTGCGCGAGATCACCTTCGCGGCACTCGGCGCCAAGGCCGCCGCCCTCGCCATGGCGCTGAGGGCGGCGGGAATCAAGCCCGGCGAGCCCGTTGCAACGTGCCTCAGGAACGGCATTCCCGCGGTGTGGACGAGCTACGCCGTCAAGCTCGCGGGCGCCGCCGAGAGCGGCCTCAACCCCGCCCTGGGTCCCGAGGAGAAGCGCCATTTCATCAAGCTCGCGGGCGCGCGCCGCGTGGTGACCAATGCGGCCGAGGGCGATTTCTTCCGCGCGCTCGGCTGCGCGGTCTTTACCGTCGATGCCGTACCCGAGTGCGGAGCTCCGCTCGCCGGCTTCGCGCCGGTACCGGGCGAAGCGTGGGGCCGCATCAATTTCACCTCCGGCACCACCGGCCGGCCCAAGGCGATCGTGACCTCGCACGCGCGGCGCTGGCTCGGCCAGCTGCTGTTGCGCGCAAGCCTCGCCTACATGCCGAGGCCCGGCAGCCGGATTCTCCTGATGACGCCCTTCACGCACGGCGCAGGCCTCCTCGCCTACTGCTTTCTCGACCGCGGCGCCGCGGTGACGCTCCTCGACGGCGTCGACACAGCAGCGGTCGAGCCCATCCTCGCGAGCGGCGGTGTCGACCACATCTTCGCCCCCCCGACCGTGCTCGCCAAGCTCACCACGGCCTTCGAGGGTCGCCACTTCGAGGGCATTCGCACGGTCTTCTGCGGCACCGCACCCTTGACGCCCGCCGTCTATCGCCGAGCGCGCGCGCTCTTCGGGCCCGTCGTGCGGGTGACCTACGGCAAGTCCGAGGTGACGAACCCGATTGCGACGCTCTCGCCTCAGGCCTGCGACGATTACTACATGAACGAGGCGGCGGGCGACGGCTTCTGCGTCGGTTGGCCCGGCAGCGGGGTCGAGATCGAGGTGCGGCGCGAGGAGGGCGGCGCGTGCGCCGAGGGCGAGGTCGGCGAGGTGCATCTCAGGGCGCGCCATATGCTGATCGGCACCATCGATGAGGGCGGCTTCCACCCGCAGAGCGAGAGCGAGTTCCACGCCACGGGCGACCTCGGACGCCTGGATGCGCGCGGCCGGCTGCACCTCGTCGGCCGCATCGCCGACGTGATCAAATCGGGCGGCTACAAGGTCCACCCCGAGGAGATCGAGACGGCACTCGCCGCAAGCGCCGCAGGTGGGGCCGTCAGCGTGATCTCGCTGCCTTCCGAATACTGGGGCGAGGTGATCGTCGCGGTCGCCGAGGCGGCACCCGCGGATTGGCCCGCGCGAGCGCGCGAGGCGTTGGCCGGGCTCGCCAAATACAAGCAGCCGCGCTTCTATCTGACCGTCGAGAGTCTCCCCCGCAACGCGCAAGGCAAGGTCCCGCGCGGGCGGCTGCGTGCCCTCGTGCTCGAGCGCCACCGCCTCGTCGACGGCGCGCATCCGGGCCTCGTCGGGCGCTGAGGTCCAGCGCCCCAATATCGCCTCGAACTCCATCGCTCTCAGTCCTTGCAACAGCTCTGTCCTTCTCAACCTCGCCCCCTGCATTGGAGCGCTCAAAACCGGACACATCGCGTGTCACAAGTATCGGACATACCCCGTGTCGCACGCTCGTGGGGCTTCGTATTGCCCAGCGGACCCGAGGAGCGCTAAGCTCATGTCGTCTGGGGAACGTCGGCTCAAAATAAGACCGGAGGGTTTCTCATGGGAACAATCAAGGCGCTGAAGCGAGCGAAGTTGACGCGTCGACAGTCGCTTGCCGCGCTTGGCGGCGCGGCCGTAGCGATTTGTGCGCCAAACTACCTCAAGGCCGCCGCGCCGATTACGGTCCGGCTCGGCGACATCACGCCCACCGACAACCCGGAATACGCCGCCCACGTCTTCTTCGCCAAGCGCATCAGCGAGGAGACCAAGGGCGAATACGAGATCAAGATCTTCCCGAACAGCGTGTTGGGCGGCCACACGCAAATGAACGAGCAAGTCCGTAACGGGACGCTCGAGTTGGCGAAGAGCGGCCAGGGCTTTCCGACGACCTACGACAAGGTGCTCGGCATTTTCAGTCTTCCGTATCTGTACACGACGCGCGAGAAGCTCTTCGCGGCGCTCGACGGCAAACTAGGCGATGCTTACCGAAAGGCCGCGGCGCCGTACGGCTTCGTCACGCTCGGCTTCTACGATTCCGGGATTCGCGACGTCTACAATCGGCAGGGTCCCTTCAAAACACCGGACGAATTCGCCGCGATGAAGCTGAAGATTCGCGTGCAGCCCGACAAGATCATGATCGCGACCTTCAATCTCCTGGGCGCCCAGTCGACACCAATCGAGTTCGCCGAGGTATACAACGCGCTCCAGCAAGGCGTGGTCGACGCCGCTGAGAACTCGGTTCCCTACTACATCTCGATGAAGCACATCGAGGTAGCGAAGTACTTTACGAAGACGCAGCATTTCTTCGGCGTCGATCCATTATTCGCGAGCGCGAAGTGGTTCAACGCGCAACCGGCGAGGATCCAGAAGATCTTCTACGATGTCGCGCGTGAGGTCGTCGCACACGAGCGAAAGATATGGCTCGAAGCGGAGAACGCCGACTACGCGCGCGCCACCTCGATGGGCACGCTCATCAACGATGCCGACATCCCGGCTTTCCAGCGCAAAGTGAAGCCTATCTGGGCTCAGAACAAGGAAAATCTCGGTGGCCTCTATGACATCGTCGAGGCGACGCAGTAGCTGGGATTGGATCGACGAGGGCGTTCGTCATGTCGAGAACGTCCTCGCGATCTGTCTTTTGGCAGCGATCATCGTCGACGTTCTGCTGCAAGTTCTCTTCCGCTACGTGCTGTCGAACCCGCTGTCATGGTCGAGCGAGGTGGCCACGTATATGTTCGCGTGGCTTACCCTTATCGGGATCGCGATCGCACAACGCGACCGCTCGCATATCGAGGTGCGGCTTTTTGCCCACCTGAGCGAGGCGACGGGTATCGCGACGGCATGGATCTCCTGGATCATGTCGTTCCTATTCTTCGCGATACTTGCAGTCGCCGGCTATTTCTTCGCATCGGGTGAGACGATCCAGACGGGCCCGGCGTCCGGGATTCATGTCTGGGTCGTCTATGCGTGCCTGCCGACGGGAGCCGCGCTCGGTCTCTACCACACCCTGCGCGAATTGCCGCAATTGATCCGCTCCCCGTTGTCGCTCGTCTCGGCCCATCATCTGGAAGAGGTTGTCGACGCGTGACGATCGTCATGCTCACCGTCTTTCTCGTGCTGGTCATCGCCGGCGCGCCGGTCCTCGTCGCGATGGGCCTCGGCGCCTCGGCAGCTTTTGTCGGCTCCGGACTCTCGCTCTCGGAAGTCGGGCGCTCCATCTACGGCGGGATTAGCGTCTTCACGCTGCTTTCGATCCCGCTGTTCATCTTCGTTGGACAGTTGCTCGACAAGGGCGGCATGTCTCTCAGGCTCGTCAAGTTCGTGGTGGCGCTCGTGGGGTGGCTTACCGGCGGGCTCGGCATATCCGTCGTAGGCGCAACGATGCTTTTCTCGGGACTCTCGGGCTCGGTCAACGCCGACGCGGCGGCGATCGGATCGGTCATGATTCCGATGATGGTGGACGCAGGGTATCGCAGCGCTTGGGCCGCCTCGATCGTCGCAGCGGCTGCAGGTACCGGGATCCTCATACCGCCGTCGATTACGATGATCGTCCTGGGCACGATCGTGAACCTTTCGATCAAACAACTGTTTCTGGCTTCGCTCCTTCCTGCGGTACTGCTCGGGCTCGCAAAAGCAGTCATCATCTTTGTCCGGGCGAGCACGAAAGCCGAGCCCAGCAACGAGCGCATTGCCTTCTCTCCGCTCGATGTGCTCAAGACGTTCGTTGGCGCGTTCCCGGCGCTGCTCGCACCCGGAATCATCCTCGGCGGGATCGTCTTTGGCGTCTTCACTGCGACCGAAGCGGCGGCGGTCGCCGTATTTTACACGCTGCTGCTCACGGTCGTGATCTACCGCTCGATCGCCGTGACGGCCCTCCCCGGGCTGCTCCTCGCGACGGCACGCCTCACCGGAGTCGTCGTCGGGCTCGTCGGGATCGCCTCGGCGATCGCCTATATCTTCGCGTACAATCAGGCATCGGAGGCACTCGTCGCCTGGGCCGGCGGATACGTTAATCATTACCTGATCTTCGTCACGATCGTGATGGTGCTATTCTGGATTCTCGGAGCGCTCATGGACGGGATACCCGCACTGGTCGTCTTGATGCCGCTGTTCATCCCCATCGCGGCAAAGGCCGGGATGAGCCCGCTTCATTTCGCGATCTTCTCGCTCGCGATCTTCGGGATTTCGCTCGTCACGCCGCCGATCGGAACGGCATGCTTCGTCGTATCCGCGGTCGCGAAAGTCGAGATGCGCCGGCTGTTCCAGCCGATGACGCCGTTCATCATCGCGATGTTCGTGACGATTCTCATCCTTGCGTACTTTCCCCAGATCTCCCTTGCAATACCGCGCGCGGTCGGCGGCTATATCGGCCCATAAGGAAGCAGGACGGTGGATTTCCAAGCGGCAGAGGAACAACACAGCATCCGCGAAAGAGCGATGTGCTTCGCCACCGGGGTGATCGCTCCTTAAAGCGCTTCGCCTTGACCTTTGGCATCCCCGAAAGCGAGATCGCGGCCGAAGGCTCATGGCCCCTCTTCCGCGACGCCGGAAAACAAGCCCGCGGTGCTGAGCCGGTCGTGCTAAATCGAGCGGCCGGGGGGCGCCGTGCGCTCCTCGGTGTTTGTATATTCGGAGGAGCCGCGCCATGGCGTTGCTGAGTGGTATTCGCGTCATCAGCTTCAATCATTTTCTCATGGGTCCCATGGGCATCCAGTACCTGGCCGACTTGGGCGCCGACGTGATCGCGGTCGAGCCGATCGAAGGCGCTTTCCAACGCAAATGGAGCGGCGCCGACAAGACCGTCGACGGCCAGAGCATGCTGTTCCTCTGCGGCAACCGGAACAAGCGAAGCGTCGCCCTCGACCTCAAATCCCCAGCCGGCCGCGAGATCGCGCGTAAGCTGGTCGACGGCGCCGACGTCATGGCCGAGAACTTCCGCCCGGGCGTGATCGAGAAGCTCGGGCTCGGCTACGACACGGTCAAGACCTCGAACCCGCGTATCGTCTACGCCTCCGCTTCGGGCTATGGTTCGGACGGACCCTATGTCGAGCGACCCGGCCAGGACCTCATGATCCAGGCCCTCTCCGGTCTCGCCGCGATCACCGGCTCGGTCGTCGACGGCGCGCGCGCGGTCGGCGTGTCAGCGGTCGACCACCATGGCGCAGCCCTCTTAGCGCTCGGCATCCTCGCGGCACTCGTGGGCCGCGTCGCCTCGGGGACGGGATGCCGGGTCGACGTCAACCTGCTCTCGGCCGCCATCGACCTGCAGGCCGAATCCTTCACCACCTATTTCAACGGCGTGCGGCCCGGCACGGTGCGCCAGCCGCGTCACCTCGCGACCTGGTACCATCCGGCGCCCTACGGCATCTACCCGACAAAGGACGGCCACATCGCGATATCGATGGGCAGCCTGAAGGCATTGGGCGAAGCGCTCGACGAGGCCGAACTCGCAGCCACGAGCGAGCGCGATATCTTCGTCAGGCGTGACGAGATTGCGGCCCGCGTGGCCGCACGCGTCGCCCGGCAGACGACGAGCACACTGGAGCGGACGCTTACGGAGCACGGGGTCTGGAACGCGCCCGTCAACGACTATGTCGCTGTCGAGGCCGATCCCCAGGTCCGTCACAACGGCACTTTCGTGACGCTGCCGGGGGCTACCGGTGCCCCCATCACGTTGGTCGCCCATCCCAACCGCTACGACGGCAAGGCTCCGGAGGTGCGTATTCCGCCCCAGCCGCTCGGCGCGCAAACCGCGGAAGTGCTGACGGAGCTCGGCTACAGCGACGCGGAGATCAGAGGCTTCGCACGGACGGGTGCCATCCGAGGCTGAATTGACCCGCGCGCGTATCTCATCCGGGACCGCGACGCGGCGTTTGATGAAATCGTGACGCAACGGTTTCGCGCCGTGGCCATTGGCGACCGCCCGACGGCGCCACGGCCGCCCAATCCAGGCTTTCGGCAGGATCGCGGCACTCCCGCTCCTCGGGAGGCGTCATCATCAGTACTGTCGAATCCAATTTTCGATAAGGACAGACAAACTCCACTACATCCCCGCTCCGGCTGCCTCGCTTGACGATGTCGAACCCCGGGGCGTAGATTGCGAAATCAAGAATCAACACAGGGAGGATGCACGATGTCCGTCATGCTCACGCGCCGGGCTTTCGCAGCCGCGGCGGCCGTCTCGCTCGCCGCTCCGTTCATCCGCCGGCCGCAGGCCGCCGAGCCGGTCGAGCTGCGCTGCTCGCTCGACACCACGCCGTCGCATCCGCGCAATGTGGCGTTGCGCGATTATCTCGCCAAGCTCGAATCGGCCTCGGGGGGCCGGGTGAAGACCAAGCTGTTCGAGAGCGGGGCGTTGTTCCCCGACCTCCAGGTGACGAAGGCGCTGGTCCAGGGCCAGGTCGAGATGGCCTGCCCCGGCAACTGGACGCTGACCGGCTTCGTGCCCGACGCAGACTTCGTCTCGCTGCCGGGATTCTACGGCCGGCCGCTCGACGTCGTCCACAAGGCGACCGACGGGGCCGGCGGCAAGCTCGTCAACAGCGAGATCACCGACAAGCTCGGCACCCAGGTGCTCGGCCTCTGGCTCGATCTCGGCTTCGACAATTGGTACTCGACCAAGAAGCCGCTCAACAGCGTCGCCGACCTCAAGGACATGAAGCTCCGGAGCCCCGGCGGCGTCCTCAACTCCTGGCGCATCCGCTACTTCGGCGGCATCGCCAACACCACCGCCTGGCCGGACGTGCCGCTCGCCATGTCGCAGGGGACGTTCGACGGCCTCATCACCACGAACGAGAGCGCCAACAGCTCGAAGCTCGTGGATTCCGGGCTGCGCCACTCGCTCCAGGACCACCAGGCGACGGGCTTGTACATCCCGATCGTCAACCCGGCCTTCTGGACGAAGCTCGGCCCCGAGCTCCAGGGCATCATGACCAAGCTGTGGGCTGACAACATCGCCCAGTACCGCGCCGGCTCGGCCAAGTCGCAGGAGAACGGCCGCGCCGAAATGACCAAGCAGGGCGTCACCTTCGTCGACGTGCCGCAGTCGGAGCTCGAGGCGATGCGTGCGAAGATGATCACGGAGCAGGACAAGGTGGCCGAGGAGGCGCACATCTCGGTGAAACTGGTCAAGTTGGTCATGGCGGATGTCGGCGCCTGACGGCGCCGGCCCTGGGGAAGGCGCGGCGGCCAAGCGCCTCGCCCGCGCGCTCGCCGCGTGGGACCGCGTCGAGCGGACCCTCGTGGGTCTCTTGGGCGCCTCGGCATTGGTGATCGCCGTCGTCCAGGTGTTCGGGCGCTACATCGACCCGGCGAGTGCGATCAACTGGGCCGAGGAGGTGATCGTCTACCTCGCCGTCTGGGCGGTGATGCTGGTGGCGAGCCAGCTGGTGCGGCACGACGGCCATGTGCGTCCCGATCTCGTGCTGCGCCTCTTGCCGGCGCAGGGGCTACGCTGGGTCGAGACGTTCAACTGCCTGGTCGCGATGGCGTTCACCGCCGGCATGGTCTGGTACGGCTGGCGGATCGTCGCCTTGGCGTGGCTCTTCGATCAGCGCAGCTCCTCCGATCTGCAATTCCCGATGTGGGTCTATTACCTGGCGCTGCCGGTGGGCGGAGGGCTGATGCTGATCCGCTACTCGATCCGACTCGTCCGCTACCTCTTCCTCTTCGACCCCGCGAAGATGACCGTCGGGCACGCCATCCGGCGCGAGGTGCCGGCCGAGCTCGTGCCGCCGACCGCTCGCTGAGCCCCGGGCGCGCGCGATGGCGATCGCCGGCTTCCTGTTGTTGTTCATCGGCCTCCTCGCCGCGGGCATGCCCATCTTCCTCGTCTTGGGCGCCTGCGCCGCGATCCTCTACTTCCTCTCGGGCCAGCCGATGATCGGCCTGGCCCAGAACATGATCGACCAGCTCAACTCGACGACGCTGATGGCGCTGCCGCTGTTCGTCATGGCCGCGACCTTCATGCGCCGCGGCGGCGTGGCGCAGGCGCTGGTCGACGTCTCGGCCGCCTGGCTCGGCGGCATCAAGGGCTCGCTCGGCCTCGTTGCCGTGGTCTCGTGCGCGCTCTTCGCGGCGATTTCCGGCTCGTCGGTCGCGACCGCGCTCGCCATGGGCACGATCCTCGCGCCGGCGATGATGGAGCGGGGCTATCCGCGGTCCTTCGTGCTGGGCGTGCTCGGCGCCTCGGGCACAATCGGCGTCGTCATCCCACCCTCGCTCGCGCTCATTCTCTACGGCATCGTCACCGAGCAGTCGGTCCCCAGGCTCTTCCTCGCCGGCATCCTGCCCGGGCTCCTGCAGGCCGGTGCGTTCTTCCTTTGGGTGCTCTACTACGCCCGGCGCAAGGACTTTCCGGCCGAGCCGACGATGCCGATGCGCGATCGGCTGCGCGTGACCTCGAAGGCGCTGCCGGCGATGCTCGTGCCCACGGTGGTGATGGTCGGCATCTACGGCGGCCTCGTCACCATCACCGAGGCGGCGGCGCTCGCAGCCGTGACAGCGCTCTTGGCGAGCCTCGTCGTCTATCGCGGCTTCGCCTGGACCCGCACGCTCGAAGTGGTCGCCGAGGGGCTCGCCAGCGCCGGCGTCATCATGCTCATCATCGCCACCGCGCTGGTATTCGGCCACTGGATGACGGGCTCCGGCGTCCCCGCCCGGTTCGTGGAGTTCGCCGCACACCAGGGGCTTGCCACCTGGGAGTTCCTGCTGATCATCAACATCGTGCTGCTGATCATCGGCTGCTTCCTCGAGGTGGTCGGCACGCTCTTGCTGGTGATGCCGATTCTGGCGCCGGTGCTCATACCGCTCGGCGTCAATCCGGTGCATTTCGGCATCATCTTCACGCACAACATGGAGGTGGGGTTGGTCCACCCGCCGGTGGGTCTCAACCTCTATGTGCTCTCCACCATCTCCGACGCGCCGATCGGCGAGGTGATCCGCGGCATCCTGCCCTTCCTCATCGTGCTCCTCATCGTGCTCGGCCTCATCACCTACGTGCCGATCATGACGCTTTGGCTGCCGAATGCGATCTTCGGCTGAGGCAGAGAACGCTTTGGCGTCCCATACGGTGATCGTCGCTCACGCCTTCCCCAACAGCTTGCGCGCGATCAGGATGCGCTGGATCTCGCTCGTGCCGCCGCCGATCTGCGCATGGCGCAGCAGGCGGTAGAAAAGGCTCAGCGGCAGCTCGGTCGACTCGCCCATGGCGCCGTGAATCTGGATGGCGCGGTCGAGGCACCGGGCACCCCAGTCGCCCGCGCACATCTTGACCAGCGCCGCCTCGCTGCGCACGTCCTCGCCGGCGTCGGCGCGTGCCGCCATCTCGTAAGTCATCGAGCGCAGCGCGGTGATGTCGACGTGCATGTCGACCAGCTTCCACTGGATCGCCTGGCGCTCCGCGATCGGCCGGCCGAAGGTCACGCGCGCTTTCGCCCATTCGATGGACATGTCGAGCGCCCGCTGCATCTTGCCGAGCGCATAGGGGCCGCGCAGCAGGCGATCGTGGATGGTGAGCCAGCGCTGGCCGAGGGTGAAGCCCTGCCCCACCTTGCCGAGCACGTCGGCCTCGCCCACTCTGCAGTCCTCGAAATGGACGATGTACTGCGCCGGGCGCGGGCCGAGCCAGGTGGCGAGCCCCGGCTCCTCGATCTTGACGCCCGGATTGCGGCGGTCGACGAGGAACATGGTGATGCCGCCGCGCTGGCGCTTCTCGAGGTCGGTCACCGCCTGCACCATGATGACGTCGGACTCGGCGGCATTCGATATCCACATCTTGGT
>DASPPM010000171.1:0-6179 GCA_035625535.1 Alphaproteobacteria bacterium
TCCCACACGGTCCTCGCACTCTCGGCGAGGCCGTTGAAATCGAGCTCCGTCTGGTTGCGGTCGCGCTCGGCCTTGCCCTTGTAGCCGCCGCCGATGAGCACCGTGCCGTTGGCGAACTGCTTGAAGGAAAGCGGCCGGCCTTGAGCTCCCACGACCGGCTTGATGAAGGGCGGAAGGCGCGCGCTGATCATCAGCATGAGCGCCCACACCTCGAGCGGCACTGGCTCGCCCAGCATGCCTGCGATGCGGTCGGCCCAGGCGCCCGCGCAATTGACCACGACCGGGGCCGCGAAGCGCTCGCCTTGCTCCGTGCCAAGGCGCCACGCCCCACCTTCGCGCGCGAGGCTCACGACGCGGCAGCCCTCGACGATCACGGCACCGAGCTTCTCGGCCTTGCGCTTGAACGCCATCGTCGTGCGGTAGGGGTTGGCCGCACCATCGGCCCGCGCCACAATCCCGCCCGCGCAATGCTCGGAGATGGCGGGGAGGATCGCGCGCAGCTCAGCCCGGCCGACGAGCTCCTCGTGGCCGAAGCCGAGTGCGGTGACCTCGGCCACGCGTCGGCGCAAGAGCTCGTATTCCACCTCGCTCTCGGCGACCTTGACCTGACCGTGGCACTCAAAGCCGCAATCGTCGTCGACGAGTGCCTCTATGCCGTGCCAGAGCTCCATCGACGCGACCGAGAGCGGGATCTCGGCGAGGTGGCGGCCGAGGCGGCGCACGCCGCCTGCATTCACGCCCGAGGCATGGCGGGCGACGTGATCCTTCTCGAGCACGGTGACCTTAACCCCGCGCCGTGCGAGATGAAGGGCCGTCGAGCAGCCGTGAAGGCCGCCGCCGATCACCAGCACGTCGGGCAACGCCACGACCGCCTCAGCGCTCGACGGCCGCGACCGCGGCGGCCGTCTTGGGAAGGCCCGCGAGCTCCTCGAGCGTGATCGGCTTGATCGGCGGGCGCAGGCGGTAGTAGCCGACCTCGCCGGGGGCCGCGCCGCGCGCTTCGGCGATGAGCTCGGTGACCGTGAGCCCGCAGAGTCGGCCCTGGCACGGGCCCATGCCGCAGCGAAGGAAGGCCTTCATTTGGTTGGGCCCTGTGCAACCGAGCCCGATACTCTCCCTCACTTGGCGCGCCGTCACCTCCTCGCAGCGGCAGACGACCACGTCGTCCTCAGGGATGCGGAACGCCTTGGCCGGCCGATAAAGCGCATCGAGGAAGGCGCGTCCGCGCTCGGCGCGCCTAAGATGCGCGCGATACGGTGCCGCGTCGCGGTCGCGCCGCGCCCGGTCGATGCGGCCGAGCCGCGCCGCCGCGTCGAGGGCCGCGAGCCGGCCGCGATGCTCGGCGGCCTCGGCACCCGCAATGCCGGCGCCGTCGCCCGCGATGGCGACGCCTTCGACCGAGCTCATGCCCCATTCGTCGACAACGGGCCTGAAGGCGAGCTGGCGGTCGTCCCAGGCATGCGCGCAGCCGATCGCGTTGGCGAGGTTCACGTTGGCGACGATGCCTTGGTGGAGAAGAAGCGTATCCGCGGCGAGCTGCCGCTCGACCCCGTCCGCGGCGCGATAGACGACCGCCTCGAGCCGCCCCTCCCCGCGCGCCGCGAGTGTTGCGACGTTGCGGACGATCCTCACCCGGCGCTTGACCTCGCGCGTAAGGCGCAGGCCTTTGCGGAAATAGGCGGAGGCGAGGAAGGCAGGAAGGTGCGGCAGTGCCGCCTGCAAATTGCCGCGCGGCGTCGTATCCAGAAATGCGCTGATGGCAACACCCGCGCGCACATATTGTGCCGCGAGCAGCCAGAGGAGCGGCCCGCTGCCGGCCAGCACCACCTCCCCGCTCGCCGCGAGCGCCGACGACTTGAGCAGGATCTGCGCGGCACCGACGGTCATCACGCCGGGGAGCGTCCAACCTTCTATCGGGAAGGGCCGCTCGAGGGCACCCGTCGCCAGGATGACGTGACCGGCTTGCAGGAGCCGCGCAACGCCGCCAACGGAGACGCCGATCTCGCGCGCGCGCGACACGCTCCATACGCTCGCACCCGGCACATAGTGCGCCGCGCTCGCGCGGAACGCCTCGAGGAGGGCGGAGCCGTGCCAATAATCCTCGCCGAGCACCCGCCGCTCGCGGAGCGGCGTCTCGCCGATCGCGCGGTAGATCTGGCCGCCCGGCCCCGTCTGCTCGTCGAACAGCACGGTATCGATACCGAGCCCGCTCGCGAGCGCGGCGGCGGCGAGGCCGGCCGGCCCGGCGCCGATGACCGCGAGCTCGTAAGAATCCTTGAGCGGCGGCGCGGCGCTCACGCTCCCAACTCCCGCTTGCCCGCCTGGGTCGCGACCGCCATGCCGGGCTCGACGCGCACGAGGCAGGCCTGCCGGTTGCCGCGCCCGTCGATGGTGACGAGGCATTCGAAGCACACGCCCATCATGCAATAGGGTGCGCGCGGAGCACCGGAGACGGGGGTGGTCCGGCATACCGCGATGCCGGCCGCGAGGAGCGCCGCGGCGACGCTGTCGCCTTCGCGCGCCTCGATCGGCCTGCCATCGACGGTGAGCGTCACGGCCTTGCCTTCCGCTTCATGCAGCCTGCGAAACATCGAACCTCCGGGCGCTGAAGTGCGCGAGCTCGGGCTCAAGCGCGCCCGTTGCCAGCATGGGGGCTAGGAAGAGCGCGTGCCCTGCCGCCAGCGTGACACCGCTGTGGCAGGTCGCGACGAAGGCGCCGGGACAGCTCTCCGACTGGTCGTAGACGGGAAAGCCGTCCTTGGTCATGACGCGGAGCGCCGCCCAGGTGCGCACGACGTTGAGTGCGGCAAGCCGCGGGAACATGCGCAGCGCGCGCGCGGCCATCGTCGAGAGCACGCCGAGGCCGACGCTGTCGTCGAAGCCCGACTCCTCGACGGAATCGCCGATGAGCACGCTCCCTTCATCGGTCTGCCGCAGGGTGGCAATCGGATAGTCGAGGAAGCGGCGCACCTTCTCGGTGACGATGATCTGGCCGCGCTGGGGCCGGACCGGCGCCTTGAGCCCGACCATGGGCGCCAAGCGGGCATTGCCGTTGCCCGCCGCGAGCAACACCTTGCCGGCGCGCAGCTCTCCGCTTGCCGACGCGATGCGGAATTCGCCCGCGCGTTGCTCGACGACCTCCACGCCGCGGTTGGCGAGATACGCGGCACCCTCCGACTTCATGCCGGCGTGGAGCGCCTTCAGGAGGCGCAGCGAATTGCAGTGGCCGTCGAGCGGGCAATAGCTCGCCCCCACGACCGCCGGGCCGATCTCGGGCAGGCGCTTGGCGACCGCATCATGGTCGAGGATCTCGTAAGGGTACTCGACCATGCGCGGCTGGTTGTGGAGGCGCCTCAGCATCGCCGCCCGGGCCTCGAGCTCTTTCTCCGAAAGGCAAAGGTGGAAGCCGCCCGGCCGCTCGAAGGCGACGTCGTAGCCCGTGGCCGCGCGCAGCTCGTCCGCAAAGCGGTACCACGCATCGGAGGAGCGCTTGGTCCAGGCGGCGTATTCGGGCATGCCCAGGCCTTTGCTTTGCACCCAGACGAGCGCGAAATTGCCGCGCGAGGCGCGATAGGCGAGGTCGCCCTCGTCGAGTACGACGACCCTCTCTCCGCGGCGCGCGGCACCCCAGGCGATGGCCGAGCCGACGAGGCCGCCGCCGATGACCGCAAGGTCGTAGTCGCGCCGCTCGCTCGCTGTCATCTCCCCCTCACGCGCGGCCGCGGCCGATCAAGAGCCGCTCGAGCCCATAGAGCCGGTCCAAGATTATCATGGCGACGACGGTGAGGCCGATGAGCGCTGCCGACACCGCCGCCACCAGGGGATCGATGTTATCCTGAATGTAGAGAAAGAGGCGAACCGGCAAGGTCGTCGTGCGCGGAGAGGCGATGAACACGGTCATCGTCACCTCGTCGAAACTCGTGATGAAGGCGAGCACCCAGCCGCTCGCCACGCCGGGAAGGATCATGGGCAAGGTCACGCGGCGGAAGGTGCGCCATGAGGAGGCGCCGAGCGAGACCGCCGCATGCTCGATCTGCGGGTCGAGGCCGGCGGAGGCCGCGAGCACGAGGCGGAGCGCAAAGGGCATCACGATGACGATATGGCCGAGCACGAGCCCGGCGAAGGTGCCGCCTAAGCCGATCTCGGTGAAGTAGCGCAGGAAGGCGATGCCGAGCACGACCTGGGGGATCATCAGCGGGGACTGGAAGAGGGCTGCGAGCGCCTCGCGGCCGGGAAAGCGATGGCGCGCGAGCGCCAAGGCACTCGGGACCGAGAAGCCGATCGCGATCGTGGACGACAGCACGCCGAGCCACAGGCTGGTCCAGAAGGCCTCGACGAAGTCGCGGTTGGCGGCGAGTGCGCGGAACCAGCGCAAGGAGGGCCCGTGCGTGGGCAGCGAGAGGTAGCCCTCGGGCGTGAAGGCGACGGCGCAGACGATCAGGATGGGTGCGGCGATGAAGCCGACGAAGAGCGCGTGGAAGAGAAGTGCCAGCGGGCCGTTGCGGTTCAACCGAAGGCCTCCTGGTAGCGCCGCTCGACGAGGCGATTGCAGCCGACGATGATGGCGATGTTGGCGACAACCAGCAGCACGGCGATCGCGGCACCGAGCGGCCAGTTGAGCGTATTGAGGAACTCGTCGTAGGCGAGCGTGGAGGCGACCTTGAGGCGCCTTCCGCCGATGATCGCCGGTGTGGCGAAGGCGCTCGCCGCAAGCGCAAAGACGATGATCGAGCCCGCAAGGATGCCCGGCATCACCTGCGGCAGCACGATGCGCCGCATCACCGCCCATGTGCCGGCGCCGAGGGAGACGGCCGCGTGCTCGACCTGGGGATCGAGGCGCTGCAGCGTGGCCCAGACCGAGATCACCATGAAGGGCACCAGCACGTGGGTGAGCGCTATCACCACGCCCGTCTCGGTGTACATGAACTGGAGCGGTGCTCCAATCAGGCCCAAGGCCTGGAGAGCCTGATTGACGAGGCCGGTCGAGCCGAAGAGGAGCGCCCAGCCGAGCGTGCGCGAGACGACCGAGATCAGCAAGGGTCCGAGGGCCAGCAGAAGAAAGATGCCGCGCCAGGGCGCGCGCATGCGGTTGAGGATATAGGCCTCCGGAGCGCCGATGAGAATCGAGATCAGGGAGACGAGGAGTGCGAGGCGGAAGGTCCGCGCGAATATTTCGTAGAAAAACACGTCGGTGAAGATGTCCTTGTAATTGTCGAGGCGGTAGACGTTCTCGATGCCCTTGTACAGGTTGAAGCTGTGGAGCGAGAGAAGTCCCGTGGCCAGGAGCGGCGCCAGCAGGAGTGCCGCGAAGAGCAGCATGGCGGGCGCGCTCAAGAGATAGGGTACCAACCGGGCGCGCGGTGCTGCCGGCCCGCTCATATCGCGGCCCCCTCGCCCGGTGCCAGGCGCATGTCCTCGACGCGCCAAGTGAGCCCGACGCGCTCGCCCTCCTGCGGCAGCCTCTCGCCGTTGTTCTGGCGTATCACGCTCACGCGCCCCGCCGGCGTCTCGACCTGAAGCAGCCACTGGCTGCCGTGAAAAATGCGGGCCCGCACGACGCCTTCGAGCCCGCCTCGAGCGGCGAACGAGATGCGTTCCGGCCGCACGGAGATCGTCGTCGGACCCGCCTCCGCGGCTGCGTCGAGGTTCCAGGTGGCGGCGCCGATCGCAAGGGTGATCCGCCCGCCTTCGACGCGGGCAATACCGGTCAGCACGTTGGTCTTGCCGAGGAAGCTCGCGACAAAGCCGCTCGCCGGTCGGTCATAGGCGTCATCGGCTCGCGCGATCTGCTCGGCGCGACCCTTGTTCATCACCACGACCCGGTCCGAGAGCGCCATCGCCTCGGCCTGGTCGTGGGTCACAAGCAGGGTCGTGATCCCGACGCTTCGCTGGATCTGGCGCAGCTCGACCTGCATCTCCTCGCGCAGCTTGGCGTCGAGGTTGGAGAGCGGCTCGTCGAGCAGCAGAACGCGCGGGCGGATGACGAGCGCGCGGGCGAGTGCTATGCGCTGTTGCTGCCCGCCGGACATCTTGCGCGGAAAGCGCCCGGCGAAGGCCTCGAGCCCGACGAGGGCCAGCGCTTCCGTGACGCGCTGGAGCCGCTCGGCGCGCGCGACCGCCTGCATCTCGAGGCCGAAGGCGACGTTCTCAGCGACCGTCATGTGCGGGAAGAGCGCGTA
>DASPPM010000172.1:0-2144 GCA_035625535.1 Alphaproteobacteria bacterium
AAAAAGATATCTCACACGCCGCGAGCTTGTCTTTAAGCCCGCGGGTGCTGTGCTCAACGTCGTCTCCAACACGCTTCATTGCCGGTAACTTGAATTGAGCGTGCCGAAGCGCCGCAAGGAACATTGATCATGTTGGCCAAGTAGCGGCGCCCGTCCAAGGCAAACGCCGACAAGCAAAGTCGCTATGCAATCGAGGCTCGAGCCCGCAGCAAAGACATCAAGGCCGGCCGGCGGTTCTAAGTTTACCGGCTTTGGCGTATGATGCCGCGAAATGCGAACGCACGGTAGGACGGGTGCATGGGTGTCGCGAGCGTGAGCGCAAGTCGTCGCTTCCGCATGTGGGCGCGCGCCGGCGCCGCCTGCGGCTTCATCCTGTGCTTCTTCGCCGCATGCGCCTCCTCGACGCCGCCGCCGGCGACGGATCAGGAGAAAAGCCAGGCGGAAGAGTCCTACGTCTCGTGCCTGCGCAATTCGGCGCGTCTTGTCGACAACGGCAATGTCGACGCCACCAGCATTGCCCAGGAGATAGAGCCGCTCTGCGCCGCCCAGTTCTCCGCCTACGAGGAGACCTATGGACGCGGCCTCGATCGGGAGGCGCGCCGAATATTCGACGCCAAGAGCGTCGAATTCGAGCGCGAAACGGCGATTGCGGCGGTCCTTCAGGAGCGCGCGGCACGGCGCGCGCAGCCGAGCCAACCCTCGAACTGAGGCCGCCATTCCCGCTCACTCATCGGCGGCGGGCTCGGCCTCCGCATCGTAGAGCACCTCGAGCACGACGAGCCACGGAACGCGCGAATCGACGACCGTGCCGTCCGCCCGCGCCAACATCCCCGCCTCGGTCACCGGCACGTGGGTCATGGCCACCTCATCGTTGACGTTGCCGCCGATCGCGCTCAGCTCCCCCGGTGCTAAAGCCGCGACGATGGCGCAGTGGCCGGGCCAGTAATCCCGCGTCGGGAGATCGGCGAAGCGAAGCCCGGCGGCCCATTTGCGCCCGTTGCAAATCAGGTCCCCGAGCTTCGGCGCATAACTCTCCGGCCGCTCGGCGCGGAGGATGGGCGACTTCCCCGCCGCCGCCGCGTTGACATAGGCCGCGTGATCGGCGGCGTAAGGGAAGCGCTCGCCCGCACCCGCGATGCGCATGACGTAGGAGATGAAGGCGGCAGACCAAGCATAGTCGCCGTCCTTGGACGCGGGGAAGACCTTGCCGTTCTGATCGTGCTTGCCGGTCCACAAGGCGTCCGGCGCCTCGGCCCCGAGCCCGATCCACCAATATTCGCCGACGCGCTGCCATAGACCCGGCAAGCGCTCCGCCTTCTCGTTCGGTTGCGGCCGCGGCCGTGCTGAGGGCGGCGCATCCTCGACCGGTTGGCCGAAGAGGCGCCACTCGCGCAGCGCTATCGCCACCGCGTCGGTGCGGTTGAAGGGCTCGAAGGGCTTGGTCGCGAAGCTCGGCACAGGACCGCCGCGCGCGCAGGCCGCGAGCGCGGTGAGCAAGAGAACAACGCCAGCCCGCCCCTTCATCGTCGCGCAGCAATGGCACAGTTCAACACCGCGCTCAAGGGAGAGGCCCGGCGCTTTGTCCCTCCCGCATCTCTTCCGGCCTCGCGCTCCTTCCTTGTTCCCTATCCGGCCGCCGCCGCTTATATTCGCGACATGATGGGGGAAAGCGGAAGCCACGTGCAGCGGCCGGCGGCGCCGAACTTGCGGCGCGCGCCCAAGGCAGCATTGTGGCTTTCGGGTCGAGCGCCGAGTCGGCCCGCGGAAGCTCCCTCCACCCGGCGCAGCACGCAGAGGAAATAGCCTTGCGGGCGACGACATCAGCGTTCGTGCGCGGGCTCGGCCTGGGTGCCGGTTTGGTCGTGGTCGGTGTCGTTGCCGGAGTCTATCTCGCCTCCCGGACCCAAACACCTCCCGTCAAGACGGCGCCGGCCGTGGCATTCGCCACCCCCGCGCCAGGAGAAACGCCGCAGCTAGGGGAGGCGAAAGCGCCTCAAAGCTCGACCTCCGCACCCGCGGTGACGCTGCCCGTCGTGCCCGTACCCGCGCTCAAGAGCGAAACCCCGCCGCCCGCGGCAGCGGCCGCAGCGCTTCCCCCCGCCGAGCCGGAAGAGGCGCAACAACAAGCGGCGTCCGCGCACGCG
>DASPPM010000173.1:0-7751 GCA_035625535.1 Alphaproteobacteria bacterium
GCGCGACATCATGCACAAAATCGCCGCCTCCACCTGGGAGTGCGGCGATCCCGGCATGCAGTTCGACTCGACCATCAACAAGTGGCATACATCGAAGAACACAGCGCGGATCAATGCTTCCAATCCCTGCAGTGAATACATGTTCCTCGACAACTCAGCGTGCAACCTGGCCAGCCTGAACCTGATGCGCTTCGTCACGCCCGCCGGCACCTTCGACATTCCGGCTTACCGCCACGCCATCTCCGTCGTGATCACGGCCATGGAGATACTGGTCGACAACTCGGGCTATCCCACCGAGGCCATCGCGCGCAACTCCCACGACTACCGCCCGCTCGGCCTCGGCTATGCCAACCTGGGCGCGCTCCTGATGTCGCTCGGCCTGCCCTATGACGGCGATGCCGGACGCGCCATGTGCGCCGCGCTCAGCGCGCTGATGACGGGGGTCGCCTATCGCACCTCCGCCGAGATGGCAGAGGAGCTCGGCGCCTTCCCGGGCTTCGCCGCGAATCGTGCGCACATGCTGCGCGTGATGCGCAACCATCGTCGCGCCGCGCACGGCCTCGGGGACGGCTACGAGGCGCTCGCCATTCTGCCGGTGCCGCTCGTTGCGGCGGAATGCCCGGACGCCGTCCTTGCCGCGGCGGCGGCGCGGAGCTGGGACGAGGCGCTCGCCGAAGGCGAGCGGCACGGCTACCGCAACGCGCAGGCGAGCGTGATCGCGCCCACGGGCACGATCGGCCTCGTCATGGACTGCGACACCACGGGCATCGAGCCGGATTTCGCGCTCGTCAAATTCAAGAAGCTCGCGGGCGGCGGCTATTTCAAGATCATCAACCGCACCGTCCCCCTGGCGCTGCGCACGCTCGGGTACGGCGAGGCGGAGATCGAGGCGATCGTGCGCTACGCGGTCGGCCACGGCACCCTCGAGTCCGCGCCCGGCGTCAATCACGAGGCGCTCGCGCGCAAGGGCTTCACGGAAGCGGCGATCGAGGCGCTCGAGGGCGCGTTGGCGAGCGCCTTCGACATCCGCTTCGCCTTCAACAAATGGACGCTCGGCCAGGCCTTCTCGAGCGACGCGCTCGGCCTCTCCGCCGCAGAGCTCGACGACCCCGGCTTCGACATGCTGGCGCGCCTCGGCTTCTCCAAGGAGGAGATCGAGGCCGCCAACACCTACTGCTGCGGCGCCATGACGCTCGAGGGAGCGCCGCTCCTCCTGCCCGAGCACCTGCCCGTGTTCGATTGCGCCAACCCTTGCGGCCGGCTCGGCAAGCGCTTTCTCAAGGCCGACGCGCACATCCGCATGATGGCGGCGGCCCAACCCTTCGTCTCGGGGGCGATCTCCAAGACCATCAACATGCCGAACAGCGCCACGGTCGAGGAGTGCAAGGCGGCCTACCTGCTGTCCTGGCAGCTCGGACTCAAGGCGAACGCGCTCTACCGCGACGGCTCGAAGCTCTCGCAGCCCTTGGCGAGCCAGCTCCTCGACGAGGGTGAGCTCGCCGACGAGCTCATCGAGGCGCCCGCCGCCCAGCGCGCCACCATCCTCTCCGAGCGCGTCGTCGAGCGCGTGGTCGAGCGCGTCGTCGAGCTCCGCGCCGAGCGCCGCCGCCCGCCCCAGCGGCGCAAGGGCTACACCCAGAAGGCCATGGTCGGCGGTCACAAGGTCTATTTGCGCACGGGCGAGTACGAGGACGGCTCGCTCGCCGAGATCTTCGTCGACCTGCACAAGGAGGGCTCGGCCTTCCGCAGCCTGATGAACAACTTCGCGATCGCGATCTCGATCGGGCTGCAGTACGGCGTGCCGCTCGAGGAGTTCGTCGAGAGCTTCACCTTCACGCGCTTCGAGCCCTCGGGCATGGTCGAGGGCAACGACGCGATCAAGATGTCGACCTCGATCCTCGACTACATCTTCCGCGAGCTCGCCATCTCCTACATCGGGCGCCATGATCTCGCGCACGCGGAGCCGCATGACCTCATGCCCGACACCCTCGGGCGCGGGTCCGCCGAGGGCGACCTGCCGCGCGGGACCGCGGACGCGCTGGGCGCTGTCGCGCGCGGCGCCTCCAACGGCTACTTGCGCGGCCATCTGCCCAAGTTTCAAGTGATCTCCGGGAGCCGTCCGGGCGGCAACGGGGCTGCCACCTCCGTCGTGGCGCAGGCCACGGCGGGGGTGGCGGTCGCTGGCGCCGTCTCGGTGGCGACCGCACACGCGCTGCACGGCGACGCCGCATCTGCCGTCGCCGTCAGTGCCACACTCGCCGAGGCGGCCGACTCCCGCCTCTCGCAGATCCGCGAGGCTCGCCTCATGGGCTACGAGGGCGATGCCTGCGGCGAGTGCGGCAATTTCACCCTGGTGCGTAACGGCACCTGTCTCAAGTGCGACACCTGTGGCGCCACCAGCGGTTGCAGCTGAGAATACCGCTGGCCCCGGCGACAGGGGTGTACTCCTCCCTGACCTTGGGGGATGCGGCAGCGGCGCATCCCCCCTTTTTTCGCAAGAGTCGACCCCCTTCCCTGTCCTGACGCCGACGCGCCTTAAAAAGATCACAGACTTCGCACGGAAAAACCTCCTCGGCCGGCGCATTCTCGTTTGCAAGATTGCGCAGTCCACGGCTTCGAGGAGGACCCGTCATGAAGCTCTTTGCGGCAACGGCCGTTGGCTTTCTTGTCATCCTTCCCGCTTTGGTTAAAGAGGCCGGTCTGGTAGAGGGGGAGGCGAATGCCCCGCCAGGCCAGCACGCGCTTGCACTCGCCCCGCAAGCGCCTCACGCCCCTCCCGCACCGCAAGACCGCTCCCTGGCAGTGGTGAACGCAGCTGAGGGCGGCGCGGACGCCACGCTGGGCGAGCGGATGCGCCGGTCCATGCCCATCGATGTCGCCATCGCGGCCGACTTCCTTCGCCTGCATGCCCGGCCGTTCTGAATGAGGGCGAGAGGGCGCGCAGAATCCCGCACCCGGAAAATTCGAGACCTTACCTCGCGGCCCTGGTAAATTCGCGCTTCTCAAGGGAGAGAGGAGCGCCATGACGCGGCCCTATGCCCCGCTCGACCACGCCTCGATCGCGGTCGGCGACCTCGCGGCATCGGCCGCGTTCTACGATGCGGCCCTCGCCCCGCTCGGCCTTGCCCGCGCCAAGGCTGTAGCGGGCGCCATCGGCTACGGGCCGGGCCATCCGGTCTTCTGGATCGTCGCGCGCGGCCCCAAGGGGCGGGCGAAGCCCGGCCTCGGGCTCCACTTCTGCTTCGGCGCGCGCACGCGTGCCGAGGTCGACGCCTTCCACAGCACCGCCCTCGCCTCGGGCGGCCGCGACAACGGCGCGCCCGGCTTGAGGCCCGAGTATCACCCCGACTATTACGGCGCCTTCGTCATCGACCCCGACGGCTACAAGCTCGGCGCGGTGTGCCGCTCGCCCGAGTGAGGGCCGCGCGGCTCGAGCCGCATCGGCAGGCCACCCTTGGGCCTGAGCGTGATGAGACCGAGCGGCTCCACCTCGTGGTCAGGTGCGAGCCTCAGGCGAAAGCGCTGAGCCACGGCCGCCACGATGAGGACCGCCTCCTGCATGGCGAAGCCGGCGCCGATGCAGATGCGCGGACCCCCGCCGAAGGGAATATAGGCGTAGCGGGGAACGCGCGCGAGGCGCTCGGGCGCCATGCGCTCGGGGTCGAAGACGAGCGGGCGCTCCCACAGCTTCTCGTGGCGGTGGATGAGCCAAGGCGAGATCACCACGCTCGAGCCTTTGGGTACGAGGTGCCCCTCGATCTCGTCGTCCGCCAAGGCCTCGCGCGACATGGTGTGCGCCGGCGGGTAGAGCCGCATCGCCTCCTCGATGACCATGCGCGTATAGCTGAGGTGCGCGATGTCGTCGTAGCGGGGCGGGCGGGCGCCGAGCACGGCTTCAAGCTCGGCCTCAAGTCTCTCCTCGACCGCGGGGTGAAGCGAGACGAGATACCATGTCCAGGCGAGCGCATTCGCCGTCGTCTCGTGCCCGGCCGTGAAGATGGTGGCGATCTGGTCGCGCAGCTCGCGATCCCCCATGCCCTCGCCCGTCTCCTCGTCGCGCGCCGCCAAGAGAAGGCCGAGGAGATCGTCGGATCGCTCTACCTCGCGGCGGCGCCGCTCGATGATGCCGTAGATGATCTCGTCGAGGACGCGCTCGGCACCTGCGATGCGGCGTGCCTCAAGCCGCGGCAGCCAGCGCGGCAGACCCAGGAGATCGAAGAGCGCCGGCCTGCCGCCCAGGCGCTGATAGTCGCGCACCGCGTCGCGCACTTCGTCCACGCGCTCGCGGATGTCGCTCGAGAACATGGTGCGGGTGATGATGTCGAGGGTGAGCCGCGCCATCTCCTCCGCGATGTCGCGCACCGCACCTCGGCCGTGGCCCTGCCAAGCTTGCAGCATGTCGAGGGCCGCCTCGACCATCGCGGGTGCGAAGCCTTCGAGGCGCTTGGGGTGGAAGGCGGGCGCCATCGTACGCCGCTGGCGGCGCCATGTTTCGCCTTCGCTCGTGAGCAGGCCCTCACCTAGCGGCTTCAAGAGTTGGCGCGCGATGAAGCTCTTCACGTAATTGTCGGCGCGGTCGAGCAGCACGTGCTTCACGGCCGCGGGCGCGTTGGCAACGAGAACGCGGCGGAAGAGCATGCGCGTCTCGATGAAATCCTCGCGGAAGGCGTCGTCCGACCAGGCCGCGAGCGAGTTCTTGTGGAGGCGCCACGCCCGCACGAGGCCCGGGGCGCGGCGCGCCGGGCGGGGAAGTGCGGCAAGCTTGGGGGATACGGAATCGCGCGTCCCGGCACGCGCGCGAGCGGCGGCGCTAGACGCCACCCGAGTCTCCCTTTTGAGCGCTCTCCTCCGCCGCTCCGGTGCCGCTCTCGATCGCCTCGTCGAGGGCTTCGAACCAGCCGGCGTCCCAAGCGCCGTGCTCGTTCATGTCCGCCGGATGGGGGTTCTCGGTCACCGGCCGCCGTGCCAAATAGGCGCCGTAGCCGTCGAGATAGGCCTTGGGTGCCAACGGCGCGGCGGCGGCGGCCTCGCCGATCTCCGGCAAGGGGAGATCGAGCTTCTTCACGGAATCGCGGAACTCGCGAAATTCGGCGAGGATGGTCTCGTCGACCCCCATCGGGTGCTCCTCGAGCACGCGGCGCCCGCGCGGAGTGATGCGAAAGCGACCGCCGTCGAGCGCCTCGATGAGGCCCGCCGCAGCGAGCTCCTGAAGCGCCGTGGCGACGCGATCCTCGATCTCGCCGCGCGCGGCCTCGGCGTTCTCGTGGACTTGCACCAGTTGGCGCATCAGCCGCTCGATGCAATCGCCCGGCGTCGCGTCCCTCGCGGCCGCGGCCTTGAGCGTCGCGAGCATGACATTCGCCGTGTTGATGAGCGGGATCTCGCCGATGTCCGTGGTCATGCTGCCCTCGGGCGACCTCCAGCACCGTCTCCCGGATCTCGCCCTAGGCGAAGGCGCGTCGAGTGCGGGCGGGCGCCACGAGCCATCCGGTGCGCGAGCGGGTGACCCGCTTGTAGCCCGCCGGGATCTCGAAAAGCGCCGAATTCTGGGGACCGATGCGCAGGTTCTTGAGCTCCATGCGCAGCCTGTGGTGCTTGCCGTCCTCGTCGACGATCTCGCTCTCGACCCGCAACACGATGCCCTCGTCGCTCGTCCACACCATCCCCTCGACGGGCGAGCCGTCGCTATCCTTGCCGCTCACCTTCTTCTTGGTCGCATGCAGGCCGTCGATCGTCTCGCTGCCGAGCGCCGTCACCGTGAGTTGCGGCTCGCGCGGCTTGCCGGCGGGGCCCGGCACGCGCCCGAGCGCCTCGTCGAGCGAGGACTCGACGTAGAGCTTTTCGTCCGGCGCCAGGCTCCAGACCAGCCGCCGGTCGAGGCGGATGATGAGGATCTCGGGCTCGCCCTCCACGGTGAGCTCGCGGCGCTCCTTGCCGGTCGTGCGCATGATCTTGCCGTCGACCTTATCGCCGTCGGCGGTCATCACCACGTCCGCGGCATAATCGACCGACGGCGGGGAGAGATATTGCTCGAGGCCGAGGAGCTGCGCTTCGGCGGGCAGCGCCAAAAGAAGCGCTGCTGCGATCACTGCAGCTAAGGCAAGCGCACGCACGGCGGCGGTCTCCTTGGAAGCGAGCGAAAGCATCGCCATCATAGGCGGAGTGCCGCCCCTCCACAACCTCGCTTCGGACTGGCACGCGCGCGCGCGGGCCGCTATCCTCTCGCGCGAACGGCGCCGCGACGTGATGCGGAGAGCGCGGACGCGAACGCATGAAGGAGCAAAGCTCATGGCCGGCAGGATCGAGGCTCGTCTCAAGGAACTGAAGATCGAGCTGCCCAAGGCGGCGGCACCGGTCGCCAACTACGTCCCCGCCGTGCAGGTGGGCAACATCCTCTTCGTCTCGGGCCAGGTCACCTTCTGGAACGGCGAGCTCAAATATCTGGGCAAGGTGGGGAAAGAAATCTCCCTCGAGGACGCGCGCGCGGCGGCGCGGCTTTGCGCCCTCAACATCCTCGCCCAAGCGCAGGCGCACCTCGGCAGCCTCGACAAGGTGAAGCGCGTCGCCATGGTGCAGGGCTTCGTCAACGCCGTGCCCGAGTTCGCCGACCACCCCAAGGTGGTGAACGGCGCCTCCGATCTCTTCGTCGAGGTGTTCGGAGACGCGGGCAAGCATGCGCGCTTCGCGGTCGGCTCCGGCTCGCTGCCCGTGAACGTCGCCGTCGAGGTCGCGGCCGTGCTCGAGGTCGCCTGAGCGGACGAGCTTGCCGGACGCGTGCGGCTCAGCCATGCTTCCCCGCATGCGAGCCCCTTTCCCTCCGCCCCGCGACCGCCGCCATGCCTGACGGCCGCGAGCCCATGGCCATCCGGCTCGCAGGCAGCATGGCGGAGCTCGAAGCGGAAGCTTGGGACGCCGTCGCCGGCGCCGACAACCCGAGCGTCGGCCACGCCTTCCTCATGGCGCTTGAGGAGAGCGGCTCGGCCGGCGCCAAGACCGGCTGGCTGCCGCGCCATCTCGTCATGGAGGACAAGGCGGGCCGGCTCATTGCCGCCGCACCCATGTACCTCAAGAGCCATTCCTACGGCGAGTACGTCTTCGATCACGGCTGGGCCGAGGCGTACGAGCGCGCGGGCGGGCGCTATTACCCCAAACTCCAGGTCGCGGTTCCCTTCACGCCGGTCACCGGCCCGCGCCTGCTCGTCCACCCCCAGGCTCCGGCCGGCACGCGCGAGGCGCTCATCGCCGGCATGATCGAGGTGGCGCGGCGGCTCGGCGTCTCCTCGCTCCACATCACCTTCCCGACCGAGGCGGAGTGGCTCGCCCTCGGCTCGGCCGGCCTCCTCCAGCGCGAGGGCGAGCAGTTCCATTGGCTGAACCGCGGCTACGGCAGCTTCGAGGATTTCCTCGCCGCCTTGAGCTCGCGCAAGCGCAAGAACATCCGCAAGGAGCGCGAGGCGGCGCTCGCGGGCGGACTCGACATCCTGACGCTCACCGGGAAGGAGATCGAGGAGCGCCACTGGGACGCCTTCTTCCGCTTTTATCGGCATACCGGCGACCGCAAATGGGGCCACCCCTACCTCACGCGCGACTTCTTCGCCCGCCTCGGCGCGAGCATGGCGGAGAAGATCGTGCTCGTGATGGCGGAGAAGCGGGGACGGCTCGTGGCCGGAGCGCTCAACCTCTGCGGCCGCACCACGCTCTACGGCCGCAACTGGGGTACCGACGGCGACTACCCCTTCCTCCATTTCGAG